>NZ_JBCLVL010000011.1:0-193778 GCF_048537895.1 Gordonia sp. CPCC 206044
GACGCCCAGTTCACCATCGTGGCCAACATGTACGAACCCGCCGCCACCCAGGTCAAGGTCGTTTCCGGCCAACGCAACACCGCCGACCTCGGACTCGGATTCGGCAAGAACACTGCCGTGTCCTGATCCGCTGATCAATTGAGAACGGCCCATCCGGATATCCCGGATGGGCCGTTGTCGTTCCGGATGACGGCGACCGGCGGCGTCGACGCCTCGGGCCGCGCGTTCTCAGTCGCGAATACCGCGGACGATGTCCTCCAACGTGCGTAGCGCCGGCACCGCCGCGATGACGGCCTCGCGCTCCTCTGCCGGCAGACGGTCGATGTGACCGCTGATCCGCTCGGTGCCCCCGCGCCGGCGGCCGATGCTGTACTCGAGCCCCTTGGCGGTGAGCTCGATCAGCGAGGCACGGCCGTCGGCAGGATCGTCGCGCCGCTGCACCATTCCGGATTTTTCCAGGGACGCAATCAGATTGGTCATCGACGGTTGCGTCACCCCTTGGGCGAGCGCGAGTGCCGTGATTCGCTGCGCACCCTCTCGACGCAGCGTGGACAGGGTCGACGCCGCAGTCATGCTGATGTCGCGCGGTTGCTGCAGCAAGAACAGTGAGAGCAGCGAATAGAGCGCGTCGGCCGCTTCATCCACCTCGTCCACGACGTCGGCCGACGACACGGCATCCATTTCATCGTGATCGACGACGGCAGGGCCAGAGGAATCGCTCATGGCGCCCAGTGTAAGAGTCGTCCCGATGATTGCATAGTTTATCTATATAGAGTAACTATCTACCCATGTCCTCGACATCCATGACCACGGCTTTCCGGCAGCCCAGAGCGGTGTGGGCGGTGGCCTTCGCCTGCGTGATCTCCTTCATGGGCATCGGCCTCGTCGACCCGATCCTCCCGGCGATCTCCGACGACCTCGACGCGACGCCGTCCCAGGTCACTCTGCTGTTCACCAGCTACCTCGTGGTCACCGCGATCGCCATGCTGGTGACGGGATGGGTGTCGAGCCGGATCGGCGCCAAACGCACGCTGATCGTCGGATTGGTGTTGATCGTCGCGTTCGCGGCGGCTGCCGGCGCCAGCAGCTCGATCAACGAGATCGTCGGATTCCGCGCAGGCTGGGGACTCGGCAACGCCTTGTTCATCGCGACCTCGCTCGCGGTCATCGTCGGCGCCTCGAGTGGTGGCTTCGCCGGCGCGATCGTGCTCTACGAGACCGCGCTCGGTGTGGGCATCGCAACCGGCCCGCTCGTCGGCGGGCTGTTGGGGACCATCAGCTGGCGGGGGCCGTTCTTCGGGGTCGCCGTACTCATGTTGGTCGCACTCGTGGCCACCGTCGTGTTCGTGGAGCCGACCCCCATCCCGGAACAGAAGTCGTCCATCATCGAACCGCTTGCCGCACTACGGCATCGCAGTCTGGCAACGACCAGCGTGACCGGACTGCTGTACAACTGGGCGTTCTTCACGATTCTCGGGTACGCGCCGTTCCTGATGCACCTGTCCGCGATCCAACTGGGATTCGTGTTCTTCGGGTGGGGCGTCCTCGTCGCACTCTTCGCTGTCTTCGGTGCACCACTTCTCAAGTCGCGCTTCGGGACTCCCAAGACCCTGTACGGCGCACTCGGTGTCATGGCGGTGCTGTGCCTGATCATCGGGATCTGGTCGGACAATCGATGGGTGGTCATCGGTGCCGTCATCGCGTCAGGCATCGTGGTCGGCCTCAACAACACGCTGGTCACCACGGCGGTCATGAGCATCGCCCCGGTCCCGCGGCCGGTGGCGTCGGCAACCTACGGTTTCGTGCGCTTCATCGGCGGCGGCTTGGCGCCCTACGCGGCGGGTCGTCTCGTGGAGCACTACGACGCGCGAGTGCCGTTCGTGCTCGCCGCCGTGGTCGCGATGGTCGGCGCACTCGTGCTCACCACGGTGCACACCGCTCTGTCGGATGCGGACATCGAAGAGGAACAACCCGTTTCGCACGAGCGCCGAGACGCCGAAGATGCTGTTCGGCAGGTACCGACCGTCGAAGAGGAGGCCGTTCTCGCTGAGGCGGCCTTGGTCGAGGATCGGCGTTTCACACACGATCGGTGACGTCTGTCGACCAGGTCGGACCCATCATGATCCCATCGGCCCCTGAGGAGCGAGGGTCCCGTGACGCTCGCACGCTCGCTCCTCAGGGACCAGATGGGGCCGGACTCACCGTGCTCGATCAACGCCCGTCAGCGGTGGGCCAGATGATCGGGCCGTGGCGCAGCGGCACCGTACGGGTCCTGCAGCGCATTCGATTTCGCGTTGAACACGACGAACAGATTGCTGCGCGGGTACGGCGTGATGTTCCCCGCCGAAGCGTGCATGCAGTTCGAATCGAAGTAGAGGGCCGACCCCTCACCCCCGACGATCGTGTCGATACCGAGCTCGTCGGAGAGCTCTGTCACGTCTGACTCCTCCGGCGTGCCGAAGGGCGGACGGTAGGACACGAGCGACTCCCGGTGGTACGCCTTCGGCGTCGCACCGACACAGCTCACGAACCGCTTGTGCGAGCCAGGGATGATCATCAGGGACCCGTTGTGAGAATAGTTGGGCGTCAACGCGATCGAGACACTCAACGCGCGCGGCGCAGGCATGCCGTCCTCTGCGTGCCACGTCTCGAAATCGGAGTGCCAATAGAACGGACCACCTGCGAATCCGGGCTTCAGGTTCACGCGGCTCTGGTGCACGTAGACCTCATCGTCGAGGATCTGCTGCGCCACGCCGATGACCTCTGGGCGCGAAACAATCTCCGCCACAACGTCACTGAGCTGGTGGACGGCGAACAGCGAACGGACGTCCCCACTCGTGCTCTCCCGGATCACCCGGTCGTCCTCCCCGAGACGATCGGTGATCGTATGCACGTCGTCGAGGCAGCGGCGGATGTCCGCGCTGTCGAGCACCGACGACACGGTGTGATAGCCACGCTCGTCGTACCTGCGCAGTTCCGGGCCCGAGAGCGGGCCCGAATTGTTCATGCTCCCCCACACCACAGGATGCGGTCGCGGCTCGATCTGGCTGTGCTCCGCCAAACGTGTGCGATAAACGTCGACAGAACCGGTTGCTGTTTGAGTTACCACGATCTACGGTGATCCTTTCCCTCAATCGGCATCACGTGCCCCGGCGAGGGATCGTCTTGGATGTCGCAGGGCACCACGGCCGGATTTTCAATTGTCATGACGCCCGTGGGAGCGTCTACCTGAGGCTGGCACTGATGAGGGTGCCCTGGCAAACCGGCTGCGTATCCACGTGCCGAACCGTCCAGACGACGTCCGCACGGGCGTCTGCGGGCCATCACCCCAGCTCCTCGCCTCGCTCGCGGGACGAGTTGCGTCCCTCGAAAAGCGTTCGCTCGATGGGGATCAGTTCCCATACCGCTACTGCGTGCACCAGCTACACCAGGAGCCGGACTCGCCTGGATTATCCAGCCGACCACTCCCCCGGGTGTAGCTGATGCCCACGTCCCGCTTACGTTGCCGGCCATTCGGCACGATCGACAGCAACTGCACCTCGAGGTCGGGCATTCGTCGACGCGCACCCGTCCCCACAAACGGCCGCCGCCCCCGTCGTCGTGACGACCGGGGCGGCGGGACGCGAATGGTTACTTCAACGAGCCACTGACGAGCTGAGTCGCGAACTCAGGATGGGAGTTCAGCCATTCGTTCACGGCCCCCTCCGGATTGATTCCGCCGTACTTCTGCGTCATCAGATCCTCGAGCTGGGACAGCTCCGCATCCGGGAGGATGAGGTTGTGGAACAGCTGAGCGGCCTTGGGTGACTGTTCGTCGAATCCCTTGGTCGCGAAGTTCCAGATGCCTTCCTTGCCGCCCATGGCGCCCTTCGGATCCTCGAGATCACGAATGTCGAACGCCGAGTACGCCCAGTGGGGCTTCCAGAGTGTCACAGCAACATTCGACCCGTCGGCCTCCGCCTTCTTCAGCGACGCGAGCATGGCCGCCGTCGACGAGGTACGGAAGGTGAGATTCTCCAGACCATACGCGGGGATCATGTCGTTCTTGACCACCGCGGTCTCGCCGGCGCCCGGCTCGATACCGACGAGGGTGTTGCCGTAGTCGCCGCCCATCGTCTTGAGGTCAGCGATCGACTTGGCCGGCGACGAACTGTTCACCGCGATGGTCAGTTTGGCGCTGTCGTACCAGCAGCCCAGCGATGTGAGCTGCGGTCCGTACTTGTCGAGGTAGGTCTTGTGTGTCGTCGGCAACCACACGTCGGTCAAGACGTCGACGTCGCCGTTGGCGGTCGCGGTGAAGGCCGCTGCGGCGTCGAGAGTCTTGACGCTGGCCGTGTAACCGTTGCTTTCGAGAATGTTCTTCATCAGATAGGCGGTGGCCGTCGATTCATCCCAGCCGCTGAACGCCCCGATGACGATGTCCTTGTCACCGACCGACTTCTCGCTCGACGCACCGACCCCGTCGGTCAACGAGCATGTCGCGTACTTGCTCGCCAGATCGTTGCTGCTGCCCGTTTCTTCTCCACCGCCACCGGAGTTGGAGTTGGACGCACCGCATGCACTCAACACCAGCGCACCGGCGGTCAACGCAGCCGCGATGACTCCCAGCTTCCGCTTCATCGTCGATCCTTCTTTCCTCGGGTTACTTCGAATCCACTTGTTTGACACGACATCACCGCTGCATCGCGCCGACTCGGCCACGGTTGCCGATCGCGGAACTGAGACGATCCAGATACACCGCGATGATCACCACGCAGAGCCCGGCCTCGGCCCCCAGGGCCAGGTCGAGCGTCTGCAACGACTGATTCACCTGGCCGCCCAGACCACCCGCGCCTGCGAATCCGGCGATGACGACCATGGACAGTGCCAGCATGATGACCTGGTTGACGCCGGCCATGATGGTCGGCATCGCGAGCGGTATCTGGATCTGCCGCAGGATACGTCCCGGGCTGGACCCGAATGCTTGTCCGGCCTCGACGACTTCGGGATCGACCTGACGGATCGCCAACTCGGTCAATCGGATTCCGGGTGGCATCGCGAAGATGATCGTGGACACCACACCCGGGGTCGGCCCGATACTGAACACGATGATGACCGGGACCAGGTAGACCAGTCCGGGCAGCGTCTGCATCAGGTCGAGGATGGGACGCACGATCATCGACACAACGCGACTCTTCGCAGCCAGGATGCCGATCGGGATCGCGACGACGAGCGCGATGATCACCGAGACCAGCACCAACGCGATGGTGCTCATCGCGTTGTTCCACTGGTCGAATGCGCGGATGAGATAGAAGCCGATGATCGCGAACAGCGCCAGTTTCCATCCGTGTCGCAGACCGCCCGCCAACAGTGCGAGCGCGGCGAACACCAGCATCATCACGTAGTACGGCGGCGACGACAGGACATTGTTCAACGCGTCGTAGAAGCCGGTGATGACGGTCTTGATGAAGTCGAAGAGCCATGCGGCATGGACGGTCAACCAGTCGAAGACGCTCTCGACCCACTCGCCGAAATTGATGCGAGGGTTGAGGAAATCGAAGTCGCTCATCGGGCGGTCTCACCGTCCTCGGCAGTGTTCGGCTGGTCGACCTCGGCGGATTCTTCGCCGCCCGCGTCGTCGTCGCCTGCATGTTTGGGCGCCATCGACGCCAGCAGACCGACGCGCGGGATGACGCCACGCAGCCTGTCGTCATCGCCGACCACCACCAGTGGTACCGGGGATTCGGCGGCCGGAGCGAACAACTCGGCGACCGGGGTCGACGCGGTGACCGACGTCAGGTCATCGGTGCGCACCAGCGCCGACAGGTCGTCGGCGCCGGATTTCACCGCGGCTACGGCGTCGTCGTCGGTGACATATCCACGAAGGCGCCGTTCCCGATCCACCACCAGGACACCGGACACCTGGTTACGACGCATTTCCTCGACGGCAGCGCGCGGCCCGGACGTCACCGTGACGACCGCCGACGGTCGTTCCATCACCGAACCTGCGGTGAGGACGCGGGAACGGTCGACCTCGGCGGTGAACTTGGCGACATAGTCGTTGGCCGGATCGGTGAGAATGTCTGAGGCAGTACCGATCTGGACGATCCGCCCGGATCGCATCACGGCGATCCGGTCGCCGACGTACATCGCTTCGTTGAGATCGTGAGTGATGAAGACGATGGTCTTGCCCAGCGTCGATTGCAGTTCGATGAGTTGATCCTGCATCTCGCGACGAATGAGCGGGTCGAGGGCGGAGAACGCCTCGTCCATCAGGAGGATGTCGGTCTCGGCCGCCAGCGCCCTGGCCAATCCGACGCGCTGCTGCATACCGCCCGACAGCTCACCGGGATACCGATCGCCCCAACCGCGCAGGCCGACGGTGTCGAGCCAGGTGTCGGCGCGCTCGAGGCGGGTCTTCTTGTCGATCCCCTTCTCTTTGAGGGCGTATGCCGCGTTCTCACGCACCGTCCGGTGCGGCAGAAGTGCGAAGTGCTGGAACACCATCGAGACGTGCTCACGGCGCACTTCGCGTAACGCCTTGTCCGACATGGTGGTGATGTCGTCGTCGCCGATGTACACGCTGCCCGCCGACGGCTTCCACAACCCGTTGAGCGTGCGGATCAGTGTCGACTTACCGGACCCGGACAGGCCCATCACGACGAAGATCTCACCTGCGGCGACCTCGAAGCTCGCGTCGATGACGGCGGCGGTGCCGAGCGCCTTGACCTCCTCGGCGTCAGCCCCTGCCTCGAGCCGCCGCACCACCTCCGACTCGCGACGTCCGAACACCTTGTAGACATGTTCGGCGCGGATCGCGGTTGCCCGTGGTGGGGGTTTTTCTGCAGGTTCGATCGTGTTGCCCGGAGAAGAAGTCAAGCTGAGCCTTTCCATCGCGGACGCGCTCCGTCACGCGGAGCAGTTCTCGTCGGCGACTACTGCGCGAATCACACCGGCGCCGGCGGTCGGGGCCTCTGATCCACTTCGAATCACATTAGACAACCCGTCACCGCCCCACGGCCGATGGGCGGAACCCGCAACAATATGCCCACGTCAGAACCCAAATCGTTGCCCATCCCGCCCGTCCGACCTCGATCCGTCACACCATCGGCGACTCACCTGCAGGTCATCGGCGTGACCTGCCCGAACGAATCTCGCGCGTACACCACATGATCGGGCTGCGACGACGCGGGTTCACCGATGTACCAGGCATTGTCGGCACCGGCTCCGGATCGCGGACGTCAGCCCTTCAACAGCGGTTCGGTCATCCGGCCGACATAACCGGCTATCTCGTCGAGATCGGCAGCCGCCAATGCAGGGCTGCCGATCCGCTGGCGCATCAGCGAAATGCCCACGACGAGGGCATTGACCAGTTCGGCGCGCAATTCCGCGTGCGGACCGTCGAGCCGCTCTGCCAACCCCCGCGTGAAAGTCTTCTCGACCGTGTCGCGGACCACTTCGGTGATCGTGTCGTTGTCGACGACCCCGGCCAGCATCGCCACCCCACCACCGCCGGACCCGCCGGCCTCGAGCACCGCGTGCAGTATCCCTTCGGGCAGCGATTCGACGGCACCGTCGGCGATGAGATCGATGACCGGCGACGGCGTGGTTCGGACCGCCTCGACGAAAAGCTGCTCTTTGGACCCGAAATAACGGTTGATGAGTGCTTGGTTGACACCGACTTCGGCCGCGATGTCACGAGTGGTGACCTGCGCGCCGTGTTCGGCGAGAAGCGTGCGGGTCGCCTGCAGGAGCGCCTCGCGGGTGGCGGCCGCATTGCGACGTCGGGGTCCGGACGCATGTTCGGACGCGCTGGCCATGGCCTGCCTTCCACCGAGGTACACGACTGTTGGACAAGCCTAGGCCATCGTGTGCCCGGACTCGGCCGGTCTCGATGCCTCGACGGCCTCACAGTGACGTCCACCACGAACAAGTCATCACTCGTTGACTTACCCCTGGAGCGAGCCTATCGTGGTCAAGTCGTCAGCTGTTTACTTAAGTCCCCGGGTGGCCACACCGTCGTCCACGCCCTCGGACCGAACACCGACGAAACCGCATCTCACCGACCTCCACATCAAGGAGCTGCTCCACCATGGACTCACCCCAGTCGGATTCACCCCAGTCGGACTCGCGGTCGACCGGCGTGATCGCGACCCTGGCACTGGCCGGCACGGTCGCGGCCATCATGCAGACGCTGGTCACACCGCTACTACCCGATCTGCCCAACATCCTCGACACCACCGCGTCCAACTCGAACTGGGTCATCACGGTGACGCTTCTCGTCGCGGCGGTCTGTGTCCCGGTCACCGGCCGTCTCGGCGACCTGATCGGCAAGAAGCGGGTGCTGCTTGCCTGCGCCGTCCCGCTCGCCATCGGTTCGGTCGTCTGCGCATTGTCGTCGACCGTGA
Source organism: Gordonia sp. CPCC 206044 (assembly GCF_048537895.1). Classification (NCBI taxonomy): domain Bacteria; kingdom Bacillati; phylum Actinomycetota; class Actinomycetes; order Mycobacteriales; family Gordoniaceae; genus Gordonia; species Gordonia sp. CPCC 206044. The sequence goes on from NZ_JBCLVL010000011.1 coordinate 8,388, forward strand.
TACCGATGATCGTCGGCCGAGGTCTTCAGGGCCTGGGCATGGGCATGGTGCCGCTGGGCATCGCCCTGTTGCGCGACGCAGTTCCGCAGCACAAGCTCGCATCGTCCATCGCCCTGGTCAGTGCGTCCATGGGAATCGGTGGCGGCCTTGGCCTTCCGATCGCAGCGGCCATTGCCGAGTACGCCAGCTGGCGTGTGCTGTTCTGGGGTTCCGCGGTGCTCGCCGTGATCATCGGCGGCATGATCTGGGCCCTGGTTCCCGACGTCAAACCGGCCGCCCGGGGTCAACGCTTCGACGCCCCCGGCGCGGTGCTGCTCGGCATCGGCCTGGTGTGTCTGCTGCTCGCCGTCTCCAAGGGCGCCGACTGGGGCTGGACCTCCGGCACCATCATCGGGTTGTTCGTCGGCGCCGTGGCCGCCCTGCTCGTCTGGGGCCTCTGGGAACTCCGTACGCGTGATCCGCTGATCGACCTGCGCACCACGGCCCGACCGCGCGTGGCCACCACCAACATCGCATCGATCTTCGTCGGTGTCGGCATGTACGCGAGCATGCTCGTCTTTCCACAGCTGCTGCAGTTGCCCGAGGCGACCGGCTACGGTCTCGGACAGTCCATGCTGGCGGCGGGCCTGTGGATGCTGCCCGGCGGCCTGATGATGATGGTGGTGTCACCGTTGGGCGGCAAGCTCACCGACGCACGAGGTCCCAAGTTCACTCTCATCTGCGGTGTCATCGTGCTGGTCGCCGGATACGCGCTGGCGCAGGTGCTGTTCGGCAGCGCGTGGGGAGTCATGGTGGCGCTCATGGTGATCAACAGCGGCGTCGGACTGGCCTACGGCGCGATGCCCGCCCTGATCATGGGATCGGTGCCGATCAGCGAGACCGCTGCCGCGAACGGCTTCAACACCCTGATGCGTTCGCTGGGAACCTCCATCGGCGCGGCTGTCATCGGTGCCGTGCTCGCGCAGATGACCATTTCCCTCGGTGGACACGAGATGGCATCGGAAGCAGGCTTCCGCGTCAGCCTCGTCATCGGCGCGGGTGTCTCGCTCGTGGCCCTGCTGGTCGCGACGCTCATCCCGCGCTCGCGCACCCAGGGACCGTCGAAAGTCGAGGCGTCGACACCCGAGCCCGTGGGCGCCGGGGCCTGACCACCGGTGGACAGGGGCTTCGGGTCAGTCCGGAACCCGGAGCACCGTGTTCAGGTAATCGATTGACAGTCCGGCGAACTCGGGCGCCGACGGGTCCGAGCCGAGATCGTCGCGGACCCCGGAGACCACCGACCGGAACATCGCGCCGCCGTCGACGGGATACCGCACCATCCCGGCGGCAGCACACCGGGTGAGGACGGACACGGCGTGCCGTTTGGCGTCGCCGGTCCGCCCCACGGTGGCCAAGCAGGTGGCCAGCAGACGGTCGGCACGCAGCCGAGCTCGTGGACGACGGTTGTCGGCGAGCCTGTCGCTCCATTCTTGCGCCCAGCGGCATGCGGTGTCGCCCACGAGCTCCCGATCCGCGTCGTCGCCACCGGATTCCTTGAGCAGCAATCGGATCGACACCTCCTCGTGGAGTTGCGCGATCCGAGCCGCATTTCCCGACGGTGTCCGCAGACGCTGGATGAACTCGACGCGCCGCTGCAGCGGGCGTCGGGTGGGGAGCCCCAAGGTCGCTTGTTCGACCTCGACGTGGGCGCGCAGGCGCGGGGCGGTGAGGCGTTCGGCGAGGTCTACCGCATCGTCGAGATGAGACGCCGCACCTTCCGGATCACCCCGCATCTGCGCCAATCGCGCGCTGATCAGGAATCGCGCCTTGATCATGTCGGTGATGCCCTCCTCGGCATCGATTTTGAAACTCTCCTCCAGCAGCCGGGTCGCCTCCGCGAGATCTCCACGCTCATAAAGTAATTCGGCGAACAGTGCACTCGCCAGGCGGGCGGGCTGCGTGTGTCCGGAACCGGTTCGCCCAGACACACCGACCGCCATCCGGAAACAACGCTCGGCCCGGTCCAGGTCGAGTTGCTCGAACGAGGCCAGGCCGTCGATCGCGGCACCGTACATCACCGAGTACGAGCCCGAATTCCGTTGGTGATACGGATGTGCCCACTCCTGCCAGTGGTGGGCGGCGTCGAAGTCGAAGCGGGCCGTCGCCGCCAGTGACGCGACATTCGCTGCGGCCGACACGACGAAGGGCGGCAACGCGTCTGGCCGCCACAGGCAGGCCTCGACCAGTTCGTCGACGCCGTCGTACTGGTCGATGATCGCCTGTGTACATGCCTGTGCCACATCGGCTTCGGCTTTGATGTCGATATCGTCGTCTCCCTGCACCGGCGCAGCCGACAAGGCCGCGTCCACCCGCCGCAAGGCGGCGTGAGCCTGATCGATCCGGTGCAGCAGCACATTCGCCCAGGCGAGCCAGAGCTGGATTCGCGGGCTCGACGCGACCGCCGACGGAGGAAGTTTGTCGACCAGCCCCAGCAGCGCGGTCATCTGCGAATGCTCTACGAGCGATCTGCCGTCGGCCTCCACCAGCGCGACGGCGCGATCCGTGTCGTCGGCGGCCAGGGCGTGGGACACGGCGTCGCCGAGCATTTCGTGCGCAGCGAACCAGGTCGATGCCGCGCGATGGAGGCCGGCCACACGGTCGGGGTGGTCGCGTTCGAGTCTGCGGCGCAGGAATTCGACGAAAAGCGGATGGAACCGGAACCAGTCGCCGTCCGGATCGGTCCTGCGCAAGAAGAGATCTCGCGTCTCCACATCCTCGAGGCGCTCTTGTGCACGGGGTTCGCCGCTGAGTGTCTCCGCCAGTCCGGCACAGATCCGTTCGGGCAGTGAGATGGTCAGCAGAAAGTCCAACAGGTCGGGTTGCAGAGCACCGAGTACGTTCTCGGCGAGAAAGTCGCCGATGGCGTGGTGCCGTCCGGAGATGTGACTGATCAGTTCGGCAGGCTTGTCGGACTCCCGCAGCGACAGGCACGCCAATTGCAGTGCGGCCGCCCAGCCATCGGTGGAGTGCCACAGTTCGGTGATCTCACTGCCGCGCAGTTCGAGCCCGGCCACATCGAGCAGAAACGACTTGGCCTCGTCGGCGTCGAAACACAGTCCGGCAACATCGATCTCGACGAGTTCGTCGCTCACCCGCATCCGGCTCACGGGTAGCCCACCTCGTGATCTGCTGGTGATCACGATCTGGAGGTGATGACACCCGTGATCGAGGAGGTACTCCATCGCACCGATGGCGGCGGAATCGGTGACGAGGTGCCAGTCGTCGACGAACAGCACCACTCGCTCGCCACGTTCGTGGATGGCGTCGATGAGGGTGGTCAGTACGTATTGTTCGGCCTTGTCACCATGCTGTTCGAGCACCTCGGCCAGGTCGCCGGTGACCTCGGGGGCGCTGCGGCGGATCGCTTCGACCACATGGCCGAGCAACCAGGCGAGATTGTTGTCGTCGTCGGCGATCGACAGCCAGGCGACCGTCACCCCCGCGTCGGCGAGTTCCTCGCCCCACTGGACGGCGACGGTGGTCTTGCCGTAGCCGGCCGGGGCGTGGATCAGGATCAGCCGTCGCCGCTCGGCCGCCCGTAGAGTTGCCAGGATCTGTTCGCGGGGCACCTGTGCTCGGGGGCGCAGGGGAGGTCGGAATCTCGTTGCCGGGATCGGCGGGGCCGTGATGACAGGGGCCGAGGTCCCGCGTGGAACGCCTCCGGTGAGCGGATCCTTCGTCGATGCGACCGGCAGCGCCATGTCGTCGACACCGCATCCCATCTGCCGTTCGATCTCGCGCAACTCCTCCCCGTAGTCGACAGCACTGCCGGGGCGGGCGTCCGGCTCCCTGGCCATCGCATGTTCGACCGCGCTGGACACGACGGTCGGGACGCCCGCGCCCCGCAGATCCGGGACCGGCTCGCTCGCGATCCGCAGGAACTGTGCGACGACCTGTTCGCCGCTGCGTCGTTCGAACGCCGCGTGGCCGGTGAGTGCGCAGAACAGGGTTGCGCCGAGACCGTAGATGTCGGAGGACACGGTCGGCGCCGAACCCGACAGCAGTTCGGGTGCGGTGAACGCGGGAGATCCGGTGACCATGTCGGCGCCGGTCTCGAATCCGCCGACGATCCGGGCGATGCCGAAGTCGGTGAGCTGCGGTTCGCCGTACTCGGTCAGCAGGATGTTGCCGGGCTTGACATCTCGATGCAGGGTCCCCGACCGGTGGGCGGTCTCCAACGCACCGGACATCTTGATGCCCAGCCGCAACACGTCACGCCAGTCGAGCGGGCCGTGTTTGCGGATACGCACGTCGAGGGAGTCGTGCGGGTGATAGGGCATGACGATGAACGGGCATCCCTCCGGCGTGGCGCCGACCTCGAGGATGTTGACGATGTTCGGATGCCCGGACAGCCGCCCCATCGCACGCTGCTCCCGCATGAATCGTTCGAGACTCTCGTCGTCGAGGTGATCGGTCATGACCTTCACCGCGACAGTCCGATCGAGCGCAGGCTGAAGACAGCGGTAGACGGCGCCGAACCCACCTCGGCCGATGAGGACCGGATCGTCGAAGCCCGCGGCGACGAGTTCTGCCGTGACGTCGGGAGCGACATCACGTTGCGTCGCCTGCGGATCGTAATCGGCCATTCGGCTGCCCTCGATCGCACCGGAGAAACGGTGTCGGTGCACGTCCAGACTATCGCGCGAGACCTGTCACGACGGCAGTTCGTCGGCGATCGACGCGTTGTGGGTCGGGCGGGCGACGACGGCGAAACCGGCCGTGGTCAGATGAACGGACAGGCTCGGTGGTGGGCACCGGCCACAGGGGAGGAGCGCCGCACACGTGCAGATCGCAGGCAATGTCTTCGTGGTGACCGGAGCGGGCAACGGGATCGGCCGACGGGTCGCGCTCGAACTCGTCGCCCGCGGCGGCATCGTCGCGGGCGTGGATCGAGATCCCGACGGCCTGGCAACTACACGGTCGCGATCGGCCGACCCGGAACGATTCTCGCCGCACGTCCTCGACATCGCCGACACCGCGGCGGTGGATGCTTTTCCGGACGAGGTCACCGCCGCGCACGGCCGCGTCGACGGGCTGTTCAACATCGCCGGGATCTCACAGGAGTTCGAAACCGTGGCGGGTGTCACCGACGCCCGCATCGAGCAGATCATGCGGGTGAACTTCTTCGGCACCGTCGCGATGACCCGCGCCTTTCTCCCGCTCCTCGAGGCTCGACCCGAAGCCGTGATCATGAACACCTCGAGTCTGTCGGCGATGGTGCCGTATCCGGGCGCGGCGATCTACGGCGCGTCCAAAGCCGCGGTGGCGCTGTTCAGCTACGGTCTCACACAGGATCTGCGCGGCTCGTCGTCGGTGACGGTGACGACGGTGATACCCGGGACGGTGTGGACCGATCTGGTGCGCAACAGTTCCCAGACGTTGGGCACGCCGGAAGCGCTCGCCAAGGGGTTCGCGATGAAACCGGAGAAGGCAGCCCACCGGATGGTCGAGGCCACGATGAAGGGGCGCTCGCGCGTCGTGATCGGCAAGGACGCCCATTTCTTCGGCGGGGCGCGCCGCATCAGCTCGCGCCTCGCCGATCGACTCTCCTACGTTCAGGTCGGCCGATTCGTCTACGGACGCAACCGAAAACCGGCCCCGACGGTCGATTAGCCGACCCCGCCAACCACCGCCGGTTGAGTAGCCACGAGCGAGCCTGCGAGCCCGAGGCGCATCGAAACCAACACGACACCGTCAGCGATCAAACGCCACGCGACCCCGAATCATCGTGCACCGCACCATGTCCGACGACGGATCGTCGAGCATCTCGGCACGCGGACGATCCAGCAGCACCAGGTCGGCGGGCTCCCCCACCCGAACGGCACGAACAACACCCCCGGGTTGCTGCGGGGTCGTCAGGTAACGGTCCAACGCTCGGGCAGACGAGATGCGCTCGTCGGCCCCGACGATCCGCCCGTCCGGCGCGCGTCGCCACCTCGCCGCCGCTATCACCGCCCACGGGTCGGCCGGCCCGTACGGGGCGTCGCTCGACAGGGCGACGGGAATGTCGTTGTCCATCAACGATCGACACCGATACAGGTACGGCACATCCGATGGGTCGACGCGTTGCAGGTAGTCGTCACCGCGGTGCGCGATGAAGCCGGGCTGGGTCACGACGCAGACACCCAGCCCCCGGATCCGGTCGAGCGATTCGTCGGGGATCACCGCGCCGTGTTCGATCCGGTCACCGGGTATCGAGCCGATGTCGTCGAACACCGCGAGCAGCAGCAACAAACCGATCCTGCTGACACAGTGGACGGCCACCGCTCGGCCCTGTTCGTGGACGGTGTGGACCGTGGCCCGAAGCTGTTGGTAATCGGGGAGATCCGAGTCGGCCAGCACGATCTTGTACGGCCCCACCGTGATGCCGTGCGGACGATCGTCCCGATCGTCGGCGGGTGCGCCGAGCAGGTGAAGACATTGCGGTAACGCGCCGTCGACGTGGGCCTCGACCAACGACCGCAGCGAGGTAGGCGACAGATCCGGGGTCGCATCCGTGACACCGGTGATGCCGAATCGGGCGAGTCGGTCTCCGATCAGCCCCAGATCGGGTGGGCTGCGATCGGGCAGTCTCGTGCGCAACCAGTCGTCGGCACGCCACAGCCGCCCCGTCGGCGCACCCCGGCCGTCGCGTTCGATACCCGGATGGTCGGCGCCGGCCAGGCCGACGAGCTCCGCGGCGCGCGAGTTGAGGAACCACAGGGCACCGCTGCGATGCTGCAGGCGCACCGGACGCTCCCGGACGTATCGATCGATACCGTTCGAATCGAGCAGTCCGGCAACCGTTTCGACGTATCCGACACCTCGGATCCAGCTGTCTCCGACAGCTCCGCGCAGCGCTGATCCCAACTCGTCCGCGGTGTGGACCTCGGGCGGGCCACACGACACCGACCCCGCGGCGGCCGCCATCGCGTGCAGATGCAGATGATGGTCGTGCAGTCCGGGCAGCAGCGCCGCACCCGCCCCGTCGACGACCTCGGCCCCCGCAGCCGGCAGATCAGGCGCCACCGCGGCCACCCGGCCATCGCGGATCTCGACGTCACGGATGCCTTCAGGCAGTTCCGCACGTCGGATGACGATGACCTGGGCCGACATTGGGGTGATGCTACATTGGGCCCGGAATTCCCACGGATTGGCGGAGATGACATCAGCGACGATCACCGTGTCCGACCTGGCGCACGGCGCAGCAAGCACCGTGGTGCGCGATGTCCTGGAGTATTCGGCTGATCCGGTGGTCGTCGTCGATCTCGACGGCGCCGACGACACCGACGTACCCGCTGCCGTCGCCGGGGTACCGGCTCTCGACCGCATCGTGGTCGGACGCGCCGTCCGACCGGTCTCTCCCGCCGTGGCCGAGCTGATGACCGCGTTGGATCTGACGTACGTCCCGAGCCACACGACCGCTCCGCGCGTCGCGGTCCCGGTCGCCGACGTCACGTCGGCGCTCGACGCTTTCCGGACCGCCGTTGCCGCCTGCCCCCAGTCCTCTCTGGTTGCGGCACAGGTGGTTCGGGTGGCCGAACCGCTGGATGTCCCGTCGGCGATCGACGTCGAGTCACTGGCCTACTCCACGTTGCAGGGTGGCGCGGAGTTCCAGCACTGGCTCGCCGACCGTCGTGCACTGGGGCGTCCGCTGCCGCCTCCGCCTGCGGCCGAGCCGGTACTGTCCCGGCGCGACGGCGACACCCTGACCGTCACGCTCAACCGACCAGAACGGCGTAACGCCTACGGCACCGCACTACGTGACGGGCTGGTCGAGGCGCTGCGGCTCCCGATGCTCGACGACACGGTCGCCCGGATCGTTCTCGACGGTGCGGGTACGTCGTTCTGCGCGGGCGGAGACCTCGACGAGTTCGGTCACGCCCCCGACACCACCACCGCGCACCTGATCCGCACCCGCGGCGGCGCCGGGCGCCTCGTCGCGGCCCTGTCCGGACGGATGGAGGTGCACCTGCACGGTCATTGTGTCGGCGCGGGTATCGAGATCCCGGCCTTCGCCGGTCGGGTCGTCGCCGCCCCGGACACCGCGCTGCGATTGCCCGAGGTGTCGATGGGGTTGATCCCCGGAGCGGGCGGAACGGTCAGCGTTCCTCGGCGCATCGGACGGTGGCGTGCGCTGCACCTGTTCGTCACCGGCACCACCCTCGACGCGCAGCAGGCGCTCGCCTGGGGTCTCGTCGACGAGGTCGCCACCGCAGCAGGTTGACGACCGCCGCACGTTCACCTCGGCCACCGCAATCCACCCTTGGACGCAACGAAGGTGGATTGACAGAACCGAGGTGTTCCGCGCACTGCGAACCAGACCGGCGCCCTTCGTGCCGGATCCCGCGCCCGGCGCCGGCAACGGCCCTCGCTCGACGCCGCCGACCCCCGGGGTGATAGACACGAGGTGAGCCGGTGACACACCGGAGAACGTCACAGAGGTGAATTCGGACATGCCCGATCTGTCGTCATCGTTGTCGCTCACGCACGGCCCCACCTGGGCCAACCGAGTCGCCCTCGCACCGATGACCAACCTGCAGAGCAACCCCGACGGCACCCTGCACGACGACGAGTACGAATGGCTCGTACGCCGTGCCGAGGGCGACTTCGCGATGGTCATGACCTGCGCGGCGCACGTCAGTCAGGCCGGCCAGGCGTTCCCCGGCCAGCTCGGCATCTTCGACGACGCGCACTTGCCGGGCCTGACCAAACTGGCCGATGGCCTGCGGGCGGGCGGCAGCGTCTCGTCGATTCAGCTCCAGCATGGTGGACGACGTGCCGACACGAGCCTGTCCGGGCGGCCGGTCGTGGCCCCGTGGGACGACCCGGCCAAGGGCGCCACCGCATTGACCACCGACGAGGTCGAGAGTGTCGTGCGCGATTTCGTCGCGGCCGCGGTGCGCGCCGAACAGGCCGGTTTCGACGGTGCCGAGATCCACGGAGCGCACGGTTACCTGGTCGCGCAGTTCCTCGATGCCCGTCACAATCACCGCACCGACCGCTACGGCGGCTCCGCGGACAACCGGTTCCGCATCGTCCACGAGATCGTGTCGGGCATCCGCGCCGCCACCGGGCCCGAGTTCCAGCTCGGCTTGCGACTGTCCCCGGAGCGGTACGGCATCGTCCTCGACGAGGCGCGCGCGCTCGCCGGCCAGGTGCTCGCCGCGGGCGACCTCGACTATCTCGACCTCTCGCTGTGGGATGCGTTCAAGGAACCCTACGAGGAGGTCCACCGCGGACGCAGGCTCATCGACCACTTCATGGATCTGCCGCGAGGTACCACTCGGGTGGGTGTGGCCGGCAAGATCCTCGACGCCGCCGGTGCACGTGACTGTCTCGACCGTGGCGCCGATTTCGTCCTCATCGGCACCGCAGGCATCCTGCATCACGACTTCGCCCGCCGGGTGATCGCAGACGCCGACTACCGAGCTGTGCCACAACCGGTTTCGGCCGACCACCTGCGTTCGGAATCGGTCGGACCGAAGTTCATCGACTACCTCGCCACCAACTGGGACGACTTCGTCGCCTGACCCGGCCCACCATCAGTCCGGCGCGCCGGCCCGGGCGTGCTCCAGGACCACCTCGACTGCCCGCGCCGCACTCTGGCACGCGCCCTCCATCGTGGTGGTCCAATCGGTGCGCGTCCAGTCGCCCGCGAGGGCCAGCCCGCGGACAGCGGTGCGCTGGTCCGGTCGGATACCTGCCGTACCGGGTCGTTGCGCGAACGTGGATTTCGGCATCCGCACCACGTGACTGTGGATCACCTCGGCGTCGCGTGCCGCGGGAAAGTACTTGCCCAACATCGCCATCTGGATGTCGGTGATCTCCACGTTGGACTTGTGGGTGAGCTCGTAGGCAGCCGACACCGTCGTCGAGTACAGGTGGTGGCGGGACGCGTCACGGCCGTGCATCCGCTGCCGATCCCAGACCTGTTCCAGCACACCTTCACCGCCGTAGAGGATTTCGCCCCAGTCGGCCATGCCGATGTCCCGATCGAGATAGAGGTTGACGCTGACGATCGGCACCGGGGTGAGCGCCTCGACGGCGGCATAGATCTGCTCGTGCCCCGGCACCTGATCCAGGAGCCCCTGCACACTCCACACCGGGACAGCGCAGACGACCGCGTCGGCCGCGACTCGTTCGCCATCGGCGAGGGTGACGCCGACGACCCGGCCTTCGGTCACGTCCACCGACGAGACGACCGCGCGATGACGCACCTGAACCCCGTTGTCCGCGAACATCTTCTCCGCGCCCTCGATGAACAGCGTGTCCAGGTCGACGGTGGGATAGCCGATCGAGATCGGCGTGCGTGTCTCGCGGGCCCGGCGCACTCCGGTGACGAGCAGGTCCGCGGGCACCTTGGCCGATGAGATCTCCGGTTTGTCGCCGGTCAATCCGATGACGATGCCGTCCCACAACGCATCCCGGGCCGACTGCGGCATGCCGATGCGCCGGAACCATTCGTCTGCGGTGATGTCGTCGAGCCATGCCGGCTGACGCAGCGCCTGTCGGATGAGCGTCGCCTGCGCTCGCGCGGTGCGGAATCTGTCGAGACCATGCACACCGGGCAGGTCTCCGAGCGCCGCCCGCACCCCGGTGAGGCCGCCGAACGCCGACCGTCGAGTGGCGCCGCCGGGCATGCGCACCGTCATATGTCCCGGGAAGCAGACCTGTTCGCGCGTGCCAACACTCTCCAGATACCGCATCAGGTGCTGATACCCGCTGGCGAAGACGTGTTGACCGTTGTCGGGGACGTCGTCGACGGCCGCCACCGGCATCGCGATCGTCCGCCCACCGAGTGATCCCCGACGTTCCAAGATCGTCACCTGATGTCCCGCTTCGGCCAGCCACACCGCCGACGCCAGACCGGCCAGTCCCCCACCCACGACCACGCAATGCATGCGGCACAGCCTAACGGTCAGCGATGACCGGTGCGGTGTTTCGGCCCACCCACTCATCCGCGCCGACCGGCACCAGTTACAGTGTGACTGAAACTCTCGGAGAGGGGCCTCGGCATGGGCATCCGGCACTATTTACGTCACGCCCCCGCGGTCGGCGCCGACGAGGCAATGCGCCTGGTTCGCGACGACGACGCTCTGGTCGTGGATGTGCGACGCGACTTCGAATGGAAGCGCAATCGCATTCCCGGAGCCGTGCACATCCCACTCGAACAACTGCCCGATCGGTGCACCGAGTTGCCCGACGACAGGTTGCTGATCACGTTCTGCACCGGCGGACTACGGTCGGCCGGAGCCGCCAACCTGCTCATCGAGTTCGGGTTCGACGCCCGCAACATGACCAAGGGGCTCATTGACTGGCGTGCGGCAGGCGGCCCGTTGGAGGGCACCAAGAATCAGGAGTCGTCGTGATCGAGGCGACGGAGCACCTCCAACAGCGACAATCCCGGTCGGGCGCCGAGCCTGCCGTCGAGCGCTGCCTCGACATGCTCGTCGGCCGCGGAGATGGCGGCCGTGCCGAGCGCGAGTAGTCGACGTCCCTCGGCGGTGACCGACAGCCGCGCCGTTCGCCCCCGGCCCGACTCGCCGTCGTGTTCGATCGCACCGCGAGCCTCGAGCTTCCGCAGAGTCGCCTGCATACTCTGGGGCGTCACCGACGCGCGGCGGGCCAGTTCGCTGTAGGACATGCCGGGATTGCGCGACAAGTGCCCCAACGCCGAGACATGGCGCAGCGCAATCCCTTCCGATGCGAGGTCACGCTCGATTCGCTCGCGCACTTGCCTGCCGACCGCCATCAGCAGGAAGGCTGTGCTCAGCGGCGGCGGCTCGGTCGACTCACCCACGCACCCTCCCTCCGGCACCCCCAACCTAACCGACCGGGAGGTCACCGTGAGCGTCGGAGAGTCACTCCTGGCGTGCCGCGCGGAAATCGTCGCGTTCCAGCAGCCAGGACACCGCGAGCCCGGCGATCAGACCCCAGAAGGCCGCCCCGATGTTCAGGAAGGTCAGTCCGGAGATCGACACCAGGAACGTGACGAGGGCACCCATGGTGAAACCCGACCCGAACGCCGACCGGAAGGAGTTCTGCAGTGCCCCGAGCAAGGCCAACCCGCCGACGGTGGCGATGAATGCGGCCGGCATCGCGAGCATCAGGTCGACGAAGAGCGGTGCGAACAGACCGACACCGATGGCGAGCACACCGAAGGTGAGCGCGGCGGTGTACTGACGCCTGCGCTCCCCACCCGCGACCAGCAACGCGTTGGTGGGGCCGGCCAGGCAACTCGAGATGGCACCGACCGCCGACGCCGCCATCGACCACACGCCGCACACCATGGTCACCACATTCACCGGAGGCCGATGCCCGGCGGCGTTCAGCACGGCGGTGCCCTGCCCGTTCTGCACCACGATCACCGTCACCGCGAGTGGGATGACCAGTTCCAGCAGCGCCCGCGTGCTGAACTCGGGGGCCTGCATCACCGGCGTCGCGACCCAACCCGAGCCGTCGTCACCGAGATGGAAGCCGCCGGTGATCGCCACCGCGACGGCCCCGGCGAGAACCGCCCCGATGATCGGCGGCATCCACCGCGCCACCGCGGTGTGCCCCTGCAGGAGGAAGAACACCACCACGATCGGCACCGCCACCGCGGGATCGGTGCCGACCGACTTCACCACGTCCACGCCGAATTGCAGGAACACCCCGGCCACCATCGCCATGACGATCGGTGTCGGCAAGGCGGCCATGACATTTCGGACCCGCCCCGTGGCCCCGACGAGCAGGATGAGCGCACCGGTGACCAAGAAGGCACCGACCACCTCCGCCCACGACAGGTGCTTCAGTGAGGCACCGACGAGCACGGTGCCCGGGATCGTCCATGCGAAGGCCAGCGGCATGCGATACGCCCAGCTGGTGACGATCGTGAGGATGCCGTTGAGGACGAACACCCCGAAGATCCACGACGACAGCTGGGCGGCGCTGAGGTGGCCCGCCGATCCGGCCGCCAGGATCACTGCGACCGGCCCGGACGCGGAGAAGATCAACCCGACGATGCCGTTGACGACGTAGGTCCCGCCGAAGTCGCGCATGACCTCGCGCGGTCGCAGCAACGGGGTGTGCGGTCGCTCGACGATCGGGTTCCGGCCTTGCGGGGACGAGTCCTCGTCGGCGTCTGCCACGGATTCGGGCGTGGACATGGAACTCCTCGTCCCGTCGGGTACACGTGTGCGGCGCTGGGGCGCCGACCGGATTCCGATGGTAGGACCCGGATTGATTCACGTTAAGGACAGGATTTCCGTCGTTTGATCGTGATCGTCGATCAATCGCGGTGACCTGGTGGTCGAGCACCCGCACAGCTCGTCGCAATGCGCGCCGACATCGGCGACGTGGAGCGAGAGCCGGTCGGCGCGAGATCAGCCGGCGGTTCTCAGCTGCTCGACGACCCGCAGCGTCGCGACGGTTTCCGCGTGATCGGTCGCCACGTCGGCAGTGCCCTCGACCAGACTCGCGAATCGTCGGATCTCGTGCACCATGTTGTTGCGCGGTCCGGCGAACGAGTGGTCGGTGACGCTGCCGTCGAGCAGGCGCAGCCGGGCCAATCCGGGTTCAGCGACATGATCGAACGTCAACGTGCCCGACTCACCCTGGATCTCGTCGACACGGTCGGACGCGGTGATCTTGGAGTACGACAGGTCGACGACCATGCCGTCGTAGACGGCCAGCGCGGCCCCGGCGCCGTCGGCACCGCCGGTGATCGGGATACCCGCCCCGACGACACGGTCGGGTTCGCCGAACAGATGGATCATGGCCGCGATCGGGTACACGCCGAGGTCCAGCAGCGATCCGCCGGCCAGTGCGGGATCGAAGATGTTCACGCGCTCACCGGCCAGCACCTTGTCGTAGCGCGCCGACCGTTGGCAGTAGGACAGCGAAGCACGGCGCAGTACTCCCAGCTCGGGCAGGAGATCGGCGATCGCCGTCAGTGCCGGGTCGTAGCGGTTGCGCATCGCCTCCAGCACGACGACACCGGCGTTCGTCGCCGCCGAGATCAGATCGACGAACTCACCGACGGTCGGTACCGCCGGTTTCTCGATCAACACGTGCTTGCCTGCGTCGATCACCTGCCGCGCCTGCCGGGCGTGGACTCCATTCGGGGACGCGATGTACACCGCGTCGATCTCCGCCGACGACAGCAGCCGATCGAGATCACACGTCGACGACGACAGCCCGGTCTCGCCGGCGAACTGCGCGGCGCGCTCGGCGTCGCGTGAATAGGCCGTGGTCACCGCCACCGTCGGGACATCCACTGCGGCCTCGATGAACAGGCGGGTGATGGTGCTCGTCCCGAGGGTGGCGATGCGGATCATGGAAGTCATTGTGCCCGTGCGGGCTCGCGTCGCTCGGGAATCCGGTCAACCGGTTCGGGAGTCGGCTCCCGATTGTCGGATGCGGTCATGATGGTCCCGATGCTCGCCATGATCACCAACGCGATGGCCGCCAACCGCAGCGGTCCCGTCGACTGGTGCAGGAGTATCCATCCGGCCAGCGCCGCGACCATGGGTTCCAGGCTGAGCAAGATCCCGAACACGTTGCGCGGCAGGCGTCGCAGCGCAGCCAGTTCGAGTGTGTACGGGATGACCGACGACAACACCGCGGTGCCCAGCGCCAGCCCCAGCATCAGCGGATCGTCCAATCCCCGCAGCACCCCCGGAACGCCCATCGGCATCACGAGCAGCGCCGAGATCACCAGCGCCATGGCGAGTCCGCCGGCCCCGGGAACCGATTGGCCGACCCGGGCGCTGGCGAGGATGTACAGGATCCAGAACGACCCGGCGATGAGCGCGAAAACGACCCCGAGCGGATCCAGCGACGACTCTGCCTGCGCGACGCTCTCGATGCCGAGGAGCCCGATGCCGCCCAGCGCGAGGGCAACCCACCCGAGGTCGATCACCCGCCGCGACCCGACCGCCGCCAGCAACAACGGTCCGAGGAACTCGATCGCGACGGCCGCTCCCAGCGGCAGTCGCTCGATCGCGCAGTAGAACGAGCCGTTCATGCCGGCGAGGGCGACGGCGAAGACCAGGACGGCACGCCACTGCCGCCACGTCCAGCGCAGCACACGTGGCCGTACCGCGACGACCATGATCAGCGCGGCGAAGCCGAGACGAAGGGAGGTCACGCCCCAGGCGCCCATCGTCGGGAAGAGATGTACTGCCAGCGCCGCGCCGAACTGCAGGGACACGCACGAACCCAGGATCATCATGACCGCGGGTCCCGTGGCAGTTGCAGAGCGGACGGGCAGACGCATCCATCCAGGATCGAGCGACTGATGCCATCAGTCCAGTGAATCTTTTTTCCGATATATGATCAGTCCTACTAACTGATCTGTGCCTGGGAGATCCGTGCTGAACGTGACCCGACTGCGCATCCTGCGTGAACTGCATCTACGCGGGACGCTCGCGCAGGTGGCCGAGGCCTTGTCGTACACGCCGTCGGCGATCTCGCAGCAGTTGTCACAACTCGAACGCGAGACCGGAGTGCGACTGCTCGAACACGTGGGACGGCGCGTACGTCTCACCGATGAGGCGCAGACCTTGGTCGCACACACCGAACTCGTGCTCACCCAGCTCGAGAAGGCCGAGGCCGACCTGGCGGCCGCACAACCGAGCGTGCGGGGCACCCTCCGGGTCGCGTCGTTCCAGACCGTGGTGCTGGAGATCGCGCCTGCCGTGCTCACCGTGCTGGAGACGGAACATTCGGCTCTGCAGGTCGAGATCACCCAACGCGACGTCGACAGCGCATTCCGCGGACTCCTGTCCCAACAGTTCGACCTGATCCTCGGCGAGGAGTATCCGGGTCTTCCCGATCCGGTACGCCACGGCGCCGATCGAGCCGATCTGGTTCCCGACCCCCTGCATCTGGCCGTTCCGTCACACGGCCCGTGGGCCCGACGCCCATCGAGTGTCGCCGAACTGGCCTCCGCGCCGTGGGCGCTGGACCCTCCCGGGAGCGCCAGCGGCGACTGGGCACGCGCGGTCTGCCGCAACGCCGGGTTCGAGCCGCAGGTGCGATTCGAGGGGCCGGACCCCCTGCTGCACGCGCATCTGGTGCTGACCGGACATGCCGTCGCGTTCATTCCTGCGCTCATCGCGGGCGACCATCTGCATGATGCGCAGCTGATCGGATTACCCGCCGATCCACATCGCACCCTCTACGCGGCCGTGCGCGCCGGTCGTTCCGGGCACCCCGCGGTCCGGGCATTTCGCGATGCGCTGGCGCAGGCCGTCACCGAACGTCAGCCACGTCCACCTCGATGGACGGCAACGTTGTCGTGACGGGCGACGCGAACCGACGCCCGGGACAAGCGATCAGGAACTGTGCACGACCATGACCGGGCAGGTTGCCACGTGCAGGACGGCCTGGCTGGTGGAGCCCAACATCAGGCCGCGGAATCCGCCCCGACCGCGACTGCCGAGCACGATCAACTGCGCGTCTGCCGACAACGCGGAGAGCTTCTCCGACGGGGACTCGGCGGTCACGACGGCATCCACGGTCACATCGGGATAGTCGGTGCGATGGCCTGCCAGTTGCGACCCGAGCGATGCGACCGCACCGTCATGGATCTCGCGCAGCACCTTCTCGCCCTCACCGAAGAAGGCCGTGCTGGAGAATCCGCCGTATGCATGCACCGCGGTGATCGTCGTGCCGAGCAGGGATGCCTGCTCGAATGCTGCGGCAATGGCCGCGGTGGAGACCGGTGATCCGTCGACGCCCACCACGACCGGACCGCGGCTCGGCGTCTCGCCGGAGACCACCACGACCGGGCAATCCGCATTCGCGGTGATGTCGGTGCTCACCGAGCCCAGCAACAGTCCGCTGACCCCGCCGAGACCACGACGTCCGACCACGACGGTGCGTGCGCGACTGGACAGCTCGCGCAGCGCCAACGACGGTTTGCCGACGACCACCTGTCGCGTGACCGTGACACCCGGAGCCGTCTCCTCGGCGATTGCCGCGGCATTGTCGAGCGCGGCTTCGGCGAACGCATGGTCGGCGTCGACTATCGACTGCTCCAACGAAACCGCAGCCAGACTGAACGAGGGATGCAGGGGCGAAACGGCACTCATGACGAGCAGCGGACACTTCTCCCGTGCCGCGGCGCTCGCTGCCCACCGTACCGCCGCCAGCGCATGCTCCGACCCGTCCACCGCGGCCACGATCGGTGTGTCGACCGGCATGATCATCACTTCCCTTCACTCGGCTCACTTCTACAGTGACAGATCCGCGAGCTTCGGGGAGATGATCGGATGATCCTCTGCGGGACATCGCGCCTGTCACCTGGTACGCAGTCGGAAGATCTTGCGTGCGTTGCCACTTCATGAGGTGGTGCGAGAACGCCTATTCCGGACGCTGTTGTCGGAATCCGAACGGCAGGGCCACGCGATCGGATCGCGGCCGGGACACCTGCGCAGACGGGCGATGAGTTCATCGGCCCCGGTCAGCACAGTGGCGTAGGTTCGGTACGTATCGCGATATGCAGCAGCACTTTCCGCGCGGTCACGCACCGCGGTCATCGCGTCGTCGAAGGCGTCGACGACACGTGCCCCGACGCTTGACAGGTGCCGTTGCGCCAGCATCGCATCGAGGTCTTCGGCATCCAGGGTGGACGTCACGGACTCGGATCGGCCCGACGTGGCGGGAGCGCCGGACACGCTCACGCGGCGCCGTAGCGAGTCAGGAAGCCCCGCCGCGAAATCGCTGCTCGGCAAGGGTATCGACTGAATCGTCTCGATCGCCGACGACACGATCGACAACGCGACACTGCCCGGCGCATCGTAGGTCGTGACATAGCGGAGCGCCTGACACTCCCCGTGGTGCAGCCTGTCGTAACCGGCCTCGTGAACGCCGTCGGCCGCCTCGTTGCACACACCCGAAGCAATCTCGGACGGGAGCAACGCCACCGTGACGCGGTGCAGGTAATACTGGCGTGAGCAGAGTCGGCCGATGCGCATCTGCCGCAGGAGACGCTCGATCGCCCACTCATAGGTGCCCACCGACACGACCGGCACGACGGCGGGCCCCGATGGCGTGGATTGCTCCGACGAGCGGCCCCTGGCCCCGCGACGCTGCCGGGCACCAGACAACGTCGGCCAGGCAGCACTCGAACTGACCTGGTACCAAGCGAATCCGGCGACATCACCGGCCGCCGCCGAGTCGTCGTCGGGGATGATGTCGCGTTCGGTCAACTCATATCCACCGCACGGCCGACAGCGCACCATCTCGCCGTCGTCGACACATCCGACGAACTCGTCCTGCGTGAGGACCGTGAGATGCCCACTCGGACATCGCCATCGGTGGTTGCGAGAGAAATCGACCGGCCGATCCCAGACGATCCCCCGCCCAGAGACCGGTTTCGACGCCGTGTCCATCCGAGATGCCGCCGGGTTCACCGTGCCGCGAGGCCGAACGTCGGGTCGTACGCGCCCCCGATGGGCCAACGGCCGCACACATCAATCGTCTTCAGATGCATAAGTTCTCACACTTCCCGTCATGTGATCGGTCACGGGTCCGCGGTCGAGCGCAGCGCATCAGGAGCGCTACATGGTCAAACCGAGCCCCGATCCCGGCAATAAGCATGGGTCACAACGCAATTCCGACATCGACCAAGACGCGCATGCCGCGCTGGAGCTCCTCCGGACGAACCCACATGCGCCACCCGTCAGGACGAGCACACGCGATACACCGGCAGGCTTTCTTCAGTCGGCGCATCGTCCACCCCTCCACTCGGGACGGCGAGCACATCGAGCCGTCACAGTGTTCTGGATCACTCCCCGCGGAATCTTGACACATCTCTGGTCAAGTGTCCAGTTTTCTGATCGACGTCGAGATGGTGAACGATGGGCGCCGACAACGCGCTGCCGTAGGGACGCGGGTCAGGGGTGGCGGGACGCCCTGGTCACTCGCCGTGCACGCCATCAAGGACGACGCGCGTGGCGGCGTCCGCGGTGAACGCCGACATCGCAGGGCGAATCCAATGGTCGAGGACGACCCGCAGCTCGGCGTCGGTCCTCCCGCTGTCGCCGAACACGATCAACGACATCCCGACGAACGCGGCAACCTCGACGATCTCGTCGAGGTGTGGCGCGAGACGGGGGTCGAGTTCGACGATCGGCGCCAACAGCTCCCGCGCGACCACCATCGTTCGCTCGCTCGCCCCGGTGTCGAACAGCGGGTGATGCTCCTGGGCCGTCATCAATGCCGAGAGAAACGGGTTGTCGCGCATCATCGATCGCGCGATCACGATGAATTCGACCAGATAGTCCGACGCTTCGGTGATCGGGTTCAGGCGTTCGTGGATCATGTCGGTCACCGTCACCATGACACTCGTCAGCGACTCCGCCACCATGTCCTCGCGAGTGCCGAAGTTCGAATAGACCGTCTGCCGGGAGACCCCGGCGCGGTCGGCAACGGCAGCGATGTTGACCGCGGAGAATCCGGCATCCGCGATCAACCCCAGAGTGGCTTCAACAATCTTGTCGCGCGAGCGCATGACCCCCATTATGGCGCGAGAGGGGTGTTCTCCCGAGCGAGAACGGTGATTCGGACGGCTCTGGGAACTGTGGATACACGGACCCGAGTGACCGCAGGGCAGGGAGTCCCCGCGCGTACCCCTCTCCACCGGGACTCCCTCCGACACGTCGAATCTGGTTGCGTGGCATCGAAGCGTTGCAGGTCCGAGCACTGGAGGGGCACCACATGTCGGTCACGAGCACCCGTTCGAGCCGGTCCGTCGATCACACCGGCTTCCCACCCCTGATTCATGTGCTCGCGCTGGGCACATTCCTGATGGGAACGACCGAATTCATCGTCGCGGGTCTGTTGCCGCAGATCGCCGACGACCTGCGCATCACGGTTGCCCGCGCCGGATTGATGATCACGGTGTTCGCAGTGGGGATGATCGTCGGCACACCTCTGATGGCTCTCGCCACGGTGCGGGTCTCACCCCGGACGACCTTGGTCGCCTCACTCGGAGTCTTCGCGGTCGGCCATGTCGTGCTCGCAACAGCAACTCGGATCGATATGGTCTTGGCCGCCCGATTCATCACCGCCCTGGCGACCGGAGGCTTCTGGGCAGTTGCGGCCGTGGTTGCCAGCCGCACTGTGGGCCCCTCTGCAACGCCGCGCGCACTGGGCATCGTGTTGGGCGGAGGAATGCTGGCCAATGTGCTCGGAGTACCTCTCGGCGCGTTCGCCGGTCAGATCATCGGCTGGCGTGGCCCGTTCTGGATCCTGGCGGCGTCTGCGGGCATCGCCGCATTGGCCGTCGCACGCCTCGTCCCCGGCGATCCTGGCGACAGGGCCCAATCGACCGTGCGCAAAGAAGTTGCGTCACTGCGTGACCCACGGATCTGGTACGTACTCGCGGGATGTGCGGTGGTCTGCGGGTCGTCGTTGTCGGTCTACAGCTACATCGCCCCGTTGCTGATGAACAATTCAGGCTTGCGCGAGTCCGCCGTTCCACTGGTACTCGTCGCGTACGGCGCGGGCGCGTGCGTCGGCTCTTATGTCGGCGGACGGGTCGGAAGCGTCTACCCGTTACGAGTTCTGTCCGTGGCCGCTGCGATGACCACTCTGGTACTCGTCGCGCTCGGCCTACTCTCACATCTGCCGCTGATCACCGTCGTCCTCGTCACTCTGTTGGGACTCTTCGGGATGTCGACGAATCCGGTTCTGGTGGCGATGGCGGTGCGGTTCGCCGGTGACACACCGACGTTGGCGTCGGCGCTGACGACGTCATCGTTCAACTTGGGAACCGCAATCGGATCGGGTATGGCCGGGATGGCCATCCAATCCCGCTTGGGCGCAACCGGTCCTGTCGTCATCGGCGCTGTGATCGCAGTGCTCTATTGCGTTCCGATCGGCTTTCTGTGGACCCGACTCGATCACAGTCGCCGATGACGCCGGCCAGGTCCCCGTGTCGTCGCCGTCCGAAGATCGTCACCGTCCGAAGAGAGGTCGGCAGACGATACTCGTTGTTACCAGGGAGACTTGTCATCTCCCGCTGTAAACGGGAAAGGCGCTGCTGCCACCGTAATCTCGATCTTGCAGGTTCCTGAGCGCAGCCATGTCCTCGTCGGTGATGGCGAAGTCGACGGCGGCATTGCCACGCATGTGATCCGGGTTGGCCGTCTTCGGCAGCGACACCGTCCCGAGTTGCAGGGTGTAGCGAATGCACAGCTGCGGGACGGAGACGCCGTATCGATCGGCCATCGCTGCGATGTCCGGGTTGGCAAGTATCTCACCGTGTGCGATCGGCGAGTACGCCTCCACGAGGATGTCTTTGCCGCGGCAGTAGTCGAGCAGTTCGGTCGGGGTGTTGCCCGCATGCACCAGCAACTGGTTCACCTGCGGCGCGACCGTGCACGATCCGAGGATGTTCTCCACATCCTGCTGCTGGAAATTGGAGACCCCGATCGATCGCAGCTTGCCCGCTGCGTACGCCTCTTCCAGCGCCTGCCACGCCGCGCGATTGCCGTCGGCATAGTCACCGCCGCGAAAGTCGTTCCAGGGCTGCGGACTGTGGATCAACATCAGGTCGATGTGGTCGAGTCCCAGCGCGTCGAGTGAGCCGTCGATCGCGGCCACCGCGCCGTCGTAGGTCTTGATCTCGGCGGCGAGCTTGCTGGACACGAACAACTCGTCGCGCGACACACCACCGGCCCGCACACCCTCGCCGACACCGCGTTCGTTGCCGTACGCCTGCGCCGTGTCGATGTTGCGATAGCCGATCGCGACGGCGTCCCCAACCGCCTGCGCCACCTTGTCGTCGTCGATGAACCAGGTTCCCAGGCCCAGCTTCGGTATCTGCACCCCGTTCGACAATGTGTACGTTTCGTCGAGAATCATGTCGTCTCTCCCTTTCCGTATCTGCCTTGTCCGTATCTGCGTGTCCATCCGCGGCGAACAGTTGTCCGCCTGTCCTCGCCCGGATCGACGAACGGCCTGGGTCACGAGATCGCCGGACGTCAGCGGGGTTTCGACTCGTGGTCGGCCTGTGTCGTCGTTGCCGGAGCGAGTTCGTTCTCGTGCGAGGCCGCCCACGAGGCCAACAATCTCAGGCGCTCCTCCGACGGCGAACCCGGTTCTGCGGCATACAAGGTGAGCGTCAGTCCCGGCTCGGCCGCCATCTCCAACCCTTCGAATGCGAGGGTCAGCTCTCCGACGACCGAGTGACGGAAGGTCTTGAACCCGGTGCCATGGTGTCGCACGTCGTGTGCACCCCACCGCCTCCGGAAATCCTCACTACGCGTGGACAGCTCGCCGATCAGATCGTGCAGGTCCTTGTTGTGCGGGTCGCGGCCGGCCTCGGTCCGCAGGATCGACACGGTCACATCGGCGAACATGTCCCAGTCAGGGAAGAAGTCATACGCGCGTTCGTCGAGGAACGTGAACCGCGCGATGTTCGGCGGCCGACACGGCATGTCGTAGACGTCCATGTAGAAGGCGCGCGCGAGCGCGTTCGCAGCCAGGATGTCCATCCGTCCGTTCCGGACGAACGCCGGACCGGCGACCACCGCGTCGAGCACCCACTGCAGACTCTGGTGCGGGGTCCAACTCTTGGGATTGCGCCGTCGGGGTGGGCGGCCGACCGGGCTTGCGGCGTGGGCGAGA
The DNA here is from genome assembly GCF_048537895.1 of Gordonia sp. CPCC 206044. Classification (NCBI taxonomy): domain Bacteria; kingdom Bacillati; phylum Actinomycetota; class Actinomycetes; order Mycobacteriales; family Gordoniaceae; genus Gordonia; species Gordonia sp. CPCC 206044. The sequence continues at coordinate 31,032 of NZ_JBCLVL010000011.1, forward strand.
TCGAAGAGGTGTGCTCGCTCTGCATCATCGAGAAGCAAGGCGCGCGCGAGACTGTCGAGCACCTCCGGCGACGCCCCGCTGATCGCACCTCGTTCCAGCCGGGTGTAGTACTCCACACTCACCCCGGCAAGCGCGGCGACCTCGGAGCGGCGCAGACCGCTGACTCGCCGATTGGTCCCCGCGGGCAGGCCGACCTGATCGGGCGTGATCCGAGCGCGCCGCGATGTGAGGAACTCACGCACATCTGCCCGGTTGTCCATGCTCACCACGGTAACCACGCCGACGGCCCACAGGGAGGCACTGCGGATACCCCTTTTGACAGAACCTCCCAAAGACATCGCAACAGTGGTGTGCTGGATCCATCCAACCCAACCAACGAGGAGGCAGCCGATGCGTGGCGTCGTCTTGCATGCACCCGGGGACGTCCGGGTCGTCGACCGTGAAGACCCGACCATCGTCGAACCGACCGATGCGGTCATCCGGGTCACCGCCGCGTGCATCTGCGGGTCCGACCTGTGGCCCTATCGGGGCGATGACGAGGTCAAGGACGCCCCGATGGGCCACGAATACGTGGGCGTCGTCGAGCAGGTCGGCGACGCCGTCACGACGGTCGCGCCCGGCGACTTCGTGGTCGGGTCGTTCTTCGCCTCCGACAACACGTGCGAGATCTGCCAGGCCGGATACCAATCTCGCTGCGTGCATGCGGTCCCGATGGGCGGCATCGGCACCCAGGCCGAGCGCGCCCGAGTCCCGCACGCCGACGGCACCTTGGTGGCGGTCCCGGGCGAACCCGCGCCCGAGCTCGTCCCGTCGTTGCTCGCCGCGTCGGACGTTCTCGGCACCGGGTGGTTCGCGGCCGTGGCCGCCGAGGTCGGGCCCGGCAAGACGGTCGCCGTGGTCGGCGACGGGGCGGTCGGCCTGTTGGGGGTTCTCGCCGCCAAGCAGCTCGGAGCCGAACGGATCATCGCGATGAGCCGTCACGCCGACCGGCAGGCGCTGGCCCGCGAGTTCGGCGCCACCGACATCGTTGAGGAACGTGGCGATGCGGGCGTGGCCCGGATCAAGGAGCTGACCGATGGGCTGGGTGCACATTCGGTCATCGAGGCCGTCGGCACCCAGCAGTCGATGATGCAGGCCATCGGCTCGACCCGCCCCGGCGGGCATGTCGGATACGTGGGCGTCTCCCACGACGTCGAACTGCCGGGCGATGAATTGTTCTTCTCGGCCGTACACCTCCACGGTGGACCGGCGCCTGTTCGCCGTTTCCTTCCGGAGCTCATCCGACTCATCACCGACCGTGTGATCGATCCGGGGCAGGTCTTCGACCTCACCCTCCCCCTCGAAGACGCTGCCGAAGGTTATCGAGCGATGGACGAGCGCCGGGCCGTGAAGGTCTTGCTCACCACCTGATTCGACACTCGACCCACCCGATCTGATCGAGGAGGCATCATGCAGATCACCCGCAGTTCCATCGACACAGCCAAGGGGCCTGCCGACTGGTTCACCGGCGACGTGTACATCGACTCGGTCGCGGCGTCACCGCCACCGTCACGGATGCAGGCCAGCCTGGTGCATTTCATGCCCGGTGCTCGGACCCATTGGCATCGTCACCCGTTGAGCCAGACCGTGTTCGTGACCGAAGGTGTCGGTCTGTGCCAGCGGCGCGGCGGTCCCGTCGAGGTGATCCGTCCCGGTGATCGGGTGCTGTTCGAGGCCGACGAAGAGCACTGGCATGGCGCCGCCCCGAATCGATTGATGGTGCACCTGGCCATCAACGAGGGCGACGACGAGCACGCCGTGGTGCACTGGCTCGCGCCGGTCACCGACGAGGAGTACCACGCGGGACCGGAATCGACCGCCTGAGCAACGCGTTCGGCGCGGTGGTCACGACAATCGCCTGCCGATAGGCTGACGCGCATGGACGAGTTCGCCCTCCTGGAGGAGAACGCCGCGGAGTTGGGGCAGGCGATCGCAGTTCCCGCTGTGCGCCGTGTGGACACGACAGTCGGCGATCAGGTGGTCAGCGCCCTAGCGTGGGGAACGCAGCCCCCACGAGCGGTGTTCCTGCACGGCGGCGGACAGAACGCCCACACCTGGGACAGTGTTCTGCTCGCGCTCGGGGTGCCCGCACTGGCGATCGACCTTCCCGGACATGGTCATTCGTCGTGGCGTGCCGACCGCGACTACGGCCCGATCACCAACGCCGAGACCATCGCGCCGGTGATCGTCGAACTCGCCCCGGATGCCGAGCTCGTGGTCGGTATGTCGCTCGGCGGCCTCACCACGATTCGTCTGGCCGCCGCCTTCCCCGACCTCGTCCCGGCCGCTGTCCTGGTGGACGTGACTCCCGAATCTCCTCGCCTCGCAGCCGAACTCGAACGCCAGGCTCGGGGCACCGTGGCGTTGATGAGCGGACCGCAGGAGTTCGCGACGCTCGACGAGGTCGTCGAACTGACCCAGCAGGCCGCGCCGCACCGCTCGCCCGCATCGATCCGGCGGGGTGTCATCCACAACACCAGGCAGCGCGACGACGGCAAGTGGGTGTGGCGCTATGACCGCCTCCGCGAGGCGCCGTTGCAGCACCCGCTCTGGGAGGATCTCGAGAACTCCACCGCTCCGATGACCCTGGTGCGCGGTGCCCGGTCTCCGTTCACCACCGACGACGATATCGCGCGGTTCCGAAATCGTTCAGCAGCAACCGAACTCGTCTCGGTGGCCGACGCGGGGCACTCGGTGCAGAGTGACGCACCGCTCCGATTGGCAGAGGTGATCGGCCGAGTGCTGGGGTAGTCCTCGGGGTCGGCGAGCCGGGCGGAATGCCCGACTCAGGCCTTCACATCCTCCGGATATCCGGCCAGCATGAGCTGCGCCACCGCACCGAGCGCCTCTTCCCATGCCTCGGTCATCTCGGCGGTCCACTGATCGCCGCCACGTTCGGTCATGGTGGCCACCAGTGTCGATGCCACCCATCCGTACATCTGCGGCGTCACACCGTAGTCGGCGTGCCGGGCGCCCAGGGTTCCGAGATGCGACGTCAGCCAGCCGGGGTCGTCGAGGTGCTCGAGGACGGCGATGATCGCTTCCTGCAACATCGTTGCCTGCGAACGGATATCCGGACCGAACAGCGGACGGACCTCGGGGTGGTCGGCGAACAGCCGACCATAGAACGACGTGGTCAGCCCGTTGTCGTCGTCCGCCGACAACTCCAGGCCCTGATACAGCAATTCCTTGTTCACCCGTCCTCCGATCACGGCGATTGCGTGGGGCTGCACGCGCCGACCGGACACGACGTCGGCCGACCATGCGATGGATCAATGTTACAATTGTTGTTTCTTTGTATCAGGCGAATGAGGCGATTCAGTCGGCCGCCGTCACCCCTTGTCCGAACCGCCCAGCCCTAAGTCCCGCGACCACGGCTGCCCCTCGAAGATCTGCACGAAGTCCTCGGCGAGATCGACCAGTTCCGGGTGCCCGAGTGAGATACCCAGGGTCGACTCGTTGGCCAACGTCGCACCCAGGCTGGTGATCATGAGTGACATCAGCGTCGGCGGCAGCGCGTCGAGGTTGATACCGCGACCACGCAGGATCACACTGAGCGCCGCCAGCTGACTCTCCCGGTACCGCTGCGCATACTCCGCGAGCTCGGCGCGGATCTCCTTGCGATGGTTCGCCAGCGCCATGAACTCCATCAGCAGCCCGGCCCCGCGCGGCTCGGTGGCCACCTCCCACAGGGCCCGCATCGGCGTCTCCGACGTCAGGGCCTTGCGCTGTCGTTCGAGGTTGGCCTCCGCACCTCGCCGGAGGACCGCGATGAACAGGTCGTCGAGGGTCGGGAAGTAGTAGTAGACCAGAGCCGCGTTGACCCCCGCCTTCGCGGCGACGCGACGTGTGGTCGCGGCCGCGTAGCCCTCGTCGAGCATGATGTCGCCGGTCGCCTCGATCAGCAGGTCTCGCGTCTCGGTGTCGCCGGAGCGTCGCCGCTTGCGAGGCGCAGTCACACCGCCCCCCGGAGCCAACGAGCCCTTGACGCCCAGATCATTCCGGTGCTAGTCATGGATGCAGCCTATCATTAGGCGATCGTTTAAAACCGGGAGTCGGTCGGTAGTTCTCGACAACCCACCAGTTGCCGTCCCGACATCCGGGAGATCCGAACCCTTCGCCGCCGATGCGCGAATCATCCAGCAGCACTGCCCAATTCATCGCACGAGAAACGCGGCCGACGACGCTCCCTCTACCCCGTCGTCGAGTCGCCCCGTTGTCCACACAAGGAGAAAGCCAATGTCATCTGCTGAACAAACGGCAGCGCCCGGCAAGATCGTCGACCAGCACCTGCTCATCGGCGGGCACTTGGTCGGGGCCGAGGACACATATCCATCCCTGAACCCGGCCACCGGCGAGGTCTTCGGCTACGCCCCGGACGCTTCGGTCCACGACGCCGAAGCCGCCATCGCGGCGGCACGTCATGCGTTCGAGACCACAAGCTGGGCAACAGATGTCTCGCTGCGCCGACGGTGTCTGGACCAACTGCACCAGGTCTTGCTCGACCATCTGGAGGAACTTCGTGAACTGACGATCTCGGAGGTCGGCGCCACGGTCGCGTTGACCAAGGAAGGGCAGCTCGAAGGACCGCTCGGGATCGTGCGGTACTACGCCGACCTGCTGAAGACCTACGACTTCACCGAGGAACTCGGGGCGGTCGACTACCTCGGTCAACAGCACCGACGCTGGGTCGAGAAGGAACCGGCCGGCGTGGTGTCGGCGATCGTCGCCTACAACTTCCCCAATCAGCTTGCCCTGGCAAAGCTGGCGCCGGCCTTGGCAGCAGGATGCACGGTGGTCCTCAAGGCCGCACCGGAAGCTCCGCTGGTGACACTGGCCATCGCCGAGTTGATCGCCGAGCACACCGACATCCCAGCGGGCGTTGTCAATGTCCTGTCATCGTCGAACACCGCTGTCGGCGAGGTGATGACGACCCATCCGGACGTCGATGTCGTCACCTTCACCGGCTCGAGCGTGGTGGGCCGCAAGATCATGACGGCCGCCGGGGACACGCTCAAGCGGGTCTTCCTCGAGTTGGGTGGCAAGTCGGCCGCGATCGTGCTCGACGACGCCGACTACGCGACGATCGGCCCGTATGCGGCCTTCGGCATCACGATGCACGCGGGCCAGGCCTGTGCGCTGAACTCTCGACTCCTCGTGCCCCGCGCCGACCACGACGCCATCGTGGAAGTGGTGGCCGCGAGCATGGCGCGCGTTCGTCTCGGCGATCCCCGCGAGCGAAAGACCTATATGGGGCCGTTGATCAGCGAGAAGCAACGCGACAAGGTCCACGGGATGGTCCAACGCGCGGTCGCCGCAGGCGCCACCCTGGTGACCGGAGGCGAGAAGGTCGACCCCGGCTTCTTCTATCGGCCGACTCTGCTCGCCGGGGTGCATCCCGACAGCGAGATCGCCCAGGACGAGGTGTTCGGCCCTGTGCTAGCCGTAATCCCCTACGACGACGTGGACGACGCGGTGCACATCGCCAACAACTCCGCATACGGCCTGTCCGGGGCGGTGTTCGGCGCAGACGAGGAACGGGCCACCGCGGTGGCCCGCAGAATCCGTACCGGCACGTTCAGCATCAACGGCGGCAACTACTTTCATCCCGACGTCCCGTTCGGCGGCTACAAGCAGTCCGGAATCGGCCGAGAGATGGGCGAGGCCGGGCTCGAGGAGTTCCTGGAACGCAAGGCGCTCGCGTCCGTCATCGCCTGACCGGCGGCCATACAATCGCTGTCACCTCGTCGTGGGCTCGTACCTCCCCGGCAGGCCCCCACACCGGCCAAGCACGCCCCCATCCCTGCCGAGCAGGCCCCACGCCGCCAAGCAGGCCCCCATTCCAGCCGAGCAGCCCCCTTGCCGGCCAAGCACGCACCATGCGAGCCGAGTCGGCCCCATGCCAGCCGAGCAGCCCTCCTTGCCGGCCAAGCAGGCCCCCTTGCCGGCCGAGTAGCCCGCGAGGCGCAAGCCGAGCGTGCGTATCGAGGCCAAACCCCGCGCACGGAGGTACGAACCCACCACACGAAGCGAAAAGCTCGACTGATTTGATCGATCGCCTAACACCGCGTCTCGTCACGCCCGGCATTTCTCCATACTCCCAGTTCACAGCGACTAGAGCGATGCGGACACTCGGCCGGATCTTGACCACAAGTTGCAACCGGTGTTAAACATATGACTAACACTCTCCTGTTGACGGTCTGCCCACCGCCACCGCCCCAAGCGCGAGATCTCGTGCGAAAGATCGCACTGTCCTTGCATCTCAGCATGATTCATCCCTTACGAGAGGACCGGCTCGGATGACCGCACCGCGTTACCGCACCGTCGACGCCACCGCTGCGTCAGGCAGTCGCACAACACCAGTCGCAGCGACGGACCGGGGCAGCCGATGACTCGAGCGCGACGCTCCGAACTGGCCACTCCGGCCAGCAACGCATCGATGTGCGCCGCCGCGGCGCGCTCCGACGCGGATCTCGTGTTCCTGGACCTCGAGGACGCGTGCGCCCCCTCGATGAAGGAGACCGCTCGCGGTATCGCGGTACATGCCTTCACCGAGCTGGACTGGGGCCGGACCACACGCGCCATCCGGATCAACGGCCTGGACACCCCCTGGTGTCACGACGATCTGATCGAGGTGATCAGCGGTGCCGGCGATGCCCTGGACGTGATCATCGTGCCGAAAGCCCGTTCCGCACAGGACGTGTGGTGGGTTGATGTCCTGGTCACCCAGGTGGAGAGAAAGATCGGCCGCTCTCGACCGATCGGGCTCGAAGTCCTCATCGAAGAGGCCGAGGGGCTGCTCAACGCAGCCGAGATCGCCAAGTCTAGTCCACGGGTCGAAGCGGTGATCTTCGGTGTCGGTGACCTGTCGGCCTCGCTGCACGCACGCGTGGGAGGCAACTTTCGACCTGCGCCGGGCAGCTACCCGGGTGACTTCTGGCATCACGCCCGTGCACAAGTGCTGGCAGCGGCTCGTGCCGCCGGAGTCGACGCCATCGACGCCCCGTACCCCGACTATGCCGACGCCGAAGGGTATCGCCGCGACGCCGACCATGCCGCAATGCTCGGATTCGACGGCAAGTGGGCGATCCACCCCAGCCAGGTGCCGATCGCCAACGCCGTCTTCACGCCGACGCCCGCCGAGGTCGATCATGCCCGCAGCCTCGTGGAGGGATACCGGTCGGCCCAGACCGACGGCGTCGGCGCGCTGGGACACGACGGTCAGCTCGTCGATGCCGGGCATCTCCGCCTGGCAGAGAACATCCTGGCCAAGGCCGTTCTGATGCAACCCGAGGGGGAGGTCGTGCGATGACCGGCCGTCTGGATCAGAAGGTGGCGATCGTCACCGGTGCGGGTTCCGGGATCGGCCGGGCGAGTGCACTGGGTTTCGCACGCGAAGGCGCGTGCGTGGTCTGTGCCGACATCAGCGGTCAAGAGAAGGCGACCGCCGACGAGATCGGCGAGAACGCCGTCGCGGTCCACGTCGACGTGGCGCGCTCGAGTGATGTGCAGGGCATGGTCGACGCGGCCGTCGACACGTTCGGCCGCCTCGACGTGCTGTTCAGCAATGCCGGTCTCAGCGGGCCGCGTGGGCCGCTCGCGGAGCTCGACGAGGAGTCGTTCGACACGGTGATCGCGGTCAATCTCAAGGGCGCGTACCTCGGAATGAAATACGCCATCCCGGCCATGCTCGACTCCGGTGGCGGTTCGATCATCAACACCGCATCCGCATCGGCGCTGGTCGGATGGAAGGACATCGCAGCCTACTCGGCAGCGAAAGGTGGCGTTGTCCAGCTGACAAAGTCCGTCGCCCTCGACTACGCCACCCGCGGAATCCGAGTCAACGCGATCTGCCCCGGCATGACCTGGACCGGGCTCGCCGGTGCCCCGGCCGACGGGCGGACCGCGCCACCGACCGACCGCGTACCACCGCAACCGATGAAGCGCTGGGGCGACCCTCGCGAACTCGCCGCTGCCGCACTGTTTCTCGCCAGTGACGAATCGTCGTTCATCACCGGAACCGCCATCCCGGTCGACGGCGGATACGTCGCCCGCTGACCTGCCGACCACTCCGAACGGGAATCCCCTGCCATGACACGTCCATTCCGCTTCGCCGTCCAGGCGAGCACCGCGACCACCGCCGCACAGTGGCGCGACACCGCGCAGCGAGTCGAAGACCTCGGCTTCGCCACGCTGTTCCTGTCCGACCACTACCTCGGCGCCGGCGCCGCGCAGCAGCGCGGCGGATGGCCGCCCCAATACCTGGCGCCGATCGCGGCGATGGCGACCGCGGCGGCGGTCACCACCACCTTGCGAATCGGATGCCGCGTGTTCTGCACCGACTATCACGTTCCCGGCGTCCTGATCAAGGAGGCGGCGACACTGGACGTGTTGTCGGACGGGCGTCTCGAGTTCGGGATCGGTTGCGGGTGGAGCGAATCGGAATATCGGGCGATGGGCGTGCCCTTCGCACCACCACCCGAGCGGGTGTCCAAACTCGAAGAAGTCGTTGCATTGTTCAAGGCCCACTGCACCGGTGAGCCCCTCGATGTCGACGGCACCTACGTCACAGCACGCGACTACGCGGGCCTTCCTGTTCCGGTTCAGCGGCCGCACCCACCGATCATCGTGGGTGGCAGCCGCAAGCGAGTGTTGTCGTTGGCCGGGCGTGAGGCCGACATCGCCAGCATCAGCACCGTGCCGTTCGCGGCCGTCAACAACGCCGGCCGCACGCCACAGGAGGAGGCGATCACCCGGCTGCAGTACATCCAAGATGCCGCCGGTGATCGCTTCTCCGACATCGACATCGAGAGTTCTCCCTTCTTCGTGCGGATCATCGACGACGTCGACGGTGTTCTCGACCGGATCGCCCGCCGCCTGCGCGTCGACGTCGACGGACTCGCCGATCACCCCAACGTGTTGGTCGGCGACGCCGATGCTGTCGCCGACGAGTTGCTCAAGCGTCGGGAGATCTTCGGCGCGAACTACATCTCCGTGCAGCAGAGCGATTTCGAGTCGTTCGCCCCTGTTGCCGAACGGCTCACCGGACTCTAGACCCGACCATCGGAGGACACTCATGGCCAAACGGTCACGTTTCAGCGAATACAAGGATCGGTATGCGAACTACAAGTTCGAACTCACCGACGACGGCATCCTGTTCATGCAGTGCCACACCAACGGCGGATCGTTGGTGTGGGACTGGAAATCACACGACGACATGGCAGACGCATTCGCCGACGTAGCGGGCGACCGCGAGATCAAGGTCTTGATCCATACCGGCACTGGGGAGAACTACAACGCCGACTGGGGATTCATGCCCGATGGCTCCCCGATCGATCCACCGATCTACCAGGCCATGCCCGGTGAGCGCGGGCTGTGGAAGCTCGACGAGAAAGCCTGGTACAACCGCAATCTCATGTTCAACGTCCTCGACGTGGACGTACCGATGATCAGCGCGGTCAACGGCCCGTGCAACATCCACTCCGAGGTTCCGCTGATGGGCGACATCGTCCTCGCCTCCGACGATGCCTGGTTCCAGGATGTGTCGCACTTCCCACGAGGCCAGGTACCCGGCGACGGCCAGCACGTCATCTGGAACTTCCTCGCCGGACACAATCGGGGCCGCTACCTGCTGTTGACCGGCAAGAAGCTGTCCGCGCAGGAGGCGCAGGAATGGGGTGTGGTCGCCGAGGTCCATCGCAAGGACGAATTGCTCGATCGCGCATGGGAGTTGGCACGCGAACTGGTCAAGCGGCCACCTCTGACGCTGCGCTACACCCGGCAGTTGTTCACCCACCAACTCAAGCGCGCCTTCCTCGACCAGATGAATCAGGGTATCGGCTACGAAACCTATGCGCAGCGCGCCTTCTTCCCCGCGGGTGGACGAATGGAACCGCTCGACCGTGCCTGGGACGACAAACCGTGGTCCGGATCGGACGAGGCGGTCGGCAGCCACCGGGCCACCGGGGGCTGACAGTGCATGCCCTCGACGGATTGAAAGTCCTGGACCTCGGTACGTTCATCGCCGGTCCGTTCTGCGCGACGGTTCTCGGTGAGTTCGGCGCCGAGGTCATCAAGGTGGAGCGCCCCGGGACCGGAGATCACCTGCGCCGGTTCGGCACCGAAACCGACTGCGGAGACACACTCGTCTGGCTCAGCGAGGCCCGCAACAAGAAGTCGTTGACCTTGGATCTGACCGACACCAGGGGTCAACAGATCCTCCGCGAACTGATCGCGGAGACTGACATCGTGATCGAGAACTTCCGGCCCGGTGTGCTGGAACGTTTCGGGTTCGCCTTCGAGGAGATCGAGCAGATCAATCCCAGGGCCATCTTGCTTCGGGTCTCGGCGTACGGACAGTCCGGGCCCAATCGCGATCTACCCGGATTCGCTCGGATCGCCCACGCGTTCTCCGGTCTTGCCTACCTGGCAGGCGAACCCGACGGACCACCGGTGACTCCGGGGTCGACGTCATTGGCCGACTACATGACCGGGCTGTACGGAGTGATCGGCGTGTTGTTGGCGGTGCAGGCACGAGAGCGTAGCGGGCGCGGACAGTGTATCGATCTGGCGTTGTACGAGACGATCTTCCGCGCGCTCGACGAGCTGGCACCCGCATTCCAACAGTTCGGGTTCGTGCGCGAACGGATGGGTGCGGATACCGTCAACGTGACCCCGCACAGCCACTACCAGGCGGCCGATGGCGGATGGGTCGCGATTGCCTGTTCCCACGACGACATGTTCGCGCGGCTTGCCAAGGCGATGGGTGACCCAGGCCTGGCGAGTCCGGATCGGTTCGGTCCCAAGCACGCACGGTTGGATGCACGGGACGAGGTGAACACGATCGTCGCGCAGTGGGTGGGGGCGCTACCCCGCAGTGAGGTGCTGCAGCGCTGTGTGGAGGCGGACGTGCCGGCCGGGCCGCTCTACTCGATCGCCGACATCGTCGAGGACCCTCAGTACCGGCATCGCGGCACCATCACGACGGTCGATTCCCGTATCGGGCCGCTGGCCGTCCCCGGCGTGATTCCCGCGATGTCCGACACCCCTGGCGAGATCCGCTGGCTGGGAAACGAACTCGGCTCCGACACGGAGTCGATCCTGACCACCCTGCTGGCACGAACCCCCGACGAGATAGCAGAACTGCGCGCCGACGGTGTGATCTGACGGATCGTCGAACCGCACTACTTCGAGAAAGGTTCTACATCATGGCAATTCAAGAGAAATTGGCCACCGGCCAAGGCAAGTTCACCCCCAGATACCCTGAGCTCGGCACCGGACCGGTCAGCTACGACGACTGCGTGTCCGAGGACTTCTTCCGCGCAGAGCGCGAGGCTGTGTTCAAGAGGTCCTGGCTGAAGGTCGGCCGGATGGAGCAGTTGACCCGCACCGGAAGCTATTTCACCCGTGAGTTGGTCGGCCTCGGCTCGATCATGATCGTCCGGCAGGCCGACGGCACCGTGAAGGCATTGCACAACGTGTGCGCTCATCGCGGCAACAAGGTGGTGTGGCAGGAGCATCCGGCGGAGGAGTCGGCCGGCTCCTGCAAGGTGTTCACCTGCAAGTACCACGGCTGGCGGTATGGGCTCGACGGCAAGGTCGAGCACGTGACCAACGAGGACCAGTTCTTCGACCTCGACAAGGGTGCGCTCGGGATGCCGGAGTTGCATTGCGACACATGGGCAGGCTTCATCTTCGTCAACTTCGATCCGCATGCGCAGCCGTTGCGCTCGTTCCTGGGCGAGAAGTTCACCGCGGTGGAGAGTTACCCGTTCGAGAAGATGACCGAACGCTACGGCTACAAGACCAAGGTCAAAGGGAACTGGAAGCTGTCGATCGACACGATCCTCGAGTGGTATCACCCGCCGTACGTGCACGGCCGGTTCATCGACCGTGACGTCTCCAAGGCCGAGAAACTCGTCCCGCCGCCGGATTCGTACTTCTACGATCTGTTCACCTCACACATGCTGAACTCGGTGCCCGGTCCTCCTCAGCTACCACCACGCAAGCCGGGCGAACTCGGGCCTGCCGAACGCAACCAGCGGTGGATCTACAAGCTGCTGCGCGCCGGGCTGTTCGGCCCGGACGACATTCAGGACATCGGCCCGCTGCCCGATGTCCTGAACCCGGGCAACATCCGCTCCTGGGGTAACGACGCCTACTGGTTGTTCCCCAACTTCTCCGTACAGATCTGGGCACGCAACTTCTACATCACCTACCAGTACTGGCCCGAGGCCGTCGACGAACACAGCTACGAACTCGACATCTACTTCCCGCCACCGCGCAATGCCGCCGAGCGTCTCGCACAGGAGATGACCGCCCAGACGACCATCGAGTTCGCGATGCAGGACTCGAACACCGTCGAGGCCACCCACTCCGCGCTGGCGACCGGGGCGAACCGGGAGTTCCACCTGTCTGATCAAGAGCTGATGATCCGCAATTTCCACAAGGTCGTCCGCGACACCGTATCCAACCACCAGAACCTCAATTCGACGGAGGACTGATCCGATGACCACGACTTCGACACTGCCGCAAGGATTCCACGATCTCGAGCCCTTCGTCGACGCATGGGCTTCGGAAACGAGACAGGAACGCTACGACACCCGCATGGCCCTGTCGATCGATGCACTCGACGCCTTCTACGACGTCGTCGCGCCGCGTGCCGAGGAGGCGATAGAACATCTCAACGGTTTCGATCTCGCCGAGCTTCCCGAGGCCGAGACCCGACTGTTGCGGTTGATGTACTCGCTGATCATGGTGTCCTATCCGGTCAACGTGTTCCGGCAACCGCGCATCCCCGATTCGGGCGCGGCGTTCTTCGACACCGTCGTGGAACCAGGGGTGTGAGCCATGGCCTATGACCTCACCGAACTCGGGCCGACGACCGGAGTCGAGATCCGCGGCCTGTCCGGGAAACAGATCGTCGATCCCGACGTCGCCGACGTCGCATTGGACGCGTTGGATCGCCGCGGAGTGGTGGTGTTCCGGGAGGCCGACGTGTCCGACGATGATCTGGTCGCCTTCAGCCGACTCCTCGGCAAGGTCGCGCAGTTGCCGCTGGGAGGCGACGGCGAGCATCCGGAGATCCAGAAGGTCACCCGCGACGCATCGCAGAGCAAACTGGCCGCCTACCGGGAGGGGACGTTCTTCTGGCACATCGACGGAACCACCGCCGAGGTGCCGGACAAGGCGACCGTGCTGACCGCCCGCCAGGTCTCCGACGACGACAGTGGCGACACCGAGTTCGCCAACACCTACGCCGCGTATGCGGAGTTGTCGCCGGGGCAGAAGGCGGAGATCGACGGGCTGCGCGTGGTGCACAGCTTCGCCGCGTCACAGTTACTGGTGTATCCGGACCCCGATCCCGTGGAGCGGGAGGCCTGGGACCGCAATCCATCACGCGAGCACCCGTTGGTGTGGACACGCGGATCCGGAAAGAAGTCCATGGTTCTGGGGTCGACGGCCGAGCGTATCGTCGGCAAGCCCGACGAGCAGAGCAAGGCGCTGCTGGAGCGGCTGCTGGAATGGTCGACGCAGGATCGTTTCGTGCTCCGGCACCGTTGGCGCGTGGGCGATCTCGTCATCTGGGACAACACCGGCATGCTCCACCGGGCCCGGCCCTATGGGGCACAGTCGGCTCGCCTCATGTTGCGAACCTCGCTGGTGGGCGAGGAGGTCGTACGATGACCGGGACGACAGCGATCGTGACCGGCGGTGGGTCGGGGATCGGGCGCGCGATATGCCACCGGCTGGCGGCCGCAGGGTTCGCGACCGCCGTCGTCGACCTCAACGCCGACTCGGCGAAGAAGGTCGTCGAGGAGATCACCGGAAAAGGTCATACCGCAGCAGCATTCGGGGATGTCGACGTCTCGGACCGCTTCCTCGTCGAGGCCGCCGTGGAACGCGTCCGCGACACCCTCGGTCCGCCACTCGTGCTGGTCAACAACGCCGGCATCACCGGCTTCAAGAAGTTCCTGCACATCACCGACGACGTGTGGGACCGCACCCTGGCGATCAATCTGTCCGGACCGTTCTTCACCTGTCAGGCGGTGGTGCCCGACATGATCGATGCGGGGTGGGGCCGGATCGTCAACATCTCGTCGTCCAGCGCGCAGAGTGGCCAGCAATACATGGCGCACTATGTCGCGTCGAAGGCCGGACTCATCGGGTTTACCAAATCCCTTGCGCTCGAGTTGGGGCCGCAGGGAATCACGGTGAACACGATCCCTCCGGGGTTCGTGGACACCCCGATGTTGCGCGCCTCGGAAGAACACGGACTCCTCGGTGGCAGCGTCGACGAGCATGCGGACCGGACTCCGGTCCGTCGTCCGGGGCGTCCCGACGACATCGCCGCGGCGTGCGCCTTCTTGTGTTCGGAGGACGCCGGTTACATCACCGGGCAGGTCATCGGAGTGAATGGGGGACGGAACACGTGACCGACAGCAGCTGCATCCGTTCGTAACTCTCGCTGCCCGGCACCGCCGTGTAGACCAACAACGAGTGCGACTGCTGCGGATCGAGCAGGATCTGGCAGTTCACCTCGAGCCGCCCGACCTCTGGATGCACGAAGCGCTTGACCTCGCGCGGCACGATGCCCACTTCGTGTCGCTCCCAGAATTCCCGGAACTCGGCGCTCTCATCGGTGAGGAGTTCCGCGAAGCGGGCCGCCTTTGACGCCGGACCGCGCAGACCGAGCACTCGTCGCAATCCGGAAACGTACATGCGCGAATAGAACTCGTGGTCTTCGGGCGGATAGAGCAGCCGTACCGACGGTTCGGTGAACCATCGGTATCCGATGCTTCGTGACGGTCCGGAGTAGCCGCACAGGTCCCCGACGAGTGCCACCCCGAGATCGTTCTGTCGCAACGTCTCCCCCAGTTCGGTGACGATCTCGGCGGGGGTGTCGGTGAGACGGTCGAAGATCCGCATCATGCCCGGGCCGATGTGGTCGGTGTCGGCGCCGTGCGGTGGCGGTTGATGCCCGGCCAGTCGGAACAGGTGGTCGCGCTCGTCACGGGACAGATGTAGTCCCTGCGCGATCGAGGCCACCATCTGTTCGGACGGCTGTGGGCCTCGCTCGCGTTCCAGGCGGGCGTAGTAGTCGGCGGACATATGACACAGCGCGGCAACCTCTTCGCGTCGCAGTCCGCTGGTGCGGCGTCGCGCGCCCCGCGGCAGCCCGACGTCCTCGGGCTGTAGCGCCGTGCGACGGACACGGAGAAAATCGGCCATGCCGGAACGATCGATCATGTCTGCATTCTTCCCCCGAGGCGACCGCGGCAGCCACGGATCATCAGGCCGTGGATAACGCTGCTCTCGCGCGCGACGCTCGTATCAACACGCCACATCCGCGATCGAAGGAGCAGCCGCCATGCCACCCAGGCCGTACGACATCACCATCCCGGACCTGACCAGGCGCCGCGCAGTGGTGACCGGAGCCAGTGACGGCGTCGGGCTCGCCATCGCGACGGCCCTCGCCGGTGCCGGCGCCGACGTGATCATGCCGGTGCGCAATCCCGGCAAGGGTGAGGCGGCGATGAGCAGGATTCGCACCCGGCACCCCCGCGCGAAGCTGTCACTCGAGGCACTCGACCTCTCGTCGTCGGCGTCGATCGCCGCCCTCGGCGACAAGCTGCGCGCCGAGGGCGCACCGGTGCACATCCTGGTCAACAACGCCGGCGTCATGACACCGCCGGACCGGATGACCACCGCAGACGGTTTCGAACTGCAGTTCGGGACCAACCATCTCGGGCACTTCGCGCTGACCGCGCACCTGATGCCGTTGTTGAAGGCCGGTCGGGCACGTGTCACCTCGCAGACGAGTGTCGCGGCGCGACGAGGTTCCATCAACTGGGACGACCTGAACTGGGAACACACCTACGACGGCATGGCCGCCTATCGCCAGTCGAAGATCGCCTGTGCCCTCTTCGGCCTCGAACTCCACCGCCGCAGCCGGGAATCAGACTGGGGCATCACCAGCACCATCTCCCACCCCGGCGTTGCACCCACCAATCTGCTCGCCGCGCGGCCGGAGGTGGCGCGCAGCTCCGCGACGCCGGGCAGACGAATGATCAGCATGCTGTCGAGGCGAGGCATCCTCGTGGGGACCGTGGACAGCGCCAAGCTCCCGGCAGTGCTCGCCTGCACCGCGCCGAACACGAAGTCCGGCAGCTTCTTCGGCCCTCGATGGCCCGGCAGTATGGGAGGCCCGCCCGGAGAACAGAAGCTGTGGTCACCGCTGCGAGACGAATCGGCCGCATCTCGACTGTGGACCGTGTCCGAACACCTCACCGACACGAACTTCCACTGACCACAACGAGATGACGGGTCTCCCGACGCCGACAGGGTCGCGGCCGTGGGTCTGTCGGCGGGACACGGCCGGGATGGACCGAGACTCACCCCACGGCCGCAGCCGCGTCACGGCCCTGCAGGGCGGAGGTGACCAGGTTGTTCTTCTCCACGGCGTCACCGGATGCCACCGACCGGATCCACTCGTCGGTGGTGGTGACCGCAGCGAAGTTCGACTGCAGCAACACCATCAGCGTCTGATGGAGAACCTCGGCCGACACCGCACCGGCCTCGTTCGCGAGGTTGATCGCTCCGGTCGCGTCGGAGAGGATCTCGGCCGAGAAGCCGAGCCCCTCGGCTTCGACCGCGGTGGCGAGGTCGCAGTTGTTCGCCATGTAGCCGACGATCGTGATGGTGTCGGCGCCTTGCTCACGTAGCCAAGCGGCGACGTCGGTGCCGGCGAAGACACTGCCGAACTCCTTGTGCACCCGCTTCGTCGTCGGTCCGACACGGGTCTCGATCTCGGGGTGCAACGCCCATCCGTCGGACCCCTCCACGAAGACCGGGGCGCCCTGCGGCATCCGGTGCTGGATGATCGCGACCGGCAGCCCGCTGTCGGCCGCGGTGTCGATGGCTCGAGCGATGTTGGCGAGGGATTGCGCACGGGGCGGAAACTGGATCTGCAGCGGTCCGTCGAAGTACTCCTGCTGCACGTCGACGACGATGAGGGCGCGGCGTGGTGTGACCATCGGGCGGTTCTCCTTGTGTCGCGGCGACTGTGACATCACCGGTGTTGGACATTCCGGAACCGATTCTTCGGCTCGGACCATTGCGATACCAGTGGCACGAATGCATACTTTCGATGAGTTCACGCCATCGAGGGAGCCCGCATGAAAATCGCGATCTATGCCTTCGACGGGATGACGATGTTTCATCTGGCCGCACCGTTGATGGTGTTCGGCGAGGTCGGTCGCCTCGGACTCGCCGACGACTGGACCACGCACCTCTGGTCGGATCGCGAGGGATCGATCCGCACCGCGGAGGGGTACCCGATCGGTGACGTCGCCGGACCCGCGTGCGCCGACGACGCCGACATCGTGGTGATCCCGTCCTGGCCGGTCGATCTGCCCGTGATCGACGACGCGCTCCGGCAGACCGTCACCGCCGCGAATCGTCGTGGGGCCATGTTGGTCGGACTGTGTCTCGGCGCCTTTCCGATCGCGGACACCGGGCTGCTCGACGGGCGCGACGCCGTGACCCACTGGAATGCCATGGACAGTCTCGCCCAGCGCCGGGCCGGCCCACGGGTCGACGCGTCGGTCCTCTACATCGATCACGGCGACGTGCTCACCTCCGCGGGAACCGCCTCGTCGATCGACGCGTGCCTGCATCTGGTGCGCACGCATCTCGGCTCTGCCGCAGGCGCCCGCGTCGCCCGATCCCTCGTCGTCGCGCCGCACCGCGAAGGAGGGCAGGCCCAGTACATCGAACGCCCCCACCCGCGACCGACACACGACGCAACGATCGGGGATGTCCTCGACTGGGCGCTGGCGCGGCTCGATCATCCGCTGTCGGTGGATGTGCTGGCCGCCCGCGCGAAGATGAGCAAACGTAGTTTCATCCGCCATTTCCGCGATGCCACCGGCACCACACCGGCCGCGTGGATCACGCAGCGCCGCATGGACGAAGCCCGTTCCCTCCTCGAGACCACGGACTGGGGCATGGACACCATCGCCACCGCGTGCGGTCTCGGCAGCGCAGTCACACTCCGACAGAGATTTGTCGCCGCGTATGCGATCTCGCCATCGGCCTATCGAAAGCAGTTCGCGGGTCGCGACCGTCGAGGATCGTCTGCACACAGCGAGCACCCGAGCCGTCCCGGAGCACGCACAGATGAAGCCGCCGACCGATGTCGGTCGGCGGCTTCTTCCGTGATGGACGGGCCGGTCAGTGCGCCTCTCGGCAAATAGTCCGCTCGAAGCGGTGAAGGGTGGGACCCGGGGCATTGGGCCCGGCACCGTCACCCTCCTCAACCACGGCCTGCTCGCTGCTATTCCCTCCGCCCTGCCGGGACCTCGGACGGTCCGGCAGGACTCCGATCATCCGAGCCCGACCAACCGTTCCGACCGATCCCAGAGCCCGTCGACGAGCTTCTGGTCGTGCGCCTGACGGTTTTGCGGACCGTTCGCCTTGTGGCGGTTGAAGTACACACCGTTGAGTGCGGAGTCGGCGCCGCGGTTCGCCAGCGCGATCAGCGGTTCGGCACCCTTCTCGGGCGTGATGAGCCCGATTTTCTTCAGCGGGGTGCGATACCACAGGCCGACGAAGAACGAATCCCGCCCGAAGCTGGTCGCGACCGGGCCGGGATGGACGGCGGCGGACACGATTCCGTCGTCGGCCCATCGATCGGCGATGCCGCGGGTGAACAGGATGTTCTCCAGCTTGCTCGTTCCATAACAGCGCATCTGCGCGGCCCGTCGACGCTCGAAGTCGAGGTCGTCGAGGTCGACCTTGCCTGCCAGGTTGCCGATACTCGAGGTGTTCACCACCAGTGCGCCCCCATCCGCGGCCAGCCGATCGCGCAGCAGGTTGGTGAGCAGGAATCCACCGAGATGGTTGATCTGGAAATTCGGTTCATGACCGTCCGGGGTCCGCTGCTTCGGATCGAAGGTACCGCCCGCATTGTTGAGCAGCACGTCGATGCTGCCGACCCGTTCACGGATCTCGTCGGCGAGACGCCGGACGTCGTCGAGCTTCGCGTAGTCGGCAAGCAGCGCGGTGGCGCCGGTCTCGCCGGCGACTGCCTTGGTCTTCTCCGCGGAGCGCCCCACGATGAGGAGATCGACGCCGGGGCCCGCGAGCTCGCGCGCGGCGACCGCGCCGATCCCGTCACTGGCCCCGGTGATCACGATGGTCCGCTGGTTGGTCACATGAAACCCTTCTGTCGGTCGTCTGCGGCCTCGTCGTCGACCATACGGGGCGCAGGTGAGTCCGGTACCGCCGACGCACGACGAGTCATGTTGGCCGGGCGAACGGAGAACGCCGCCGAGATCCCTACAATCTGATCGTGCGCAACAAGCCGGTCACCGGCTACGACGTGGCTCGTCGTGCCGGGGTGTCCCAGTCGACGGTCTCACGGGCGCTTCGCGGCGACCCGAGGGTCATCCAGAAGACGCGCGACGAGATCCAGGCGCTGGCCAAAGAAATGGGTTACGTACCGCACGTCACCGCGCGCAGCCTGATCACCCGACGCTCGTCGTCGATCGCGGTGGTCAGCGGCGACCTCCGCAACCCGTCGTACCCGACGCTCGTCAACACACTCCAGGACAGATTCGCCCGCGACGACTACCGCGTGCTGCTGATGAGCGACCGAACCGAAGGAACCCTCGAGGCAGACATCCGAGCTCTGCGAGGAGGTCTGGTCGACGGCGTGGTCTTCATCTCCGCACGGCTCGACTCACCGATCGTGTCGGAGATGATCGACTGGAACATCCCACTGGTGATACTCAATCGCGACGTCGACGGCGGCGAGGCCGGGCGCGTCGATCGCGTGACCTCCGACAACCTGGGTGGCGGTCGACTCGTCGCCGAGCACCTACTCGACATGGGTCACACGCGAATAGGTTTCATCACGGGTCCGCTCGCGAACTCGAGCGTCAAGCTACGCGAGCAAGGCTTTCGCGATGCCCTCACGCGGGAGGGCGTTCCACTCGACGAAGAGCTCGTGTATCGCGCCGCCGTGGACGCAAAGACCGGCCTCGAGGGTGGAATCCATCTTCTCGGGCTCCCCGATCGGCCGAGCGCCATCTTCTGCATCACCGACTACGTCGCCTTCGGAACACTGGATGCGACAAAGCGTCTCGGTCTCGGTGTGCCCGACGACGTCTCCGTGGTCGGCTACAACGACCTGGACATCTCGGGTTGGTCGATCCTGGATCTGACGACCGTGCGGCAGCCATTGGAGGACATGGCCCTGGCCGCAGCCGAACTCCTGCTGGCCCGCATCGACGGTGCCGCAGGCACGCCGGTACACCGGCAGTTCGGCGTCGAGTGGGTGCAGCGGGGCACCGCTGCACCACATGTCGCAGATCACTGAGGCGAGCAACAAAGCCGTTACACCGCAGCCACAGACCCGCAAAGACTCCTGAATACATTCGAAGTCATGGCTGATGGCCGGTCGACGACCACGGCTACTCCGAATCGACGAATCACCCAGCACCAGGAGCGATATGGAAATCGGCGTCTTCATCCCCATCGGCAACAACGGCTGGCTCATCTCCAAGAGCGCTCCGCAGTACATGCCGTCCTTCGAACTCAACAAAGAGATCGTGCAGAAGGCCGAGCACCACGGCCTCGATTTCGCCCTGTCGATGATCAAGCTCCGCGGTTTCGGCGGTGAGACCGAGTTCTGGGACCACAACCTCGAATCGTTCACCCTGATGGCCGGGCTCGCTGCGGTGACCGAACGTATCAAGCTGTTCGCCTCTACCCCGATCCTCACCCTGCCGCCGGCGATCGTGGCCCGCATGGCGTCTACGGTCGACTCCATCGCGCCCGGACGTTTCGGTGTCAACATCGTGACCGGCTGGGCACCAAACGAATACACACAGATGGGGCTCTGGCCCGGCGAAGAGTATTTCGGCTACCGCTATGAGCAGGCGACCGAGTACGTATCGGTGATGCGCGAGCTGTGGGCAAACGGCGTCAGCGATTTCAAGGGCAAGCACTACACGATGGAAGACTGCGTGTTGTCGCCGCAGCCGGCGGCCGGAGCCGTCCCCATCGTCGCGGCCGGCCAGTCCAAGAACGGCATGAAGTTCGCCTCCGAGATGGCCGACTTCAACTTCATCATGGGCAGTGGGATCAACACCCCCACGGCGATCTCGGAGGCGACCGACACTCTCGTCGCCGCCGCGAACACCGCTGGTCGTGATGTCGGCGCGATGGCTTTGTTCATGATCATCGCGGACGAGACAGACGAAGCGGCACAGGCGAAGTGGAAGGACTATCACGATCACGCCGACCTCGCTGCACTCGGTTACATGGCCGACCAATCGGCGACCGACTCCTCCGCCGACGACAGCTCGACCGCGAAGACCATCTCGTTGCCCGAAGGTGCGGTGAACTTCAACATGGGCACCCTGGTCGGTTCGTACGAGACGGTCGCCGGGATGCTCGATGAGATCGCGGCCCTCGACGGGATCAAGGGCATCATGCTCACGTTCGACGACTTCGTCGAAGGCATCGAGAAGTTCGGCACCCGGATTCAGCCGTTGATGAAGAGCCGCGAATCCGTCCAGACCGAAGCCGCCTGAACGGCACCAGTTCCCGGGTGATGGGCGACGCTCGGCGTCGCCCATCATCCGCTCCACGGAGGTTCCAGTGCACTCGACCCCCTCGTCATCGCATACGCTCGATGTGGCGATCGTCCAGACCGGTCAGATGACCGAGGACATCGCCGCCAACCTGTCCGGGCTCTGCTCCCAGGTCCGCGCGGCCGCCACCCCCGACGAGTTCGGGCAGACACCCGATCTCGTCGTCCTGCCCGAACTGATCACCACACCGTACTTCTGCACCAGCCACGACACCGACCGCAGCGGCTGGGCGCAGACGATTCCTGGCACCGCGACCGAAATGTTCGGAGAACTCGCCCGAGAACTCCAGTGCGCCATCGCTTTCGGAACATACGAACGCACCCCTCACGACGTCCCGTACAACTCCGTGGTCATGATCGACTCGACCGGCGAGCTCGTGTTCTGGAACACCCCCGCCGGCGATGCCGTACCCGCCTACCGA
This sequence comes from Gordonia sp. CPCC 206044, assembly GCF_048537895.1. Taxonomy (NCBI): domain Bacteria; kingdom Bacillati; phylum Actinomycetota; class Actinomycetes; order Mycobacteriales; family Gordoniaceae; genus Gordonia; species Gordonia sp. CPCC 206044. The sequence continues at coordinate 53,154 of NZ_JBCLVL010000011.1, forward strand.
AAGTTGTCGATCCCCGCCAACATGGTCAGCGGTATCGATATCGACGAGAAGTACCATTTCTCGCCGGGACCGACACCCGCCACCGCCGACGTGTCCGGAACTCGTTTGGGATGTGTCATCTGTTACGACCGCAGCTTTCCCGAATATTGGGCCGTGGCACGAGGTCTCGGCGCCGAGGTGATGCTCGCCATCGTGTCCTCGCTCGGCAGCAGGGAGGATCTGTTCCTCGCCGAACTCCAGACACGCGCCCTGGAATCCCAGATGTGGATCGTGGCGGCCAACCGCGCCGGACCGGAAACCCTCAACGGCGCCACCGTCGACTATTTCGGCCTGTCCTGCGTCGTCGCACCCGACGGCGAGATCGTCGCGCAGGCTCCCGCCCACATGCCAGGGGCGACACTTCGTTTCGTCCTCGATCTCGACCGCGTCGCCGCGACACGGGCCGCCTTTCCACTCGGGCGTGACCACAGGGCCGATGTCATCGGCCTCCTCGCCCGCCTCACGGACGGCACGCTGCGGCCGGTGCCGCGCAAGACCGGCCGCAAGCCCCTCGAGTCGTCCGATCCGCATCCGTTCGTCACCGCCGAGGCCGCCCGGTGACGACGACCGACTATCCCGACCTGACCGCAGCGGCGGCGGCGAGTGCCGACGAACTCCTCCCGCAGGCCCGCGACGACATGGCCGGTCCCCTGGCGTCGTCGCGGTTGCATCCGCTCGACGCAGCACCGGACACCTTCGGCACCGAACCCACCGACTTCTCCGCGTTCCTCGCGGCGAGTGTTCCCACCGCCCTTCCGCTCCCGAGCCCGGCGCGATCTCCACGATCCGAGCGTCCTCTCCACGAGCTCGGCATCGTGGATCTCCTGGCGGCGTATGCCGACGGACGCACGCGTCCGACGCAGGTCCTGGCTGCCCTTCGTACGCGGTGGACCGATCCGGAGATCGTCGGTGGTTCGATTCTGGCCATCGTCGAATCGGTCGACGAGGCTGCGCGCGAATCCGATCGGCGATGGCGCGAAGGTTCGGCGCGCCCGCTGGAGGGCATTTACGTCGGAGTGAAGGACATCGTCGATGTGGCGGGCGCCGCAGTCACGGCCGGTTCACTCACCACCGGCGACCGCGTCGCCGCCAAGGATGCGACCGTGGTCGCTCGGCTACGCGCTGCCGGCGCGATCCCGTCGCTGATCACCGCCACCACCGAATTCGCGTGCGGCGCACCACACAATGCGCGCTACGGAGCGGTCACCAATCCGTGGGATCGGAGCCGCTGGACGGGCGGCTCCTCCACCGGATCTGCGGGTGCTCTCGCCGCAGGACTCGTCCCGATGGCGATCGGCACCGACACGGGCGGCTCGATCCGAGTGCCCAGCGCGTTCTGCAACCTCACCGGGATCAAGCCCACTTACGGGTTGGTCCCGCGTACCGGGGTTTCATCCCTGTCGTGGTCCCTCGACCACGTCGGTCCGATGGCTCGTTGCGCCGCCGACCTGGCAGCGATCCTGCGGGTCATCGCCGGACCCGATGGAGTCGATTCCGCCGCAGCGATTGACGATCACGCCTCGACATTCTTCGAACGACCGATCCGGCCGGATTCGTCCGGGTCGGTCACTCCGCTACGCGGGCTCCGCATCGGGGTTCCGACGGCCTGGTTCACCGAGTTCTGTGACGCCGAGGTCCTCCGCGCCTGGCGCACCGCCGTCGACGATCTATGTCGGCTCGGGGCTCAACCGGTCACCGTCGACATCCCCGACGTCGGCCTGCTGCACGACGAGTTCGGTCTGCTGCTGACGAGTGAGCTCGCCTCGAATCAAGAAGGTGCCGCGGCCGTGTTCGATCGGTTCGACATCGGTACACAAGTGCGCATCTCCCGAGGACGGGTACCCACCGCGGTCGATTATCTACGTGCCCTTCGTCGCCGCCCGCACGCGCTGCGCACCACCCTGGATGCCTTTGATCGCGCCGGCGTCGATGTGCTGGTGACCCCCGGACCGGGCGGCACGGCACCGCGCCTCGATGACCTGACCCTCGAAGTCGACGATGCACGTCATCCGATGCAGCCCCTGGTCGGGCGCAACACAGGCATCTTCGATCATCTCGGCCTGCCCGCTCTGATGGCGCCGGCAGGCTTCTCGGGCGGCTTGCCACTCGGCGTGCAGTTGGTCGGCAGACCATGGTCCGACGCCACGATCGTCAATATCGCGCAGCACCTGCAGAACCTGACTGAGCATCACGAGCAACGGGCTCATGGATAGCGCGGTCCTGCCGCACCACTCCCGAGTCCACCCGCATCCCTGGCGGCTCTTCACAGCGACCAGTGTCGGCGTCATCGCGGTCTTCGTGAGCATGAGCGGCCTCACCGTCGCCCTGCCCACGCTGTCCCGCGACCTCGGCGCCTCGGCCGCGCAGTCCACGTGGATTCTCGTCGGGTACATGGTGGTCACCACGGCTCTGATCCTGGTGTTCGGTCGGCTCTCCGACATCATCGGGCGCCGTCCGCTGTATATCGGCGGCCTCATGGTGTTCACCGCCGCGACCGCGTTCTGTGCCGTGTGCCCATCCGCGGAGTTGCTCATCGCCGCCCGCCTCCTCCAGGGCGTCGGCGCCGCAGCGATCGTCACCAACAACACGTCGCTGCTCACCGACGCCTTTCCTGCCCGATCGTTGGGCCGAGCGCTGGGGTGGAACGCCACCGTCGCCGCCGTCGCCCAGATCATCGGCCCCGTGATCGGTGGTGCCACAACCGCTCTGATGGGATGGCGCGGTCTGTTCATGGCGGTGTTCGTCCTGGCCGCCGTCGCCACGGTCACGTCGCTGTGGGTGATTCCTCGAACACCCCGATCGATCGGCAGGCGCGAGCCTTTCGACATCGTCGGCGCGACGCTTTCCACAGCACTGCTCACCGTGACAGTCCTGGCTCTGACCCCAGGACTGATGCCGAGCACCTGGCAGTATTGGGGCTGCGGAGGATTGGCCGTGGTGATCGCGACGATCTTCGTCACTGTGCAGGTGCGCCGCGCGCATCCGTTGGTCGACGTGTCGCTGTTCCGAAACCGAGGAATCGGACTCATCCTCGTCGCGGCATTGATCAACGCGGTCGCCACCTACGCAGTCGCATTGATCATCTCGCTGTTCGGCCAGGCCGTGACCGGCGCATCGCCGTTCACGGCGGGACTCCTGGTCACCCCCGTCGCGGTGGGCACCGTCGTGGCCGCGTCCACGGCCGGGATCCTGGTCGCGCGCCGGACACCACGGACGCTGTCGGCAATCGGGATGGCACTCAACGTGATCGGACTCTTGGGCGTTACCCTCACCCTGTCGGTCGACGATCATCGCCTCCTCGCAACCTCGGTGTTCCTGTTCGTGACCGGATGCGGCATCGGCTTGTTCATGACACCGAGTACCAGCGCCCTGATGCTCGCCGTACCCACCGAACGGCGAGGCATCGCCAACGGAATGAGATCCACGCTGCAGAATGTCGGCAACCTTTTCAGCACGGCACTCGTCTTGGCCATCGTGCCCACGACTGTGTCGGCCGCGTCCCCGCACTCCGAGCTGAGCCCCTTCGTCGACGACCTCCGCATCGCGGGATTCGCGCTGACCGGCATCGCCGCCCTGGGAATAGCTGTGTGCCTGGCATTTCCACGCCAACGACCGGTGCTGTCACCGTTCGAGATCCCCACCGAATCCCTGACCAAGATGAAGGAATCCGCATGACACCCGACCCCACCACCTTCGTGGAGCGCGCCGCCCAGGCAGCCGATTACGCGCGCGCAGGCTTCGGACAGGAGCTCCGCCCCGGCGATCGGCCGGCGGTGGTCTTGGTGGACCCGGCACGGGCCTACATCGATCCGGGCTGCCCCCTCTACGCCGGAGTCGAGGACCGCGTCGATGCGATGCGAGACCTGTTGGCCACAGCGAGATCCGCCGGAGTCCCGGTCGTCGTCACCGAGGTCCGGCTCCGAGCCGACGGCGCAGACGCCGGGGTGTTCTTCAAGAAGTCCGGGACACTGGCCGCGTTCTGCGAAGGAAGTCCCCATGGCGAACTCATCGAGGGACTGACGCCGAACGAGGACGAGATGCTGATCACGAAAAAGTACCCCAGCGCATTCTTCGGGACCTCGTTGAGCTCACACCTGACCTCACTTCGCGCGGACACCCTGTTGATCGGCGGCCTGTCGACCAGCGGGTGTGTGCGTGCGACAACGCTGGACGCGATGCAGCACGGATTCATCCCAATTGTCGTCGAAGATGCAGTGGGAGACCGTGATTCGTCCATTCATCAGTCGAATCTGTTCGACATGCAACAGAAGATGGCGGAAGTGTGGCCACTTGACCGGGTGCGTTCCTACCTTGCAGACCTCACCAGCAGATCACACCGGGACGGTAGTTAACACAAACGACCCACCAACGGCTCCGTTCGCAATACACGACCGATACATTCGAAGTCACAGCTCTTCGGCCATCGCGCAGTCACGGCACATGGTCACCCGACCCGGCAGCGTCGCCTTGGTCCCCACCATCACGAACCGAACATTTTCCTCAGGAGAATCCATGGCATCACCTCTGTCCTGGCGCGTCGCTGTCACCGCATTGGGCCTCACCGCAGTTGTCGGGCTATCCGCCTGCAGCAGTACCGGTTCGGGCGGCGCGTCCGGCGCCGATGCCTCAGCCGGGATCGAGTACGCCGAATCCCAGCTGGCAAAGTTCCGCGACGACCCGACGTTCACCCTCGACGCTGCACCGTTCCCGATGAAGGACATCGCCGGCAAGACGATCTTCACGATTCCGACGAACAGCGAGAACCCTTATAACGTTGCCGTGGACGACGAATCGAAGAAGATTGCCGAACGTTATGGCGCGACTTGGATCGAATACACCAACCAGGGCGAGCCCGCCCAGTGGTCCACCGGCATCGAGCAGGCGGTGAACCAGCGAGCCGATCTCATCATCCTGTCCCAGGGGATCGATGGCTCCCTGATCAAACCAGCGCTCCGCAAGGCCGATGCTGCGGGGATCCCGGTGTTGTTGACCCACACGATCTTACGAGGAGAGTCACTTCCGGAAGATCTGCGCGGGTTGATCGACGCATATACCGATGCCCCACTGGCAGAAGCCAATCGGCTCACTGTGGACTGGATGATCACCCAGACCGAGGGCAAGGGCAATGCGCTGATCATCACCTCCGACGAGGTACCACCGGCGAAGGCCGAGGTGGCGGCGATGCAGGACGAAATGGCAAAGTACTGCCCCGACTGCAAGTCGAAAGTGGTCAATGTACCTGTCGCCGATTGGGCGACCAAGATCCAGCCAGAAGTGCAGTCGGCGTTATCCGCCGATCCCTCCATCGACTTCATCCTCCCCATCTATGACTCGATGTCGATCTACGCGCAGGCCGGCGTCAAGGCGGCCGGAAAGAGCGGCCAGGTCGAGATCTCGTCGGTGAACGGCACCCCCGCGGTGCTCAAGCTCCAGCAGGACGACAAGATGATCACGATGAATGTGGGCGAGTCGATCCCGTGGCTCGCCTGGGCGACGATGGATCAGGCCGGGCGGATGCTGCTGGGACTTCCCCCCGTCCCGAATGGCGCCGAACAAACACCCCTCAAGCTCATCACGGAAGAGAACATCGACCAGACCGGCACCCCGCCGCAGCCCGACAAGGGTTACGGCACTGCCTATGTCACCGGCTACGAGGCACTGTGGGGCACCAGTGGCGCCGCCTGATCCGATCGTCAACATCGTCGGACTCTCGAAGACGTTCGGCGTCAACACCGTCCTGAAGGATGTCGGACTCACGGTGCATGCCGGCGAGGTCCACGGGCTGCTCGGTGAGAACGGCTCGGGGAAGTCCACGCTCATCAAGGTGCTCGCAGGTTTTCATGAACCCGATCCGGGTGCCGCACTGCAGGTTCGAGGCCGTGATGTGTCACTGCCGATTTCATCGGGCGGCTTCCGCGAGATCGGGATCAGCTTCGTGCATCAGGATCTGGCGTTGGTGCCCGACCTGACGGTGCTCGAGAACCTGTGCGTGGGCTCGACCATCGCCGCCTCACGTCCGTGGATCTCGTGGCGTCGCGAACGTGCGATCGCACGCAAGCTCTTCGCCGAGTACGGGCTCGACATCGACCCGGACGCGCTCGTCTCGTCACTCGATGCGACCGACCGGGCTCTGCTCGCGATCCTGCGTGCGGTGCAGGACCTCGGTGATCGGCGGACGCTGCTGGTCCTCGACGAACCAACCGTCTTCCTCCCGCGCGAGGGAACCGATCTGCTGTTCTCCGTGGTCCGCGAGATCGTCAGCGACAGTACGGCAGCGGTTCTGTTCGTGTCGCATGATCTCGACGAGGTGCTCGAACACACCGACCGCGTCACTGTGCTGCGCGACGGCGTCTCGCAAGGGACCCACCGCACCGCCGATCTCACACCGAGCACACTGATCGACCTCATCGTGGGCGAACGCATCGACGCCGCGGAGCGTCCGAGACCGGTCAGCGTTCGAGATCAGGGCGAACCGCCACTCGCCGCGATAACGGGGCTCCGGACCGCCATCGTCGACACTCTCGACCTGTCGGTTCGTCCCGGCGAGATCGTCGGGCTCACCGGCATAGCCGGATCCGGCTATGCCGATGTGCTACCCGCACTCTACGGCGCTTCACGCGCCACGGCAGGAGCATTGCAGCTGGGTGGCGACGCGCTGGATTTGCGATCGATCACACCAGTCGAGGCCCTTGCGGCCAAGATCGTCTATGTGCCGCCGAAGCGCAAAGTCGACGGCAGCGCACCAGAACTCACCGTCGCCGAGAACGTCACACTCCCGATTCTCGGTCGGTTCGTGAACCCCAAGACACTCGGTGCGCTCGCGGCTCGGATCGCCGACCAGTGCGATGTGCGGCCGCGTGATCCACATGCTGTCTATGGTTCGCTGTCCGGTGGAAACCAGCAGAAGGCGCTGATCGGTAAATGGTTACAGACCGATCCACGGTTGATCCTGCTCGCCGAACCCACCCAGGGTGTCGACATCGGCGCCCGCGCAAGAATTTTCGATATTCTCCGCTATACCGCCACCCAGGGGGCCGGGATATTCGTCGCGAGTTCCGATTACGAACAGTTGGCGGTGCTGTGTGACCGCGTCATCGTGATGGCACACGGCCAGGTCGCCACGGAGTTGTCGGGCGAACTGCTCTCCAAACATCACATCTCCGACAGCGTCCTCGGTGCGACCCGAGAGGAAGTGAATGTCTGATGTCCGTCACCATCGACAGCAAATCCACCACCGACATCCCCACCGCCCCGGAAGAACCCCGTGCCCGGCACCGGTTCGCGGCGGGTGCTGTGTTCGAGAAGTACGCGCTCGTACTGGCACTGATCGCCGTCGTGGTCGTGTTCAGCATGCTACGTCCGGACATCTACCCGACGGCAGGCAATCTGCAGAACGTCCTGGGCTCCCAAGCCGTACTGCTCATCCTTGCGCTCGGGCTCATCGTCCCACTCACCGCAGGCGAGTTCGATCTGTCCGCGGTGTCGACGATGTCGCTGTCTGCGATGACAATCGCAGTCCTCAACGTGCAGCAGGGATGGTCGCTCCCCGCAGCGATCATCGTCGCCATACTGGTTTCGGTCCTGGTCGGGTTGATCAATGCCGTGCTCGTCGTGCAGCTGCGCATCGACTCGTTCATCGCCACGCTCGGCAGCGGCACCGTGGTACTCGGAGTGGTGCAATGGATTTCGAGCTCGACATCGGTCACCGGGATCGACGATGCCCTCGTCGACGCCACCATCGGCACCCGGTTCCTCGGCGTGTCCATGCAGTTCTACTACGCACTCGCGCTGGTGGTGGTGATGGCGGTGGTGTTCACCTTCACACCGGTCGGGCGACGCCTGCTGTTCGTCGGACGCGGCGCCGAGGTCGCGCGCCTCAGTGGCCTGCACGTCGATCGAGTCCGTGGTGGTTCGCTCGTCTTCTCGGCCCTGATCGCTGCGGCGGCAGGCGTCGTCTACGCCGGCATGCTCGGCGGGGCCGATCCGTCGTCGGGCCAGTCATTCATGCTGCCCTCCTTTGCGGCGGCCTTCCTCGGTGCCACCGCCATCGTTCCCGGACGGTTCAACCCGTTCGGCACGCTCATCGCGGTGTACTTCCTCGTCGCCGGCGTCGTGGGGCTCCAGATGCTCGGCGCCGCCAGCTTCGTCCAGCAACTGTTCTACGGCGGCGCTCTGATCGTCGCTGTCGCTCTTTCCGGCGCGGTGCGGCGACGCACGACATCGCGATCAGCGGCCTGATGTTGCCACCCGACACCGAACAGTCTCCGACAGAAAGGGTTTCCTCCATGAGGACAACCGTGGTCGCCGGGAACCCCAAGCCCGGTTCACGAACTCTCGACGCCGCCACCCGACTCGCCGTCGCATTGACCGGCGAACAGCCGGACCATCTGATCGACGTGATCGGGCTCGGTCCTGGTTTGCTCGGCTGGGGCGATGCCCAGGTACGCGCGGCCGTGGACACCGTTTCCGGGTCAGATCTCGTCGTGTTCGCCAGCCCGACCTTCAAGGCCACCTATACCGGCATCCTCAAACTGTTTCTCGATCAGTTCGCGACCGGTGACGGTCTGCGCGACGTCACCGCTGTGCCGTTGATGCTCGGAGCCGGCCCGGCTCACGCATTGGCGCCGGAACTGCTACTCAAACCCGTACTCGTCGAGCTCGGAGCCACCTGTCCGGCCGCGGGTCTGTACCTGATCGATTCGACCTACACCACCGACACGCGGATCCTCGACCACGTCGAACGGTGGGCGCCAACGATCCGTTCGTCGCTCCGATCGGAGGCCTCATGAGCACCCTGTCCCTCGACGAGATAGCGCTGCGGCGTGCATTCGCCCAGATCCCGGCCGGTGTCATCGCGATCTGCGCAGACACCGGCGCCGAGCGAATCGGCATGGTGGCCAGCACCTTTGTACCTGTCTCCCTCGATCCTCCGTTGGTGGCGGTCTGCGTACAGAAATCTTCGACGACGTGGCCGCGTCTCGCGGAACTGCCGCACCTCGGCATCAGCGTCCTCAGCGCGGACCACGACACGGCCGCCCGAGTCCTCGCCACCAAGAACGGGGACCGCTTCGCGGGCATCTCGACCGAAACCCACGACTCCGGAGCGCTCTTCGTCGCCGGTTGCGGAATCTGGATGGACGTGACGGTCGACCAGGAGGTATCGGCGGGCGACCATGCCATCGTGGTGATGCGGATCGATGCCGTCCATGATCACGACGACACCGGTGTCGAACCGATCGTGTTTCACCGTAGTGCCTTCCGAAGACTTGCCTCGTGAAGCGCGATCGAAACCTGCGCCACGCCGATGCGGGCCGAGCATCGTGTCCACAGTCACCCACCATGTCACCGCGCCGCCGCAGGATGCCTTGATCGACCGGGCCGGATACAGTCCGCGAGTGTGATCGCCCCCGCACCGGTCGCGACCTGGGGATCCGACGGCCCAGCATCTGGCATACAGTCGCGCTGTGCACGCAATCGCAGACTGGCTGGTCGATCTGGTCGAGTCGGTGCCCTCGTGGGCCGTGTACCTGATCTCGTGCGCCGTCGTCTTCAGTGAGACGGCGACCTTGCTGCTCGGACTCATCCTGCCGAGCGAGGCGATCCTGCTCGCCGCCGGAGTCGCGGCAGCGGTGGGGCCGACAGAGATCTCCGCACTCGTCGTCGCGGCATGCGTGTGTGGGTTCGCCGGTGACCTCACCGGATATTGGATCGGGCGCCGATCCGGACGCCGGGTGAAGTCGTCACGGGCCGGCCGACGCTTTGGCGAACAGCGATGGGAACGTGCCGAGCGGCGGATCAACTCCGACGGCATGGTGGCGGTGATCACCGGTCGCTGGATCGGATACGTGCGGACACTGGTCCCGCCGGTCGCCGGCATGACACGCATGAGGCACGCCCGATTCGTCACAGCGGATCTCATCGGCGTGATCACATGGGTCACCGCGGTGCTGCTCGTGGGGTATTTCGCCGGCGCGACCGTCGGCGCCGCGGTACTGCTCAACGGTGCCGTGCTGCTCGTCCTCGTGGCCGGAGGCTGGTACCTGGTCCGGTGGTGGCGGGCCAGACGTCAGACGGTGTGACGACGGCCGCGATGCCGGTTTGACGTCCGTGGCGACCGCTCATGGGTTCGACCGGGGCGAGACCTGAATGGCCTGGGCCCACGACCGTCGCGGTCGTGGGCCCAGGCGCTGATGTCACGCAGATCAGGGAATGAGTGAGTCCAGCGAGCCGAACGCTCCGGCGGCGCCGGTCGCGGCGAAGTTCGTCGTGCAGCCGTTGAAGGACACGTTGTCGACGTTCACCTTTCCGGTCTTCCCACTCGGCTGGCTGGAGATGCCGTAGTGGTCGACCACGGTCTTGTGGTTCTCACTGTTGGCCGCATCGGTGAGCTTCTCGAGAGTGGCGTTGGTGCCCCGCGGGATGCCGGGGAGATCGCGCGTCGCCCACCACTGGTTCGACGCTGCGGCGTTCTCCTTGCCGGCAGCGTCCGGCGCAGACCAGACAAACGTCGCGAATCCGTCAGACGAATTCACATTCGCGCCGGTCACACGTATTTGCCAGTTGGCGTTTCCGGTGGTCTTCTCAAATGTCAACGGCTTCTTCGCGACATCGGTCAAGGGAAGTTGACCTGCTGCATGATAGGAGGCTCCGCGGGGCTTTTCCGGCGTCGTCATGAACTCCAACGAACCGTCTTTGTCCACGACGTTGGTCGCGGTCACCTTGCCCGCTTGCCCAGCCTCGTCGGTGAACGTGTTTCCCCATCCATTTCCGCTGGTAGGCGTGGCAACCTTGGCGCAGTTCGTCGGAGATACGGGCGCCGCGCCGGCCACCGCCGGGGCAACCAGGCCTACTGCACCTACCGCCGCAGCTCCGGCAACAATTCCTCGGATAACACTTCGTCGCATTTGCTACTTCGCCTCCATTGTTATTTTTCGGCGTCATTTATCGACGGATAGCCACCCGAAGCTAACAAAGTCCTCCACGCGAAATCCACCCTGCGATTGCATTCGGCATCGACAAGCGCGAGGTGCCGTCGGCAAACGCTTTTCAAGCGTCGTTCGCGCCGGCATCGTCGACCGGATCACGCGAGCCGCGATCCGCAGGCGCCCGACGCGACGCGACACGCTCCCCGAACTCGCCGGAGCCGGCCATCACCGCGTCGACAGCGTCAGCGCGGTGTCCCCCAATCACGCATTTCCGACCAAGCAGATGAAGCGGACCGCACAGATTGCCAAACCTGCGTGCCTATGATTTGCTGTCCTGAACTCAGGATTTCGCATGACTTGAAACGTCTCACGCAACGATGCAGGTCATGGTGCGATGACAGACGACTCGGCACGCAAGTGCGAAACAGACTGAGGCAATCGGACATTGACCCATACGTGCGGTGATCGACACCAGTTCGGAGAAGCACACGGAATGCCCCACAGCAACGCAGGATCGTCCACGTCCACCACATCGGTCGACGACAGCGACACGCACGATGCACCCGTAGACACTGTTGATCCCGCCGAGGGTGACAGCCAGACAGTGACGAGCTTCACCGGTGAGCGGGTGTGGGTCGAGATCTCGGGCCGCGATCGGGTCATGGGCGTCGTGGTCGAAGACTTCAGCGACGCACTCCCGAGCGACAACGTGGAAGTGGTGATCGACCGCGATCACACCGCCGTCGCCCAGCGTTTCGCGGTCGCGCTCGACGACGGCGGCCTCGTGTTCGTCGACCAGGTCACCCCTATCGATCAGGTCATTGCCGTCGATCAGGACGACGACTGATGGAAAGGTCTGGTGAAGAGTCGTTTTCGTCTGTTCACCACTCCTTCAGAGCACCTGCGAGACCTGACCACACCGCGTGACGATGAGGGCTGTCCTCATCGCCGAGCAGAGCGACCTTCATGAGATCGCGTTGCAGACAGACGGGTCGCAGAGTTCGCTGGCCGACGTCATCGGCGCACCGGTATGTGCCATCCCGCTCCACCGGTTGAGCCCCTATCTGGCGGTGTGGGTGGCGACCGAACCGTTTGTGCACATGCGCAATCCCGGTCGCAACGCACGAGCCTCCGACCTCGTGGCCCGGTTTCACGGGCAGATGTCCGCGCTGTTCGGGGCGGCCGTCGTCACGAACCGCACCGACAAGGGCAACCTCGCGGCCCTGTCCGAGGTCGAGACACGAGCTATCACGCACCTTGCGCGCGAGAGCGGTTCAGGTGCGCACCCCACCGGTCCCGGGGATGACCCTGCGGCCAATCAGCGGCAGCCTCCCAGCGACACACGCAATGATGTTGTGCATCAGCACAAATGCGACACCGATCACATGCTGGATACCGAACTGATGGACCACCCGCGAGTACGGCAACTGTATGAGCGCGTGCGGAATCTGGGCGTCCACGCGTTGGAGACCATCGAGTTCTCGCTGGCCTGCGACGAGATCGCACGAGCCAATCGCCTACCGGTCACCCGGGGCGGCGAACTCGCCGCAATACTGCGAAGACTCGCCGCGGTTGATCTCGGTGTCGTCGACGATTTGGATGGTGTGTGACCGAGGACGGCCAACGCACTTCTGGTCTGGGTCGTCACGGTCACGCGGAATCCGGTCTCTGACAGCATGCACGAGTGATCGCGAATCACCTTCCGGTGCTGCGTGCCGAGTGCCGTTGGAGCCAGGCCGAATTGGCGGAGCGGTTCGATGTGCCCTGACCACGCAGTTGACCGCTGTCACACGTCTCATCGTCCCTGATCGGGAGCGGTCTGGAGTCGAACCTCAAACTCACTGTTGCTTGTAGCAGATATCGCGATCACTCTGGTTGGTATGGCATGGCTCGGTCGTATCGGCGTCGGCAGCACATACCTGGGCGGTGTGTCGATTCCGATGGCGCTGATCGGCGTCGGCCAGGGACTCGCAGTTGCCCCGATGGCCGGCTCCGGCGTCACCCACGTCGACGCCTCCGACGCCCGAGTCGCCAGCGGCCTATTGAGCACCGGCCGCGAACTTCTCCTGCCTGATCAACAACCAACGAAAGGCATCTCATGGGCATCCCGCAGTTGACACTGAACAACGGAGTCACAATGCCTCAACTGGGTTTCGGTGTGTACCAGACGCCACCCCAGCAGACCGTCACCGCTGTCGAAACGGCGCTGTCGACCGGCTATCGCCACATCGACACCGCGGCCGCCTACGGCAACGAACGTGAAGTCGGCGACGCGATCCGCAACTCCGGCATCGCCCGCGACGACGTCTTCATCGAAACCAAGATCTGGATCACCGACTACGGCTACGACACAACGCTGCATGCCTTCGACAAGGGCGCGGGCAAGCTCGGCGTCGATCAGATCGACCTACTCATCCTGCATCAAGCTCTCCCCGGCGAGTTCGCACTCACCATCGACGCCTACCGCGCCCTCGAGCAGTTACTCGCCGACGGTAAAGTCCGAGCGATCGGCGTCAGCAATTTCATGTCCGATCACCTCGGACAACTCCTCGAGGCCACGTCGATCGTGCCCGCCGTCAACCAGATCGAGGTCCATCCCTACTTCCGACAGTCCTCGGTGCTCGCAGCCGACGACGAGCACGGCATCATCTCCCAGGCCTGGTCCCCCATCGGAGGCATCACGTTCTACCGCGACGGTGCCCACGGCTCCACACTCGAAGACCCCACCATCAACCGCATCGCCAACTCCCACGCCAAGACAGCGGCACAGGTCATGTTGCGCTGGCACCTCCAGCAGGGTCGTCAGGTGATCCCGAAATCAGTGACGCCCTCACGCATCGCGGAGAACTTCGACGTGTTCGACTTCGAACTCAGCACCCAAGACCTCGCCGACATCGATGCCCTCGACACCGGAACCCGCGGCGGCCCAGAACCCGAACAAATCACCCGCGAGAACTTCGGCATCGAAATCCCTGAAGCCTGAAGAGATTACGCGGAGTTGACCAACGTCTCCCGTGAGCAGTACCGAGCACGACGCCGAGCGGGTCAACAGACCGACGATTCCGCGGTACATTCGGTGGTGTGTCAGACTTCGCAGACCGCCTACTTGCGACGCCACGTGGGCGATTCTTCTGCGCGCATGTCGCATTCCGCTGTGTCACCGAGCAGACGTCGCGCTGGACCTACCGCCCCTATTCGCCAGCCGATGCGCAAGAAGCGATCACGGGTGTCGACACCGCACTTGTGGCTGACTTGTCCGAGCCCTCCCTGCTGGACGCGTTGTCGTTCACCGCCGACTATGCGCGGTATTGGCAACAGCCCGACGATCAAGATGTCGTATATGCCGCAGCCGATATCGTCGCCGCCCTGCGTCCAGTCGCGCGTATTGTGTAGGAGTCGCCGCACATCCGGTGGTGGGGCCAGCCAGTCGACGTCGACTCTCAGCGTCGCCTCGCCTATCCCGCGTTCCCCGGCGAGACCTTTCCGGTGTCCACACTGCCGCACCGCAGCGACGACGCCGGGCTTGCCGAATGGCGCACGCACACCCTCACCGAAGAAGCGCACGCCTGCAATGACACATTACGCAGAGCGAACTCACGGGTCAGCGGCGAGTGGTGGTCGATACCGATGCCCAGCCACAGTGTCGAAACCACACGAGCCCTTGGCAGCATTGGCGCGCTACAGATTGTCGCCGAAGAAGACAGCTCGATCGGTGACGAAGCGCGGGTGTGGCCGGTTACCGTCGGATCGGCCGCGCGGATCTACGAGATCACCTCACCCACCGATCTCGCGCGCCTGGTCACCACCTATCCGCTGGACGTGACTGAGTCCAAACGCTGGGACTGGTTCCGCGCCATCGGCGAGCACCGCCGGTGGTTCATCCCCGACTGGGCGGCGGTGGCCGAGGACTACGACGGCGTGCACGTCAGCGTATGGGGCTATCTCGAGACCGCGGGCATCGCTGTGCCCATCGACGATCGCGGAGGAGCAGCAGTCCTTGCCGGGTGGGACCCAGATGCGACATGGTGGCTCAATCTCGATGCCATCCATATCGAGGATGTGCCCACACAATGGCGGCGAGATGACCAGCGCTGGTTGCAGACCCGGTAGTGCGGAGCCAACAGCTCGGCTCAAAGCGAAACCATCGCCAGGACGCACAGCAAGAGACCCACGTGGTCATCCGTGATGGTGCGTGGCGGCGGCGAGCGACCTTCACGTTCCTGAGGGCGGCGCACCGTTCTGACTTTCCGCTCAGCGATGCGCCCGTGTATCGTTGTACGCCCGGCGATTTGGCCATTGCAGGGATGCAGCGATCAGAAGAGCGCCTGCGAGCGCGGCCGCCAACGGCGCAGCCAATCCGGCCAACGGGGTGATGCCCACAGCCACTGCTGCGCACGCGACACAGGATGCAGCCGTCGATCGCCGAGCGTCGCGATAGGTACAGACGAGCGCGAGAACGGATGCAGCACACCAGATAACTCCCCACAGGATAGGCCAGCGACCGTGGGCGGCGCTGACCCCGGGAACACCTATCACGGTGACGACAAGCCCGCTCACCACTGACAGCGCCGCCACGAACCTGGTGAGGCGGACACCGACAGCGATTCGCCGGGCCTGGTCGCCGAGGGTGCCCCACAACCCGGATCGTGCCCACCACCAGAACAGTGGTCACAACGACGACCAACGTTGCGATAGGCACGGCGTAGCCGACACCGTCGGGACACACCCACGACGTCTGTCCATCGATACCGGTGGCCTCGCATCCCAGGTGCAGTGACTCGGAGAGTGTGATTAGTGGCCACGCAACCACCGCGGAGACCACCACCGCACTCACCAAGCTGACCACGATGACGCCCAGCAGACGTGTCGTCATGGTGCGTCCGCCCTACCGGGAGGTTGGATGCTCGGGGTTCCGCCGTCCGTGACGATGTCGACGCGGAGGGCTTTCCATCTGATGTGGTAACCCTGACCAACTGGTTGGGCGGCCGCTCGGTATTCGAGGGGCCCGCCGTAGGTCACCGTGAACCAGCCGTAGCCGTCTGGTGGGCCGGGTGTTGCGTGCTGAACGACGCACCCGGAGCGGGTGATTCGTAGGTTGCCCGTCGGTTCGGTTTGATAGTCGATCCATAGGTAGTGGTCCCAGAACAGACATCCGGTCAGTTCGACCTCGCCGGTCGGGCCGTCTCCGCGGCCGATCGCCGTCGAGAATCCCTGCCCGAGATGTGCGATCCGTTCGATCCGGTCACCGAAGGGGACCGCTTCCACGCGCGCTGCGACGGTGCAACACACCTCTGCGGGCAGCTCGGTGTCATCGGCGTGAACCCAGCATGTGCTCGGCGAGCAGATGTCGCCTGACTCCGGTGCGTGAGGCCAGGGCTCGAGATCTTCCAGCATCCACAATTGCGGCATAGCCGAATACTGACAGCAATCGAACGCGCAATTCGAACTTCTTGAGGACTCGGTGTGCCGGAAATATCTCGGCGCCCCGACTCGCCGGAGTGGTGCAAGCAGGCGCAGTCGACCGACCCGAGCCGCCAGCTAACGAGGGTCGCCCAAGGTCTCAGCGCCGTCGCGCGACGATGAGCCCGTCCCACCCTTTGATGCCGACGGTCTGGATTGCGGTGGCGTCAAGGTCCGGGTGCGCGGCGATGTCGCGCGTAACCGCTCGCGCGCCTTCCACCCTGGGGTCGCCGCTATTCGGTTGTGTCACTGCGCCGTTGCGCACGACGTTGTCGATGATGATGATCGCACCAGGTGTGGTGAGTTTCAGCGCTGCGTCGAGGTAGGTCGGATTATTCGGCTTGTCCGCGTCGATGAAGACGAGGTCGAAGGGTTGCGTATTGGCGTCGACGAGCTGCTGCGCCGAGTGCGTCGCGGGGCCGACGAGCACGTCGATACGATCTGCCAGTCCTGCCCGCTCGAAGTTTGCTCGCGCGACGCGGGCGTTCTCGTCTTCCAGTTCGAGTGTGACGACATGCCCGTCAGGCCCGACTGCGCGAGCGAACCAGATCGTCGAGTAGCCGGCGAGCGTGCCGAACTCCAACACTCGGTGCGCATCGGCGATCTGTGTGAGCAAGCCCAGCAACGCCCCTTGATTCGGAGCTATCTCGGCATTGGGCATGCTGGTGTCGGTGCCGGACTCTCGTGCGGCGACGAGATCCGGATCTTCGGGTGTGAGGATGTCGGAGAAATAGTCATCGACCTCTCGCCAGGCCGCTGCTGATTCGTAACGGTTGATCGGGGTCCTGGTTTGGGTCATGGTCTCGATCGTGCCAACTCCACGTGAACGACTCCTCTCCTGCCGTGACACACGGCCTGGCCACCAACAGAACAACCCCAGCGGTCGGTCGCCAAGCGGGTGTCGTCCCGGATTCGACGAAGCCGGAATCATCTACCACGCAGCACAACCGAGGTGCTCACGAACCTCGGGCGGATTCACTCAAGCACTCCGGCATCGGCCGCGAGGGCATTCACGTCTGTCCCGATACCAAAACCGTGATCCTCAACGAGGGGAACGAAGTTCGACAGTCGTTGAAGCACAACTATTTTGATCCGTCGACTCGGATCCCACCAACCCCTGTTGACGACTCCGGGACGACCACAGACGGATTCTATGGGAGTGCTTCCCAAACACACCACCTGTTGTCGCCTGCAGCACGCAAGCAGCTCCGCCCAGAACCAACCCGACCAGGGTGAACGCCGACAACGATTCGTCCAGGGCAACCCAGGCCATCACGCTCGCGGTCGCCGGAATCACGGCGAAGATGATCGAGGCGGCGCGCGCACCGGATCGTTCGATGCACGCTGCATACAACGTCGTGGCCCCGACCGATGTGAGAACGACCATGGCGGCGAGCAAGATCAGAGCGCGAGGCCAGTCCGACGTGTGAGTCGGTGTCAGCGCCACCGCAATTCCCGCGAACGGCGTCGACGCGGTCAACCCCACTGCGGTGATCATCCACGGGTCCATGCCCGAGCAGTAGCGCCCCTGATAGATCCCGCCAAGTGAGAGGCCCAACATGGCCACGACGACCACGATCAGCGCGGAGCCGACACCGTGATCGGCAACCACGCCGGGAGCGCAGGCGACAACGACGGCTGCGGTCCCGAGCACAAGTGAAACAATCCCTCGCCGGGTCTCGCGATGACCGAGAACCAACGCCATCAGCACAGCTGTCACCACGGGATTGAGGGCGATGATCAACGACGACAGGCCCGCAGGCATGCCCTGGGCCAACGCCCAGTAGAGCCCCAGAAACTGAACGCCCTGGGTCAGCAACCCGGCCGCCATCGCGTGCAGTACCTGACCACGCCCGGGCAACGGCGTCCGTCGAAGGGCCACGATCAGCCACAGCACCGCTGCCGAAGCGGCGAACCGGAGCAAGATCACCAGGAACGGAGACATGACGGCGACGGTCGCCGATCCGAGCGGATAGCCTGCACCGTAGAGCAGGATGGTGGGCACGGCCAGGCGCAGGGGAAGCGGTCGTCGAGACATGCATCGAGCATCGATCCGAGGCGGCATCGCTGACCAAACTATTCACGATTCGTGAACAGTTTCGGTATTCTCGGCGAAGTGACAACCCTCGACATCACCCCACTGCGAAGCTTCGACGCAGTCGTCGCATTCTCGTCGGTGGCGAAAGCCGCTGAGGTGCTGCATCTTTCGCGCCCTGCGGTCACCGGTCACAGACGGAAACTCGAACGTGAACTGGGATGCGCTCTGGTGGCGCCCCAGGGGCGAGGAATCACCCTCACCAGTGATGGTGAAGAGCTCGCCGCACGCGCCCGCCTCCTCCTCGATCAGCATGACGAGACCGTGCGCGCGTTACTGCCACCACAGGATGACGAGATCGTGGTCGCCGCAACCGAACACGCTGCCGAGTCCCTCGTGCCGATCGTGGTGTCGGCCTTGGACTCGCTGGTGCCCCAGAGACGTGTTCGGTTGCGGCTCACGCGCAGCGTGCGGGCGCGCGACCTCATCGCCCACGACCGCGCCGACGTGGCTTTGATGCTGACCAGCGCCACCGCGGGTAGTTCCCGAGTGGCCACACTCCCGCTGGAATGGATCGGAGCCGACGGGGCGCCCACCGACCGTCTCGTCTTGTTCTCGACGCCCTGCGCGGTACGTCACCGAGCCCTCGCGACCCTTCACGACCGCCGGTACACGATCGCTCGCGAATGCTCGGATCTCACGACCGTCCTCACCTCCGTGCGCCGGGGCCTGGGTGTCACCCCACTACCCCGATTCGGGCCGCTACCCGATGGGCTCCGCCGTGTACCGACGCTGCCGCAGATTGCCGATGTTCCCTTCTACCTCGCGACGAGCCCTCGCGTACCTCAACCAGTTCGCAACGCACTCATCCAGCTCACGGCGACACACCTCGGGAGTGCGTGACGGGCGTCGGTGATTGCGACGTGCCGACGATCAACAAGTCGCGCCGTGAACGCGAGACCTCATTCGCTGACCCGTACACCGTCGCGGAAGAACTGAAGGTGTCGGCGGTAGCGCTCCGGCGACTCGGGGCTCGCGTCAAGGATGCCCACCAGGTCGACCTGAAGAAAGGCGATGCCCCTCGCGGTGCAGTCACGACTGAGCACACCCTGCTCGTGGCCGGCTTCGACGAGCTCCTCGATGTTAGCGCTCGGGTGCGGGCCCGACGGGAAGAGCCGGGGCCACACCCGACGGCACTCGCCAGGGGCGCATCTGTCGGCCGGCACCAGGCCCAGACGTATTCGCATCCGATCGAGATCGGTCACCACTCACCGCCGCCAACAACAACTGTGCAATCCGCGTCCAACTCAGAAGATCCACCTCAATCTTGACGCACTGACCTGCATCGATAGTCTCCTACCCCGCGGTCGGCCGTTCAGAATCCACGTCTATCTCAGAATTTCGCCAAAGACTCCGCCAGCCTTCAAGTGCTGACCAGCGAGCGGCGAGACCTCACGCTCCCTTAGGTCGACGAGCTGCTCAGGCTGCGACCGCTGCTCACCCACTCGAGGACGCCGCTGCCGAATCGGCGGACTCAGCTGGGTCAGCATCGCGGCGGCGGCCGGACCCGGCTACATGAGGGTGGTGCCGGCGTCGATTGGTAGGGCAACACCGGTGAGGTAGCGTGCCGCGGAGGCCTAGCCCCGCCCCTATGCCAGCGAGGCCGACCGCGAAGCGCGGTCTACAGCCAATGACTGCACTACTACAATCACCACCGACCCCACACCGGCATCGCCGGCCTAACCCCGCAGCCCGCGTTCATAACCTCACGGGGAGTACAAGTAGCGGTCTGCGAGAGTCATGTCGATTTCCGATGGCCGGACGCACAGGATCAAGGCTTGCCTAGGTCAGCATCCTTCGAACGATTTAGCGAATCCTCCACCATCGTCGGCGCAGGTCTTACACGTAGTCCTCGGGGACGCGCAGGGCAGTGCGCGTCGTATCGAACACGACCATTTCCCTAAGTCCCTAAAGGTTCAACCAATCGAGCTATACTCAGTGTTGTCCACTTCGCCAGACGAGGGAGTTTCGATCAATGTCAGCCCCAGATCCACTCTTCTCCCCGGCTAGGGGCGGTGCAGAGGCCGAAGCTGATGGCTCGATCTTCACCCGAGTCCATACGCGCCGGGGATTTGAATACATCTCGGAGCAGATTCGTGATGCGTTGGCTTCCGGCAAGCTCGCTCCAGGCTCCCGACTCCCCGCGGAGCGCGAAATGGCCGAGATCTTCGGCGTGAGTCGACAGGGTGTTCGAGAGGCCCTTCGCGGGTTAGAGATGGGCGGGATCGTCGAGTCACGCCCAGGTGTGACAGGGGGCGTCTTCATCCGCAGTGGCGACACCAGGGTGGTGAGTCGAGCCGTCACCGACCTCGTATCCTTGGGGGCCTTGTCCGCGAAGAGCTTGTTGGAAGCGCGGGTGTTGCTGACCTCCGACGTCGTTAGACTTGCCGGCGCGCGTGCGACCGAAAGGGATTTCGCGGCTCTCGAGGCCGAGGTCGACGCTTTCGAGGAGCATCATTCCAACAGTGAGGCGGGCTCGAGCCGAACGTTTAGCATTACCCACTTCTATTCGGTCCTCGCCAAGGCCACGCACAACGAGGTCTTGGTCATGCTGATGGACTCATTGACAGGCATCGTTCAGATTCGTTTGAACAAAGTCGGTCCCGAACCTCTGACTGACGTGGCCGCGATGCGTCGACGGTTCATAAACCTGTTGCGGGATGGCAAGGTGGAAAGTGCGGTCGAGGAAATGACACATCATCTCGAACGCGTTGAGGAACGCCTAGTGTCGGCTGAGTCACAAATGTCCGAGTGACAGCAAAGTGGTTGAGTTCTGACTAACCACCGGCCCGCGTGATGTGATGTCCAGGCACGTTGGTCGGCCAGGCTGAAGAGTGGCTGGCCAACCGATCGCGGAGTGGGTGCGGTGGTGATTCGTTGTCGGAGACCACTTTTTCGACGGTGACGCCGCGGTCTGCGAACCGTGCGACTGTCCTTTGCAGAACCCCGATCGCGGTCGCGGCCTTCTCGTCGGTGCAGACCTCGGCGTATGTCACACATGAGTGGTCGTCGATGACGGGTGTGAACGAACGCCGTCCCGATCAGCGGTCGGCATTCTCGGCCCACGCAGGCTCGCCGGTCACTAGGTCGATACGCGAGAGCCGGTTGATGCACACCGCACCAGTACCGCGTACACGGTCGACGCCGACATCGACAGCTGTCCGGCGATCTGGACCGGACCAGGCCGATGACGCCACCGCAGGCCCACGACCTGCCGAACCATTTCGCGCGGCGGCGTGGTGGGGCTCGACCACTACGCCGCGCGAACTCCGGCAGCGGTGCGCCCACATCTTCGCCGTGGGTGGCACGACCATGATCATTTTCGCGGCGGCCGCACACGTCCAACCGCCGTCGACGATCAACCGTGCCAGACGCATCCCTGCCGCAGTCAGGTCCCGATACAGACCAAAATCGGTCGGACCGGCCGCATAGGCCACCGGCCACAGGACCTGGCAACGTCGCTAACCATGATCTGACGTCCTCAAACGATGATGTCAGCCTCGGCTGATGAAGCTCACTTGTTTGGCCATCACCAGCAGACGCCACGATCGATCGTGCGTGCAATCGAGTCCCAACAACATCATCGGGGAGTCACCCATACCATCTTTGATGGTGCCATCCGGGGTATCTCGGACTTACGGAGCTCAGACACAAGCCCCTGGTATCCGCTCTCGCGAATGACCAACGACCCTTGCAATCAACAAGTCTGAGTCTGCGGGAAGTCCGTCGCCTCGCCATGCGACGCTTCCGTCCGGGCGGACGAGCGTGACCTTTGCTGCGTATGATTCGGCGGCTTCCGCATTGTCAACGTCCACCACTCGCAGTGGCACCGCGCGCGCTCTGGCCGCGTCTGTCAGTGGTGCGAGGTCGACAGCCGGGTCGAAGCGTACAGCGACGAAGTCGTGACCGTACTCGTCAAGTAGTGACCGATCCGTGTCGAGCCAGACATGCGGTGCTCGGTGACCCGGTCGCGCCGTAGGCGCGTAGGTCTGAACCTCGAGCGGTGGCATCGTGGTGCCGTCAGGAATGACGACCGGGGACCCTTCATAGACGTATCCCAGGTGGATTCCGATACTGAACCATTCCCGCTTCATCGCTTCGGTATAGGCATCTCCGTACTCTCGGCGTGCGGCCTGGGTCTGCGGACTGTCGTCTTCGAAGACCTCCGGCGACGGTTTGGCCACGCGCGGGCCCAGCATCCGCTTCAGGTTGCCGCCCGCCTCGGTGACGTTCCGGATCGCGACCGGGCGCTGCTCGTATTCGTAGGAGTCTAGCAAAGCTTCACCCCCCCAGCCTTCGATCGCAGCGGCCAGCTTCCACGACAGGTTGACAGCATCCAGAACGCCCGTGTTCATCCCGAATCCCCCGGTGGGAGAGGTGAGATGGGCGGCGTCCCCGGCGAGGAACACCCGGCCCTCCCGGTAGGTGTCAGCCACCAACTGCCTGCGCTCCCATGGGAGGATGGACAGGATCTCGAAGTCGAAGTCGCGCCCAATAGCCCGACCAATCGCCTTCCGCATCTCGGTTTCTCCCACTTCGCTGCGGGATTCGTCACCAATCAGCGAGAACCTCCACTGGTCTCGGCCGTTGATGGCCACGAGCGTCGCCCACGTGCCTTCGGGACCGATGAAGATGTAGCGGTACGCACGCTTCTTGTTGTGGAGATGTTCGAGATTCTCACATCTGAAGACCGCATTTGAGGTATACGTCAGTGTGCCCTCACCACTCATCTGGATGCCCAAGGCTGTACGCACCGTGCTCCCACCGCCATCGCATCCGACGAGGTACTGCGCCTCGACCTCGTATTTCTGGTCGTTCTCACGATTCCGCAGAACTGCGGTGACAAACTCGCCGTGGTCCTCGAAGGACACCAATTCGGTGCGGTAGCGGATGTCGGCTCGCCCGGTACGACCGGCGAACCTCGCGAGGACCGGGTCGAAGAAGTTCTGCGGGCACCGTTCGCGATGCTGGGGACTGTGTTGCGGCGGCTGTTCGTCGGCCGGAGCCGGGAATTCCTCCCGTCCGAACTCGTACCCGTTGAGGTCGGTGACCCATGCGCAGTCCTGGATGTACTGCCTGTTGTACCCGGCAGCGTGGACATCTTCGACGATGCCCCAGCGCCGACAGAATTCCATGGTACGAATGCCGACCATGTCCATTTTGGGCTGGAAGACGGTGTTGGTTCGTGATTCGACGAGAACACTATCGACCCCCCGCCATCCGAGGTCGCCAGCGAGGGCTAGTCCGACTGGCCCGCCGCCCACGATCAGCACGGGAACTCTGCCTATACCCGTCATGTCAGTTCGCCTCTCTTTGCCAATCAGTCGGGGGTGTGACGGAGGCTTCTCGCGACCCGGTAGGTCGACTACATCCGACTACAGCGATTCCGCGCGGAACCACCTGACTGTGTGATCGATCGATTCCAGTGCCAGTGGACTCTGGCACTTGACGCGACACCGCAACGGCGCGCAATAATGGTTCTACCTTTTGATGAAGCTGTTTGCAACGATTACTTCGAAGGACAGGGCGATGACCGACACCCCCGTGATCGACGACGACGCACGCGTTCGTGCCGCACTGCGCGAGAGACTCGGCAAGGAGGGGCTGAAGATCTCCCAGCCCGATGAACCGCCGCTGTTCACACGAACCCCGCAGTCCAGCATGGAACCCATGCACTGGAAGTCCAACGACCTGCTGGCATACCTCGAGGAACTGGGACGGGTCCTCGACCTCCGGCCTGGGGGCGACCGGCGAACGCTACGCCTCGCCAACCCAGGATTGGAATACGGTACGACGCCCACATTTTGGGCCTCCATCCAGTACATCAACCCCGGCGAGGTCGCCACTGCGCACCGGCATTCCCCGGACGCCTTCCGGTTCATCATGAGCGGCAGCGGCTGCAGCACAACCGTCGAGGGCGAGAACTACGAGATGAACGAGGGTGACCTCGTTCTGACACCCAGCTGGGCCTTCCACGATCACGTCCACAAGGGTGACGCACCGATGATCTGGATCGATGTCCTGAACATCTCGGTGATGCGCAAGCTCGAGAACATCTTCTTCGACCCGTACGAGGCAGATATTCAGCCGATCAGCAGCCAGCCGCAGAAGTCCTGGCGTGAGTTCGGCTCCGGATTGCTACGTCCGGCGGGGCCGACACCGCAGCCACAGCGAAATCCACTCCTCGTCTATACCCGGGCGCAGACGGATACGGCACTCGAGCAGGCCAAGGGGCTCGAATCCGATCCCCGCGACGATGTCATTCTCGAATATCAGAGCCCCGCAGGGGGTGGCCCCGCGCTCCCTTCGCTGTCGATGAAGGCGCAGATCATCCGCCCCGGGTTCGATGGTGTGGCTCACCGACACAGCGGCAGCAAAGTCTACTATGCCGTCTCCGGTTCAGCAGCGATGACCGTGAACGGACGAGTATTCAACTGGGCCCAGGGTGATTTCATCTCTGTCCCACCGTTCGCCACCGTCCACCACTCCAACATCGGCAAGGCCGAAGGTCGCCTGTTCCGAGTGGACGACTCGCCGATCTTCCGCTCTCTCAATGCCTACTTCGAACAGACCGTCACCGACGAAGGGACGCCGGCATGAAACTGGCAGTCTTCGATGATTTCCGCGTCGGACTCGTCGTAAAGGACAGAGTCCTCGATGCAACACATCTGGTACCCAAGGAACTCGATTTCTGGCCGGAGCAGCGATTGAACTGGCTGATCCGCCACTGGGACACCATCTCCGACGATCTCGCCGAGATCACCCGGTCAGCAGACGCCGGCCAGCTGGTGAGCGAGATCGCGCTTCGAGCAGTCAACCCCGCCGCAAGCCATATCTGGGCCATCCCGGCGAACTATGCGGCACATCTGGGTGAGATCGGCAATCGTTCGATCACGACGGGCGGACGGACCGCCCGTGATGTCGGCTTCTTCTTGAAGGCGCCGTCCTCGCTGTCCGGTGCAGGTGACGCAATCGAGCTCCCGCACGGGTCATCCAGGCGGTTCGATCACGAGTGCGAGATGGCGGTGGTAATCGGCAAGGGAGGGCGCAATATTCGACGCGAAGACGCACTCGACCACGTGTTCGGATACTCCTGTCTGATCGACCTGACTATGCGTATCGAACCGGGAGTTCACGAAGAGGACAGGTCTTTGCGCAAGTCGTTCGCCACCTTCACTCCCACCGGGCCGTGGATCGTCACCGCAGACGAACTCGGCTCGACGGACGAACTTCATTCTCGCTTGTCCGTCAATGGAATACAGCGCCAGCACGCACGGATCGGCGACATGATCGTCGACGTCGCTGAGTCCATCGAACTCATTTCGTCGGTGGCAGCGATCCAGCCCGGCGACATCATCGCCTCCGGTACACCGAAGGGGGTCGGCCCGATGGCGGTCGGCGACAGAGTTGAGATTGGCATCGACGGCATCGGCTCCATGTCGCTTGCGGTCAGGGCCGCGCTTCCCGCGCCGCGACCCTTCTGACGCCAACCGGCCGCGCACCTGCATCGCGAGGTGCCACCGGCACGACACGAGAAGAGCACTCAATGAATCGGTACCCGGCGATATTCATGCGCGGCGGCACCAGCAAAGCGTTGGTCTTCCACGCGGCCGACCTGCCCAAGGAACGATCGGAGCGTGATCGCATATTTCTGGCCGCGATGGGCAGTCCGGATCCCAACGGTCGACAGCTCGATGGCATGGGCGGTGGGATCTCATCCCTGTCAAAGGTGTGTGTGATCGGCGCTCCCACCCACCCCGAGGCCGACATCGACTACACCTTTGCCCAGGTTCAGGTGACGTCAGCCGATGTCGACTACGGGGGGAACTGCGGCAACATGTCATCGGCGGTCGGCCCGTTCGCAGTGGACGAGGGCCTCGTAGACAGGCCGGACGGCGAGGTGGTGGTACGAATCCACAACACCAACACCGGAAAGATCATCCATGCCACGTTCGAAGTCCGGAACGGACAGGCGGTCAGCGACGGCACTTACTCCATCGACGGTGTAGCAGGTTCCGGATCACCGATCCGGCTCGACTTCCTCGACCCTGGAGGAGCTGTGACCGGACACCTGCTCCCGACCGGTAACACGGTGAATACACTCGACGTGCCACACCTCGGTCCGGCGACGGTCTCGATGGTGGACGCGGCCAACCCAACCGTGTTCGTTAATGCCGGCGTCTTGGGTCTCGACGGCACCGAACTGCCTGACCACATCGAGTCCGATCCCGAACTTCTTACGGCACTCGAGTCGATCAGGCGGGCGTCGTCGGTTGCGATGGGGTTGGCCCCAACGACTGATGCCGCGGCTCTCAACCGTCTCGTTCCGTTCGTAGCATTGGTGGCTGAGCCAAGGTCGTACGCCACCATCTCGGATCGGCCAATTCGGGCAGAGGACGTGGACCTGCTGGTGCGATTCATGTCCAGCGGACGACCTCATCGGGCGGTTCCCGTCACGGGTGCGATGTGTGCCGCGATCGCAACACGACTGTCGGGCACCGTCGTTCATACCGCGACAACCGGGACGGAAGGGGCGAAGATCCGCTTGGGCACTCCTTCCGGAGTGCTCGACGTCAACGCGTCGGTCACCAGCGAAGGCACCGTGCCCGCGCGGTACCGAGCTGAATACGCCTCGACCTACCGAACCGCCCGTCGACTGTTCGAAGGGCGCGTGGTTGCCTGACGACGTCTCACCATCGAAACAACGGCACGCCCCGCCAGCTCACGGCCCGGCGGGGCCTGCCTTGCACGGTCGAGAACTACCGTGACGTGGTGGCCTTGACGAACTCGAGTGCCTGCGGCCAGGTCGACATGTAGGCGTCGACGTTCACTTCTTCGTTGTGGCGACGCTTGTCGCTGAATCCGTGCTTGGCCTGTGGGTACAGGTGAATGATGCTCGCCGCTTCCACACGCGACTGCAATGCCTCCTGCAGAGCCAGGAAGCTCTCGCGCGAGACGATGGAGTCCTTCCCTGGGTAGGCGACAAAAACGGGAGCTTCTGTCCGCAAGGACTCGGCGACAGCATCCACGACACCGTCAGCCGCGACCGATGTCGTAATGGTGGGGTGGACGGCGACAACATTGGCGAGATCGGACTCGAGGCCACCGAGGATCAGTGCGTAGCGGCCACCCAGACACCAGCCCACCACCCCGATACGCTCGAGCCCGAGATCTTCTCGAAGATACGCGAGCAGGATCTTCAACTCCCTCAACACATCCTGATCCTTCAGATTGGCGCTCCAATCCATGAGCTCGCCGAACGACGTGTCGTCGGAACTCTTCCCATGCCATGTGTCCCAAGCCAACGCGATGCACTCGGTTTCCGCTGCAATCTGATCCGCCCATTCGCGAACCTGCTCGCCGATGCCGGTAACCATGGGGAGTACGAGCATGCCCTGCGTGGGAGCGGACCCGGCCGGGAAGCGGGGTACTGATTGATATGCCCTCAACCGATCCACCTCGATATACCCGGAGTCAACTTCCAGTGCCATGACGGCCCATCCCTTCTCGAGTGATACATGGGAGGGAAGTTCGCTCTGCTCCACCCGAGAGGCGTGCACTGTTGACATACCGCTCCACATGATTTCAAATGGTTCTACCGTTAATCATAGCCTGTGCACGGCTTCGTGTCCTCGCCGAGGCAGCCGAAGCTGAGCGGGCATCCGCGCTTATTCGAGGAGCATTCCGTGGTCGACACGATCGTGAAGCAGACCGGCACCTTCTGGGGGCGCGAGGTCGTCGAGGGCATCGTCCACGGGCGGCCGTCGCGCATGTACAGGGATCGTCCGTCCGCCGTCAACCAGCTACTGCTCGAGGGCCGGCGGTGGCAGGATCGTGAGTTCTTGGTCCAGGGTGAGCGCAGGCTGACGTACCGGGACCACGAAGGGGCTGTGGCACGGGTCGCAAATCGTCTGGCCGCCTACGGAGTTACCCGCGGCGACCGAGTGCTGCTGCTCAGCTTCAACTCGGTCGAGTGGTGCGTGTCGTTCTGGGCACTGCACTCCTTGGGTGCTGTGGTAGCACTGGGAAATCCGTGGTGGAGTTCGCACGAGGTGTCCGAACTAGCGGCCAAGATCCAGCCCAAGGTCGCCATAACTGACGTCGACATCCCCAGCGTCTCGCGAGTTCGGATCGCAGAGATCCGGGAGCAGGTCGACTCGCAGGCACCTGCCACGTTGCGTTTGGCGGATGTCGATGAATCCGACGACGCCGTCATCATGTTCAGCTCCGGCACCACGGGCTTGCCTAAAGGTATCCTGGTGTCTCAACGATCGGTCATCGGGAACCTGCACAATCTTCTGGCGCTGACCAACCGATTGCCCAACGAGCTTCCGGAGGATTTCAAGTCCACGACGTCGATGCAATCCGTTCCTCTCTTCCATCTGGCCGGGGTGCAGACCAGCATCGCGACCCTCCTTCAGGGCGGTCGTCTGGTCATGCTGAATGGAAAGTTCGATCCTGCCGACGTGCTGCGGTTAATCGAGACCGAAGGCGTCAGGTCCTGGGGGGCTATTCCCACGATGGTTTCACGCGTGCTCGAACATCCGGATATCGCAACCAGGGACACCTCAACCCTCTCGTCGATTCCGCTCGGCGGGTCTGCAGTTCCACCTGAACTTCGTGAACGCATCTCCGCGGCATTTCCTTCGGTCCAGCAGAAGGTCGGCAGCCTCTACGGGCTGACCGAAACCGGTGGCCTGCTCGCTGCCGCGTCCGGCAAGGAGATCGCCGGGCACCCCGGACGAGTCGGCCGCCCACTGCCTGTCGTCGAGGTGAAGATCGTCGATGCAAACGAGAACGGCGAAGGCGAGATCTACGGCCGCACTCCCAACGCGCCCGAAGAGGTCCTGGGCGAACCACCGCTCGAGGATGCCGAGGGGTGGATCGCGTCCGGAGACATCGGCCGAATTGACGAGGAGGGATACCTCTACGTCACCGGACGGGTGAAGGAGATCATCATCCGCGGTGGCGAGAATGTCGCAACCGCGAACATCGAGAACACGCTTCTGCGTCATCCCGCCGTTGCGGAGGTGGCGGTGATGGCGCTGCCCGACGCGGACCTCGGTGAGAAAATCGGCGCCGCCGTCGTCATCCGTCCCGGAAGCCCAGCCCCGTCACTCGACGAACTGCGCGACCTGTGCCGAACCTACCTCGCTCGTTACGAGATGCCGGACACGTGGTGGCTGCGTCGAGAAGACTTGCCAATCAATGCCGTCGGGAAGTCCAACAAGAAGGCACTGACGGCCGATTGGGTCGAACTCGGCGCCCATTCGATCACCGAAGGCTAACGCTGCGTCGCACCCCAAATCCTGCACGAACAGCCACACATTGAAGGAAGCGAACCGTGAACCACGCTGTAAAAGAGCAGAAGATCGACGATTCGATTGAGTCAGTCGACGATTTCGTCCGGCGAGCAACCGAGTTCCTCGACGCCAACCTAGAGCCTAAACCATCCCGAAGCGCCTTCGTGTGGGGTGAAGGCGAGGACGGTGGTGTAAAGCTCTGGGAGGAACCGGATTCCGAACAAGAGCGGGCGCGCCTGGCGGAGTCGAGGGAGTGGCGACAGAAGAGGTTCGACGCGGGATTCGGATGGATCGACGGCGCGCGTAAGGTCGGAGGCGCAGGTTTGACGACCGCGCACTTGAAGGCCTATCGCAGGCTCGAGGCCGGCTACCAGGCGCCCAGCGACACCTACTTCAAGCTCGACAGTGTCCTCAGTCCGGTCATTCGCGAGTTCGGATCCGAGTCCGTGCGCGACGCGCTACCCCGTGCACTGTACCGGGGTGAGATCATGGCGTGCGAACTCTTCAGCGAACCGGATGCCGGCTCCGACCTGTTCTCCGCGCGCACCGCCGTCAAGGAGACCGAGGGGGGATGGCTGCTGCAGGGTCAGAAGGTGTGGACCTCGGATGCGCACCTCGCTGATATCGGAATCATTTTCGCGCGCACGGGCGCCGAGGCGGGCAAGAACAGCTTCTCAGCGTTCATCCTCGACATGAAGCAGGACGGAGTGACGGTCGTTCCTCTGCGACAGATGACCGGTGGCGCCGCCTTCAACGAAGTCTTTCTCGACAACGCCTTCGTCCCGACCACGCACCTCCTCGGCTCGATCGGTGAAGGCTGGACTGTTGTCCGCACCATTCTTGCTCTCGAACGCGCAGGCCTTGGCGCCGGCCTGCGCCGATCCGGTTCCGGCCTGGCCAACGGAACCCGTCTCACCGCCTTGGTCCGGGCGATGGGCGCACAGGACGATCCCCTGATCCGCCAGGAGTTGGTGCGCACAATCAGCGGATTCTGGGCCGCGCGTCAGATGAACACCAGAGGATCCGACCGCAGAGCCGCGAAGTTCTACCACGCCAATCCTGCTCCCCTGTTGAGCAAGCTGGCGCTCAGCACCAACCTCCGCCGGGCGTCGGAGCTGGCCGGCAGGGTCCTGGGCGCAAAGCTCACGGCCGACACCGGCGAATGGGGAACCTTCAGCTGGAACTCTCTCGTGCTGGGAGAACCCGGTGTCCACATCTTCGCCGGGACAGACGAGATTATTCGAAATTCAGCCGCCGAGAAAGTCCTCGGCCTACCGAGAGACTGACCCTTTCATGGTTGCCTCACTAACCCCCGCAGGTATACACATCAGCCGCGAGGGAGTGGATCATTCTGCACTACAGCTGGTTTTGGTCCACGGTGCAATGGACTCGTCCGACAGTATGTCGAAGCTGGCCGCGGCGCTGTCCGAACACCCTGTTGTCCGCTACGACCGGCGTGGGTACGGACGTTCCGCACCGACTCGACAGATTGCTCCCCCGTCCTTGACCGATCACATTGACGATCTTCGATCCATCGTCGGTGACACCCCCACGGTCCTGGTAGGACACAGCCTGGGCGCGACGATATCGTTGGCGGTCGCGCAGGCGCTCCCGGACCAGGTGCTCGGTGTGATGGGGTACGAGCCGCCCCTGCCATGGGAATCCTGGTGGCCGGCTCCTCCGCTTCCGACCAAGGGAGCTGATACGTATGAGGTCCAGTGCGCGGCGGAACGGTTCATGCGTCGCGCCATGGGAGACCGGCGGTGGGAGGAACTCGATGACGCTCGGCGCGCGCACTTTCTGAGCTGGGGGCCGGTCTGGGCGGCCGAACTCAGAGACGCAGGCCGAAGGCGTGTCTTTTCCGCTGCGGATCTGGCCGTGCCAGTCGTGGTGGCGTATGGCTCGGACTCCGACGATCGACATCGGCGGGGCGCTGCCGCACTGGCAGGGGAACTGCCGGGTGCACAACTGGTGGAGTTGACCGGCGGCACTCACACGGCCCATCGGCGCAGACCCGACGATCTGGCCCGACTCGTCCACGATCTGGTGAATCGAGTCGCCGACAGCTGAACACATCGCGGCCGAGAATCCACCGGTCGTGGACAGCAGGGAAGGATCAGCATGAGGGCTCTGAAATACAAGGGCGTGCATGACATCGGCTTCCTCGACGTGCCCGTCCCCGAGCCGGGACCCGGTCAGGTACGCCTGGAGGTCTCTGCCTGCGGGGTATGCCACACCGACGTCACCTTCAGGAACAACCCCGAGATCGCCGTCGAACCCGGTTTGACACTCGGTCACGAGATCGCAGGTGTGGTCGAGTCACTGGGTCCAGAGGTTTCCTCGATCAGCCTCGGTACCGAAGTCGTCGTCCATACGATCTGGTCATGCGGGAGGTGCCGCCAGTGTCTCCGGGGACGGGAGAACGCATGCCTGTCGACCGCCTCGAGGCTGACCCCGCCCCAGGGTCCCGGAACCCGATATGACGGCGGGATGGCCAAATACGTCGTTGTTCCAGCAGCATCCGCACTGCCCACGCGAGGGCTGGCACCCGAGTTCGCATCCGTGTTGCCCGACGCGGCTACTGTCCCGTACCACGCCGTGGATTCTAATCGTCATCTCCTGGTCGACGGAGCCTCGGTCCTGGTCATCGGAGCGGGCGGACTGGGACAGTTCGCGGTGTCGATCCTGCGTGCCACAACCGAAGCACGCGTCGTGGTCGTCGACGTCCGTGAGTCTGCCCTCGATGCGGTCCGCAGTCAGGTGTTCGCGGTGTTGAACTCGAATGCCGCCTCGATCGCCGACCGGGTGGTCGAAATCGCAAGCGGTCACGGACCGGATTTGGTGCTCGACTTCGTCGGAACCGACTCCACGCTGCAGCTGGCGGGGTCCGTGGTAGCGCCGTACGGAACGGTATGGGTTCCCGGCCAGTCGGGTGGCACATTTACTCTCGACACCGACCGCGCAACGACAGCCGTCCCCCGAGGTGCAGCCATTGTCAGTCGTCCGTATGGAGGAACCAGGAACAATCTGGCCGACGTGATCGCACTTGCCGCTGACGGGCTGATCACCATACCGATCACCACATATCCTTTCGAGAATGCACTGGCGGCTTTCGACGACCTCGATGCAGGCCGGGTCGTCGGGCGCGCAGTTCTGACGATGAACTAGCCATATTTGCTGAATGAAATGGTCCCGCATCGGCTTTCCGACACTGGACCATTTCATTTCGTGCCCTACCTCCGTCGAGCGTTCACCTTGACGGTCAGCCGCTCGACACCGTTGGTCAGGCTGTTGCCCTTGAGCAGAGCGAGATCGTGCGCAGAATCGAAGTCGACACCGTCTATTCGTGAGGCGAGGAGTTCGAACATGATCCGCGCTTCCAGGCGTGCCAGCGGTGAGCCAAGACACTGATGAACCCCGTGACCAAAGCCGAAGTGCCCCTCGGTATCACGATCGATGTCGAACACACCCGCTGTGGGACCCCAGTGCGCCTCGTCACGATTCGCCGATGCCAGCAGGAGGCGAACGACCGAACCGGCGGGAATCGTCGCACCGGCGACCTCGACACTCTCGGCAAGTCGACGAGGAGCCTTGTGGACCGGACCGCGAAACCTGACGAGCTCCTCGACGAACTTCTCCGAATCTTCGGGGCGTTCGTTTAGGCGGTCCAACAGGTTCGGGTTGTCCCTGAAGACGAGGTAGCTGCCCCCCATCAGGCGGGTGGTGGTGTCGAACCCGGCTATGAACACGAATACACACAGCTCGATCGCCTGCTGACGCGTCAGCGTGCCGTCGCTCACCCAGGCACGAGCGATGTGGCCACCGACAGCTTCGCTTTCCTGCCGGTACAGGTCTTCGAGAATTCCGCCCAGGTAGTCGAACAGGTCCTGCGAGACTTCCTCGTCGCCAGGCAGTCCGGGCGCCATGCGCGAGACCCTCGCGAACCACGCCCACACCGATTCGGTCCACGAGTCGAACTGCTCGACATCCTTGTACGGCACGCCGAGGATGCCACTGATGGTAGCCATGGTGAGCGGGCGATTGAGGGCTTCGGTCACCTCGCCTCCACCTTGTGCGCTGAAGGCGTCCACGACCTCCGTCGCAACATCACGAACGCGGTCTGCCACCATGCCAATCGCTTTCGGCGTGAAGCCCGCAGCAACGACCTTGCGAATCTTCATGTGCGCGGACCCGTCCATTAGGGTCGGGAAGGCAAACGGCACTTCGTCGTTCACCTGATTGCGATAGATCTTCGCCGCACGCATACCTTTACGAACATCGGCGTATCGAGAGACGAAGTAGACGTCCTCTTGTGGGTGGGCAACTCGCAGTACCGGGTGGTTTTCCCGCATCCAGGTGAAGTGCGCATAGGGCTCACCCTGTACACCGGTTTCGTCAATGACAGTCCACGGCGTAAGCCCCTCGGGCCAGTCGAGCTCATGGGAGTACGGCAGCGTCTGCGCGTTTGTCTCATCTGTCGATGTGATGGTCATCGTGATCCCTTTCTGAGTACGTCCCCGATCGAGGTCATCAGGTCCGCTGCAGGCCGATCGGGACGCAGCATGAGTCCTCGGATCGTGACGGTCGACCGGAGCCGGAAGTTCGACACCCACGATGTCAGTTGTGACGGGCGACACTGACCTCAGTTTCATTCAACGAAACCCGCGACTGCGATCGGCCTCACTCTTCGTCGGGTCGGGCGCACGAGGAGAGAGGGACATCGAGATCGCGAATCCAGCCGCTTGAAGCGCAGGTATGGCCGCAGCTGCGTTCTCCTTCCCCCTGGGATAAACGACGCTCAGCGCAGCGACAATTGTTTTGTCGTACCCGAGAATCGGCACAGCCATCCCGGTCCAGTCCGGCATGCCAATCCCTGGTGTCACGGCATAACGTTGCCGTCGAATCAGCGCCAACTGGCGGCGAAGGATATTGGGGTCGGTAACGGTATCGACCGTGTACTTCGGGAGCGGCCGGTTCAGATACTCCTCCTGGAATGCCCGGGGAGAAAAAGCGAGCAGAACCATGCCGGTAGATGCGGCGTGAATAGGATGCCGTTGTCCGATGTGCGCGCGCTCGACGTCCGTGCCCGCTGGCGTTAGACGCTCGAGATACAGCACGGTCCCGCCATCGAGGACGCCCAATGTTGTGAGCTGCCCCAGCGATTCGAAGAGATTTTCCAGATACGGAAGCGCGATGTTCCGAATCGTCAAACGGTCGTTGCCGCGGGTGGACAGCTCCCACAGTCGCATGCCGACGCGAATCCTCTTGTCCTCGTCACGCTCCAGCAGGCCGTGACGAGCCAACTCAGTGACCAGGCGATAGGCCGTAGGGACAGGTAGGTCAGCTCTCTCGGCGAGAACCGACAACGGCAGTGCCGCATTTTGTCGGTCGAAGGAGGCGAGGATTCGGGCGACACGCGCGATCACGGACTCGCGGGCAGCTCCCTGATTGCGAGCATCGTTTGTCATCGCTCACCACCCGCGTCATCCGCCGGTCGAAGACATTTCATGCAAGAACCCCATCTCAGTTCAGTTGTGTGACCAGCGACACGCCGCGGAATCCATCCCGGTATCCAGAGCGGGAGAACCGTAGTGATGAGCCAAGCTTCAAGCAAGTCCGATTTCACTGATCGATCCATGTGATCCGAATCACGATGATATTGCTACTGTCCCTAATGGTCAAACCGTTAGAACCCGCTTAGCATCCCGAGGCGCTGGGGCGACCATCCATCGCCACGACATCCGATCTGCTCACCTAAGGAGCACAATGAGCGCCACGATCCAGAAGAAAGCGCCAGGCCGCGCCGCAGCGGCTGGCTTTTTCGGTGGAGCCATCGAGTTCTACGACTTCTTCATCTACGGCACCGCATCGGCCATCGCCTTCAATGCGTTGTTCTTCTCCGAGCTGACACCGGCAATCGGCACCCTCGTTTCCTTCGCCACCCTGGCCGTCGGTTACCTGATTCGCCCACTGGGTGCCGTGATCTTCGGCCATGTGGGAGACCGATTCGGCCGCAAGAAGGCGCTCATGGCGACCCTCTACACGATGGGGGGCGCCACGATCCTTATCGGCTTCCTGCCCACCACCTCCGCAATTGGTGACTGGGCCGCGGTGCTGCTCGTCGCACTGCGAGTGGTGCAAGGTCTCGGCTTGGGCGGGGAAATGGGGAATGCCGCCACCCTGGCGATGGAGAGTTCACCGGCTCACCGCCGCGGGTTCTTCAGCTCATTCTCCTACGCGGGCGGCTTCGCCGGCATGGTGATGGCCACCGGTGTCTTCACACTTGTCCACTCACTTCCCAGGGAGACGTTCCTCAATTGGGGATGGCGCGTCCCCTTCCTGCTCAGTGCGGTCCTGGTCCTCGTTGCATATGCCGTTCGACGGAAAATCCCTGAGCCGGACACCACCGAGAGGGTCCGCAACGAGGGACGTGCAGACGAGCTACCCATCAGCCAGCTGCTTCGCAGCCACAAGAAGGACGTTCTTCTGGCAACGCTGATGGCCACCGGACCGAACACTGTCTACTACATCGTTGCAGTCTTCTCCCTGTCCTATGCGACCTCCGAATACGGAGTCTCGCAGACGACAATGCTCATGGTGGTTACGATCTCGTCTGCGCTGCTCTGCGCGAGCGTGCCCGCGTGGGGAGGTCTGTCCGACCGCATCGGACGCCGTCGGCTGATCATCGCAGGCTTCCTGTTGGAGGCGGCCCTCACTTTCGCCTTCTTCGTGGCTCTGCCGACTGCCGACCCGATCCTGATCCTGACCGGCATGGTGTTCGTCCTGGTCTTCGGGCACGGCATCGTGACCGGAACATCCGGGGCGTTCTTCCCCGAACTCTTTCCTGCGGAAGTCCGCGCCAGCGCCGTCTCACTGGGCCAACAGCTCGGTGGTGCACTCAGCGGGCTAGGCCCCCTGGTCGCGGCCTCCATCACAGTCGCTTTTCCCGGCCACACCATGCTGGTCGGCATCTACGGCGGTGGGCTCTGCCTGCTCGGTGCCATCGCCGGGTACCTGGCCGTCGCACGGTGGGGCAACCAGACCCTCGAAGCCTCGAACGCCGAGTCCGTGCGCGACGCCAGCGCGGTCGCTGCCCGCTGACCCTGACGGGACCCGACCACGCCTGAATGCGTGACTCGGTGCAGGCCCACCATGATGCAAAGGGAGGGCGGGTGTACCTCGTGGCGTACGGTTTCGCGCATCTCCGAAGGTGCACCGCCCCCAGGTGCAGTTACCACGCCGATACGGTTGTCAGCGAAAGAAGGATGGCCACATGTTCAAGGCCTTTGCGATGATCAAGCGTAAGCCTGGCACGTCACTTGACCATCTGAAGCAGTACTACGAGGCGAATCATGTTCCCTTGGCGATCAAATCCACACCGGGACTCAAAAGGTACATCCGCCGCTACCTTCATACATATGAGACCGACGCGTGGCGCTCCGGCAACGAGCCACCTTTCGATGTGATCACGGAAATCTGGTTTGAAAACCGTGCGGCATTCGATGCGGGCATGGCCTACCTGCAGTCCGATCGCGTCGCCGAAGCGATTGCTGAGGACGAAGAGAAAGTCTTCGATCGCCAGTCGATCATCTTTGTCACCGTTGATGACCACGAGACGGACCCTGCTGTTCTGACCGCGGCCTGGCCGGCATAGCCAAACCGCACTGCCGAACAAGCACACGAACTCACCGACGCCCTGCCCGCTGTGGCTGCAACACCAGATTGCTTGTGCTCCCAGTCACTCCATCCTGATGACCGCACGACCGGTGATCTTGCCGGCGTCCAGGTCGTCGAAGGCCCGGATCGCATCGTCGAAGGCATACCCTTCTAGGTTTGCCCGGATCGATCCCGTCCCGTTCTCGCCAGAGCAACGAGGTCATGCAGATCCTGGTGGGTTCCACTGTAGGGCCGAGTAATCGAAGCCCCCCACGGAAGTGATGTTGCGAGTTGTGAGGTCTCGAACTTGAAGACCCCATCACTCAGCCCGGGGACACGAATCGCGCCATACGTGCAACGACAGCAGAGGACATCCTCAACGTTGCCGTGCTTCCGACCCGGTCGAGCACGAATTCCGCCCCGTATCCACCGGTGTGGTCGATGATCGCCTCGACCGCACCGTCGCTGTCCGCGCGGAGCGAGAGGTCAACGGTGTCCCCCACCGCTTCAAGCGCCGCCGCTTTGACATCCAAGGTAATGATCTGGACACCGGTCAGTGTGCGGAGGATCTCGATCGCGAACTGGCCAAGTCCACCGATCCCGATGACCACGGCGGTGGCACCCGGACGCAGCAGCTCCCTCGCCGCGGAAATGGAATGGTAGGGAACAAGCCCGGCATCGGGCAGGACCGCCGCCAAGGCCGGACCAATTCGACGATATGCCCGGCGATCTCATGCCCGAGTACCACTCCGGAGGGAAGCATCTGCTCGGTGGATGCCCGCACGTGGATGTCCGTTTGACAGACGCCCGCTGCGGCAACTTTCAGCAACGCATACGCAGGTTTGATCACAGGCTTGTCGATTTCTGTGACGGAGACATCGTTGACTCCCATGTACTGGATCGCGTGCACCGCAATTACCTTTGGTAGGTGATCAAGTGACGCGCCCGGCAGCGCATCGCCCGAGGGAGCCCGTCACCGCTCCCACCCTGGTGCCTCCTCCCGCGTGCCGACACAATTCTCGGGCAACGAGCGAACCGCCCGCCGGCAAAGGCCGACGGGCTGGGAGGGCGAAGTAAGGACAAGTGATCGACAGCCGAAAATCTATGCCCCGTACGCGGCATTGAGGGTTGCAGTATCGTAATACTCCTCGAAGGACTTCACTCGCCCATTGTCGAATCGGAAGACCTGTACGTAACGGCCTTTGTAGGCGACATGGCGGTTACCCCAGGTCTCCCCCGTCTGCACGTCGACCTCACTATGCGAACGCGTGACGATCGTGTTCGGATCCTCCCCCACGATGAACTCGTCGACGAACCAGTCGAAGCGGCCGTGCATCTCATCGTGGATCGGATCCCAGAACCCCTTGACTGCGGGCCATCCGGAATGGACTCCTGAGTGCAGGACCGCCACGTCATCGGTGACAAAAGGCGTGATTACCTGAGGCTCCGCCTCCACCCACAATGAATAGAAGCGGTCTTTGTCTTTCAGATACAGCGAAAAGAACTCGACGATGAGGTCGATATTCGCCTGTGCAGTGTCATTCGCCGTCGACGGCTGCTTCAGGATCGTGACGCCGTTGACTATTGTCTCCATCAATTCTCCAGGTGGTGTCGTGCTGGTTCAGGGCTTCAGGTGAGACGGCAGTTCGTCCACGATGAAGGTCTTGTTCTCCAGGAACGGTCGCAGCCCATCCACGCCGCCTTCACGCCCGAGCCCCGACTGCTTGAAGCCTCCGAAGCCGATACGCATGTCGCTACGGAAGGCGTTGTGACCGACGGTGCCGGAACGCAGTTGCCGTGCAACGGTGTACGCCCGGTCGGCGTCGTTGGTGAAGACCGAGTTGTTGAGCCCGAAGATCGTGTCATTCGCCAATGCGACGGCATGATCCTCATTGTCGGCAGGAATCACCGCCAAGACGGGGCCGAAGATTTCTTCGCGAGCGACAGTCGCGTTGTTGTCGATGTTGGCGAGAACAGTTGGCTCGAAGAAGAATCCACGGGAGAGATGGGCCGGGCGCTTTCCTCCGAACGCTAGCTTCGCCCCCTCGGCGAGGCCTCGATTGGTCAGCTCCTCCACCCGATGCAACTGTTTTCGGGTGACAAGAGGACCGATGCCCGTGGCCGGATCGAACGGATCACCGACGGTGATACCCGCCATTTGTGCGCTGAGCGCGTCGGTGAGGTCGTCGTGGCGGCTGCGAGAAACGATGATCCGTGTCAGCGACGAGCACACCTGTCCGGTCAGCAGGCAGGCAGCGCCCGCAATCGATGCAGCCGCGCTCTCCACTTCGTAGTCGTCGAGAACGACCGCCGCCGACTTGCCACCCAGCTCCAATGTTAGGCGCGCAATCCGGTCGGCCGCGACCCGTGCGATGCTCTTACCTACGGCCAGCGATCCAGTGAAAGTGATCTTGTCGACATCGGGATGCCGGACCAGCCGTTCCGACGGGCCGCGGTCGGCGGTGACAACGTTGAGCACGCCCGGTGGCAGCCCTACCGCAGCAGCGATCTCGGCCATGACATAGCCCACGCCTGGAGCCTCTGGCGACGTCTTGAGTACCACTGTGCAGCCGGCGAGCAGCGCTGGAGCAATCTTGAACTGTGCGATTTGGAATGGCGCATTCCAGGGAACGATCGCCCCTACGACGCCGACCGGTTCGCGAACGACAAGCGCATGGGCGCCGCCCGCAGGCGGGTGGTCGATCCGCTCCTCGAACGGGAACGTATCGGCGTAACCGGCGTAGTCCTCGTAGATTCCACCGAGAGTGCCGGCGAACGCATGGGCAATCGCATACGTGCTACCCATTTCGCGTGGCCAGATCTGCGCGATCTGGTCGGCCCGCTCGTAGAGCAGCTTTCCCATCTCGCGTAGGTAACCTGCCCTCTCGGCGGGCGTCAGGCGAGGCCACGAACCGTGATCGAAAGCAGTGCGCGCCGCAGCGACAGCCCGGTCGATGTCCTGTTCGGTGCCTTCGCCGACACTGACGAACAACTGCTCTGTTGAGGGATCAATGACGTCGATCGAGCCGCCGGAAACAGGGTCGACCCACTTTCCATCGATGAACAAACTCAGTGGGTTCGTGAGGAGATCCTTCACATCGGCTTCCGGCACAGCAATCATTTCCCTTTCGGCTCATTACGATGTATGTGTTGAGCTGGAGTCATCGGTGGACTCTGCTGCTCGTATCTCACGTCCGCGTCTATCGGTAGCTTTTTCAGAAGTTTGTGTTTCCGGCGTCGACGGCGAGTTCGGTGCCCGTGACGAATTGGGATTCGTCCGATGCGAGAAACGCAACCGCATTGCTGACGTCGCTCGCCTCGAGTCGCTCCACCGGAAGAGCGTTTTGGAATGTGCCGCCAAGACGGGGGTTCGTCTCGATCAATTCGCCGATGCGGCCGAGCCCGTTGGTGAGTTCAGTCACCACCCCAGCCGGGTGAACAACATTGACCCGGATGTTGTATTGCGCGAGTTCGTTGGCGTAGGACTTTGCAATTCCGACCAAGCCGTGTTTGGAGGCAACGTAGGGGCCGAAGAAGGGCACTCCCCTGATTCCGCACGTGGAGCCGGTGGCGATGATCGATCCGCCGCCGGCCGCGATCAGGTGCGGCGCAGCGACGATCATCGTGTTCCAGGCTCCGGTGAGGTTGGTATCGAGGGTGTCCTTCCAGATTTCGGGTGTCACTTCGTCCCAGGCACCGAGAACGCAGATTCCGGCATTGGCGACCACGATGTCGAGTCGCCCCAGTTCGGCGACTCCGTTGCCGAGTGCCGCCGCGAGTTGATCCTGCTCGCGAACGTCGGCGATCTGGGTGACGACGCGCCGCCCCAGGGCGTGCACCTCTTTCGCCGTCAGCTCGAGGTCCTCTTTCGTTGCCATCGGGTATTCCGTGGTTGCGTACTCGACACATGCGTCGACCGCGATGATGTCCGCGCCTTCGCTGGCGAGCCGAACCGCGTGGCTCCGCCCCTGGCCACGCGCGGCACCTGTGATGAAAGCGACTTTTCCTGCCAACCTGCCGTCAACGCTCATTGCTGCTCCTATGGGTTTTCCCGGATATGCGTTCCGCGGGATTTCTCGTACCGAGGGATGCTGTTCGTAAATGTCAGAGTTGGAGGGCGACGAACTTCGTCTCCAAGAATTCCTCGAGCCCATCGGAAGCCCCTTCCCGACCCAGGCCCGACTTCTTGACCCCACCGAAGGGCGCCGCAGCGTACGCGACAGTTCCCCTGTTGAGGCCGACGTTGCCGGTTTCGAGTGCTTCGGACACCCGGATCGCACGGCGCAAGTTTTCGGTGAAAATGTAGGCAACCAGACCGTATTCGGTGTCGTTGGCGCAGGCAACGACGTCGTCCTCGTCGTCGAAGGGGATAAGCGCCGCAACCGGGCCGAAGATCTCTTCGGTGTTGAGGAGTGCGTCGTGAGGTACGTCTCGAAGCACCGTCGGCCGGTAGAAATGGCCGGGACGATCGAGGCGCTCGCCGCCCACGATCAGGCTGGCTCCCTTGGCAACTGCATCGTCGACGATCGCGGAGACCGCGTTGATCTGTTTCGCATTGATGAGTGGCCCGAGATTGACGCCCTCCTCGGTCCAGCGTCCCTGCACATAGTTGGATAGTCGTTCGACCAGCAGCTGCTGGAACCTGTCGATGACTGTGGAATGGACGTAGATCCGGTTGGCAGAGGTACACGTTTGGCCGGTGTTCCACATCTTGTTCGTGATCAGGGAGTCGATGGCGATCTGCAGGTCGGCATCGCCGAAGACGATGAACGGCGCATTGCCACCGAGTTCCATCGACGTACTGAGCACCTGTTCTGCGGACTGCTCAAGGAGCTTGACCCCTACCGGAGTGGAACCCGTGAAGGACAGTTTACGAGCCAGCCCCGACCTGAGCAGTGGTTCGATCACAGCGTTCGACGTGCTGGTGGTGATGACATTGAGGACACCGGCCGGGACGCCCGCATCGATGAATGCCTGAGCGAATGCCAGTAGTACCAAGGGTGTTTCGGCCGCCGGTTTGACGACGATCGTGCAACCCGCAGCGATTGCGGGCGCG
Source organism: Gordonia sp. CPCC 206044 (assembly GCF_048537895.1). Lineage (NCBI taxonomy): Bacteria > Bacillati > Actinomycetota > Actinomycetes > Mycobacteriales > Gordoniaceae > Gordonia > Gordonia sp. CPCC 206044. The sequence goes on from NZ_JBCLVL010000011.1 coordinate 95,688, forward strand.
AGCTTCCGCGCGGCCTGAGAGAAGGGAAAGTTCCACGGCGTGATCAGGATCGACGGTCCGATGGGCTGCTTCATCACGATCATCCGGCCGCCGCTGACCGGGTTGACCTGATAGTTGCCCTCCGTGCGCACCGCCTCTTCGGCGAAGTGTTCGATAAAGTCGAGACCGCTGTTGATCTCGGCCCGTGATTCGACGAGGGGCTTACCGGCCTCCATGGAGAGCACGCGGGCGATCGTTTCCATGCGCTCTCGTAGATTCTCTGCGACACCGCGAAGGATGTCCGCCCGTGACTGGGGCGTTGTTGCCGCGAATGCCTTCTGCGCGGCAACCGCAGCTTCGAGAGCTCGGCGGCCGTCGCCGGGTGAGGCGTCAGCGACCTCGATCAGCGACTGCTCCGTGGACGGGTCGTAGACGGTGAAGGTCTTACCGTCTGACGCGGTCACCCACTGGCCGCCGATCAGCAGACCGGTCGGTGTGGCATCGAGGATCGCTTGTGCGTCGACGCGGTCTTGGGGGATGGCAATGCTCATGATGTCCTCCTGGGGCGTCGTTGAGCGAGATTGTTAGTCGGGTGTCTTGACACAACGGCGTGGTGTTCACGCCGAGGCGTCAGGTGGGATCCGCGTCCTCGAAGGACGCGTCGCGGTTCTGGTAGGCGGCTTTGGTCCCGCGGTCGCGACGCTCTCGGAAGAAGTTGAACTCGCCGGGTTCGAAGTGCAACAGGGTTCCCAGTGTGTGACCGACAGCGCCGCGGTAGAACTGTTGCGTCCCGCCGAGCGAATCGATGGCCATGTTGTGAATTGCCTTGCCTGTGACGAGGGCGTCCTTGGGGTTGCGCGCTACCCGCTCAGCCCACGTTTCCGTCGTGGCTTCCAGATCCTCTAGCGGCACCGAGGCGTTGGCCAATCCCATCCGCAACGCGTCCTGTCCATTGAATTCGGAACCCAACAGCAGCATTTCGCGTACCTTCTTGGGCCCGTAGGTGAGGATCTGCATGTTGAGGTGCCAGGTGTTGCCGGCAAATCCGAGACGTTGCTCGGCATGGCTGAAACGCGCATCGTTGGCGCAAATCACCATGTCGACCAGCTCGGTGAGGTACATCCCGAACCCGACTGCAGAGCCCTGGACCTGTGCGATGACAGGTTTCTGCGAGTACTGGAAGGCCAGGTACTCTTCCGCCAGACGCCGATCGATGGTCAATCGTTCTCGGACGCTCATCTTGTGGGGGCGCCCGTTCTTGTCCTTCTTGTCGAGTCCGTAGGACCGAACGACATCGTCGAAATCGTGGCCGGCACAGAAGGACTTCCCGAGGCCCTTGAGGATGATGACCTTGATGTCGTCGTCCTCTTCGAGCTGATGTAGGCAACTCTTCAGGTACTGGGCGTCATCGAATGTCAAGGCGTTGCTCTTGTTCGGCCGATTGAGCACCAGCCGTCCGATTGCGTCGTTGCGTTCCACCAGGACCGCAGGATGATCCGGGTCGTTCAAGCTCATCGTGCCACCACCGTCGTGTCGTGGTTCCGGCGGTTTGCGCCGGCGATATCTCCCACGACCTCGGTCAACGCTCGAGGTCGATGTTGCGTCAGCCGACGCTCCGGGCTGGCCCACGGTCGTCCCGGGGCAACAACCTCGCGCCCGCTTTCGGTCACGATGGTGTCGAAAAACCGCCTGTGCTCGCGCAGTTGAGGATCTTCGGCAACCTCCGGGATCGTCTTAACGGGTGCGATCGGAATCGCATACTTCTGTGCCAGGTCCAGCAATTCCGATCGAGTGCGCTCCATCAGCCAGGGCTCGATCAGCGCGTCCACCTCGTCCGGATACTCCATGGCGATGGCGTAGAGGTTGCTGTAGCGATCAGAGCGCGACCACTCCGGGTTACCCATCATCTCCAGCAGGCTCGCCCATTCGCGTTCGGCTCGGCAGATCATGGCGACATAGCCGTCCTTGCACGGGAACAGCCCGAATGGGTAGCGGCCTCCCGAGCCCGGTGCACGCCGACCATCACGTCGCAGCGGGATCTCGTAGTAGTTCGCGACCGCCCCATAGATGCGAACATAGGAAGCGAGCAGGTCAACACCGGAGATCTCGATGAGGCGGCCGTGCCCGGTGGTGGTAGCAACGTAAAGCGCAGTTGCGGCTGCTGCTGCGCCGTGCAGGCCCAGCTGCAGCGAGCCCATACCGTGGGGCAGGGACAGCGGTTCGCGATCCGGGTGGCCGACCATGTGCATCAGGCCACTTTGAGCCTGCATGGTCAGCTCTTCGGCAGGGCCGCCGGACTGATCCCAGCCTACGAAGGTGAGGGCAATGTAGCTGAGCCGCGGCCAACGTCTCCGGAGCGTGTCCGCATCGAGCCCACGGTCCTTGAGCTCCTGCGTCGGCAGGTCGGTGATTACGGCATCGGCTTGGGAGAGCAGCTCCTCGACCAGCACCGCGTCATCTAGTCGGTCCCAGGTGACGACGTCCTTGGCCGGGTCCAGAAAGGTGCGCGCATGGGATCCGAGATTCTCTAGGCGTTGTGCGTCCTGCAACGCCACCACGTGCGCTCCGGCGTCGGAGAGGGCTTTGCCGGCATTTGCTGCCGCTCTGCTTCGCCCGATTTCCACCACTAGGTATCCATCAAGTAGTTTGTTCGTCACTTCAATACACCTTGGTTTTCCAGTTCGGTAAGGTTCGCCGTGTCGGCATAGCGGCCCAGAATTTTTGAGTTCCCTGCGCCGATCATTGGCGCGGGTCGGCGGACCCGCGGCACAGTTCCTTCGACCCGCCAGGGGACGCTGGTGATCGTCAATGTGCCGATTGCTGGATGGGGATGCTCGACAGTTTGGGTGTATCCGCGCTCGGCGAACCGTTCATCGGCGACAACCTGCTCCGGTGTCAGCACGGCGGCGGCTTCGATCCCCTTCTCGCGCAGAGTCTTCAACAGATCAGCGCGGTCGGGGCGCGAATCGGGCTGGGCGGCCCCCGCCGGCGTTTCGCGGGCCGCAAGCCAGGTGTCGCGCTCGGACGCGTGTGCGAGTGACCAGCGAGTTCCGTTCGGATCCTGGTTACCCACCGGCCCAGGGATGGCGCCGGTGAGCTGCTGTTCCACGAAGACCTCACCGGCCAGGGTGGAAACGGCCTCGATCTGCGACAAGTCGATGTGAGTGCCCTGACCTGTCGTCTCCCGGCCTGCGAGAGCGGCCATGACGAGAAAGACCCCGTTGAAACTGCAGTTCAGGTCCGCCAATGCCAGGGCCGAGCACCCCATGACCTGGCCGTCCTCGTAGCCGATCAGGCCTTCGATGCCGGCCAGCGCGGTCATCACGGGTGCGTACGAACGCTGGGTGCGCAGAGGGCCGGTTTGGCCGTAGCCGCTGGCGGAGAAGATGATCAGTCGAGGAAACCGTTCACGTAATTGCTCGATGGGTAGGCCAAGCCGGTCGAGCCAGCCTGGCACGAAGTTCTCGATGAAAACATCTGCATCGCTGAGCAACTCGAGGAACAGTCGCCGTCCCTCGTCGGTCTTCATGTTCAGGGTGACGCTCTCCTTGCTCGCACTTGCCTCATGGAGCAGCTGAAACGCCTCGTGCGCGGGATAGCCTTCGGGGTCAGTCGGTCGGGGGACGCGGGCACGGTTCACGTCGACCTTGGCGCGTGACTCGACCTTCACGACCTCTGCACCCATCTCGGCCAGTACACGTCCAATCAGAGGTGCGGATACCGCGGTCGTGATCTCGACGATCTTCACCCCGTCCAGGATGGTTACGTCCCCGACGGCCGGAGTTGCTCCGTGCGGACTGGTGATGTTCATTTCAGATCCTCGTTTCGGCGGTGTCGCCCAGGGAAGTGGATTCGTAGACGCCGCCGCTGTAGTCGCCAGCCGTGGCGATGCACAGTCGTACCGCCGCCTGGGCCATAAGCTGCGGATTCTCCGCGTCCGGGTCGTCTTCCTTCATGACGCCATGAAAGACGAGCCCGGGAGTGGGGACGATGCCCCCGGGGCGCAGTGCGGTCACAGACACGCCATGGCCGAAGGCCTCGGCTGCCAGGCCGCTCGTCATACGCTCCAGCGCAGATTTGCACATGCCATAGACAGTGGTAGTGCCCTTGGCATTGAATCTGTCTGGTGGGATGGCTGGTTTCTCGGCCTCGACGGAGGTGATGTTGAGTATCCATCCGGCGCCGCGGTCCTTCATGCTGGGTAGCACCAGTTGACTCAGGTGCAACGGCGCCATTACCTGCACTTCCCACATCAGCTGGATCCGGGACTGCGACAGTTGGCTACCAGGAACGAAGAAGGTGACCGCGGCATTGTTGACCAAGATGTCCACGTGCCCGAATCGATCCGTCGCTGCCGTAATGATGCGCTCACGATCCTGGTGGTTGGTCAGGTCGGCCGCAACCGCAAGTGCGTCACCTCCGGCGTCGCGTATCGCGGCGACCGTCTCGTCAAGGGTCCCGGGAAGCTTGCCTCGCGCGTCGTCTGTGGATCGCGCCGTCACCACCACGTTCGCCCCTTCACGGGCCAGCGCCTCCGCTACGGCGGCGCCGATTCCTCGACTTGCGCCGGTGACGACCGCCACCCTGCCGTCTAACTGTCCCACGCTGATACAGCTCCTCGTTCTTTGTCGTGCACTCCGCTTCGGGTCCGCCTGGTCAGGGCGGGATGTTGTGGGTGTCAGTCCTCTTCCGGAGCGAGGACGACATTGAGTTCGTTCAGTTCGCCGGATCGGCCCACCTGACACGCCAGACGAGACCGATTGGGGTCGTAAGCGTCTGCGTCTTCAAGGAGCTCGAGTTCGTCATCACTGCGTTCTCCGAGCCGGTCGACGACCTGCTCGGGCAGGTACACGTGGCAGGTGGCGCAGGATGCGGTGCCGCCGCAGGAAGCAAGGATCGGAAAATCATTGTCCCGCAATGCCTCCATAAGCGACTGGCCTTCTTCCCAGTCCACCCTTCGGGGGATTCCGTCTCGGTCGGTTACCGTGATTCCGATGGCGGTGTCGGTGTCAGACATAGCTCTTGGTGCTCCTTTCAGGCTTCGCGCGCGGTGGTGAGTCCCCTGGCGGCGTCGGACAATTTGACCGACGGGTCCGCCGCGCGTTCGGGGTCGATGAGGGCTCCCGAATTGATGAGCTTCTTGGCCGGGTTGAAGTCTCGCAGGGTTCCGACTGTGTCGATCGCGGCCAGCCTGCCGGCGCGCAGATACAGGATGGAGAATTGATCGCCCTCGGATGATCCGCGGAGGACGATCGTGTCGTCGGGGTGGCGCAGGCCGGCGGTCTGCAGACGCACGCCGTGTTGGACTGTCCAGAACCAGGGCACCTCGCGCCTTGGCATGGCCAGACCCATGATGTGGTTCGCGGCGTTGGTTGCCTGGGCCACAGCATTTTGGATGCTTTCCAGACGCCTATTGACTCCGTCGTCGATGAGACGGGTGGCGTCGCCGGCCGCGTAGATGTGCGGATCGTTGGTGCGGCTGTTGTGGTCTACGACGATACCGTCTTCGACGCGCACTCCGGATTCGTCGGCCAGCTCCTGGAGGGGTCTCACCCCAATTCCGACGACGACGACGTCCGCGGGGTGGACGGACCCGTCCGCGGTGACAACTTCCCGCACTCTGTCCTGACCTCGGATCTCTGTGACAGCAGCTCCGAAGACCAGCCGCGAGCCTTTGGAGTTGTGGAGTCGTTCGAAGTGTCGGGAGACCACCTCGCACGTGACGCGGCTCATCACCCGGTTCTCAAACTCGAGGACCGTGGTTTCGCAGCCTCTTGATGCGGCCGCTGCCGCGACTTCGAGTCCGATGTACCCGGCACCGATAACTACCACCTGGGCGCCGGGCGTAAGTGCGGCTCTCACAGCCGAGGCGTTTTCGTGCGTCTTGAGTTCGTGGACACCATCCAGGTCGCTCCCTGGCACGGTGAGTGGACGCGGGGTTGACCCGAGGGCCAAGATGAGTTTGGAGTAGTCGTGTCGAGAGCCGTCCTCGAGTAGGACAGATCGTCGATCGCGAGCGATGGCTCGAATACAGCCTCTCACTCGGTCGATACCCTTGTCCTCGAAGTAGCTGGCCTTGCGCAGCAGCACCGCCGCGTCGGGAGATCCATCTTTGAGGAAGTCCTTCGACAGTGGCGGCCGCTCGTAGGGAGCATCGGCATCCGGGGCGATCATCACAATGCGCCCGGTCCAGCCGAGCTCACGAAGTCGAACGGCTGCTTGCACGCCTGCATGTCCGGCGCCACCGATGATGATGGTGTCTGCGGTCACAGCGCCTCCGGTGTTTAAGGTCGATGGACAGATGGTCGACACGCCTGGCGTGTATTGCTTCTGCGCCAAGCGATTTCGCGCCTGGCCTGTAGTGCAGGTCAGAACATCGTCACAGATATGACCTGCGCCACAACGACGGTTTTCATTCAGCGAAACTTGCGGTGATGCTCAATTCGATGTCAGGGATGCTCAACCCGAGGTCGAGGCGCAATCCACAGGCCGGATGCATGCGCACACACCAACCCGTCGGCAAGGATCTCTCCCTCTGCATAGGTCTTGCGGCCATCAACCGAGGTCACACGGCCACGCACCGCCAGGGGCACGGCAAGCGGAACCGGGCGCTCGTAGGAGACAGTCAGCTCGCGAGTGAAGCTCATGCCGCCGCTTGCCGTACGGACCGCGTGCCACAACGTCTCGTCCAACAGGACGGATACGAATCCGCCGTGGAGAGTCTTCGGGGGACCCTGGAATTGGATGGGCAAAGTGACAGAAAACTCCGATTCGGCGCCGGACTTGATGAGAGTCATTGGAGGAGCGATCGGGTTGCGGGCACTCAAGACCGGGTTCGTCAGATTTCTCAGTCTGCCTTTGCGGTCTCTGTACGGCGCCGCCACGGGCTGCTTCCCATCCACGGACTCAGCCCCATCGACGAGCGTCCGCAGAACGTCCGCTTCGACTCGAAGCCGGTCGAGGAGGCCTTCGCCCGTACTTTCCAGCAACGCGCTCGACAGCCGCCGACTCCATTCGGCGACGTCCTCCGCGATAACCCCTATCCGAGCGGATTCATCCTCCTCCACTTCGCCGGAGGGAGGGGGCGTGTATTGGTAAGTCACAGGCAGCTCTTTCCATTGGTTTGACCATTTAGTCATAGCGCATGCACATCCGATCCGTCCAGAGGTCGACAACAGCAAGCGCAACCTGCATAATGGTCAAACCAATAGATCAGGCGATTGAGCGCATTGGCGTTTCTCTCGAAGGAGCTAGCACAGTGGCAAAGATTTTCAGCGACGAACAGTCCGAACTACGCAGCACGGTGCGAGCCTTCTGCGCTAACCACTTCTCTGAGGAGGCCGTCCGTCGCGACATCAAATCCGAATCTGGATTCGAGTCGAACGCATGGAACCGGATGGCAACCGAACTCGGTCTGCAAGGCATCGCCCTGCCCGAGCAGTACGGTGGAGCCGGTGGTGGTCAAGTCGAACTGTCCATAGTGATAGAGGAATTGGGGCGCAACTTGGCGCCAGTCCCATTCCTTCCCGCCGTCGCGATGGCAGCCAATCTCGTCCTGGCGACGGACGACGAGCCTGCACGGGAGCGCCTGTTACCAGGCATCGCAGACGGCTCGCGGATCGCCACCGTCGCCCATCGCGAAACAACGCCCGGCATGTCGACCGCCGAGATTACGACCGCCGCGACGCGTGAGGGTCTCACGTGGCGCCTGTCGGGCGAAAAGGCCCACGTGGTAGCCGCCAACCAATCCTCGACATTGCTGGTCACCGCCCTGACAGCAGAAGGCCTATCCCTGTTCGAAATCGATTCTGATGCACCTGGGGTGACAACCACACCGATGCAGACGCTGGATCTCACGCGACGCCAAGCGATTGTAGAGTTCGACTCTGCCCCTGCGATTCTCATCGGCCAGGAGGGCGGCGCCGCGGAGTACGTCGACAAGATGGACCGACTCCTGTCCGCGGCCGTATGCGCCGAGAACGTGGGTGGCGCCCTGCGACTGTTGGAGGAAACCACCGGATACGCGCAGACTCGAGAGCAGTTTGGCCGCCCCATCGGTAGTTTCCAGGCCGTCAAGCAGAAGGCCGCCGGTATGCTTCTCAACGTCGAACTTTCCCGATCGGCCGCGTACCAGGTTGCCCTTGAGATCGACAACGCTGATGATGCCGCTGGGCTCGACGCTGCGATAGCTCACGCGCTGACCTCGGACGCCTATATCGCAACGGCGTACGATGCCATTCAGATCCACGGGGGCATTGGGTTCACTTGGGAACATATGGCACACCTGTACTTTCGGCGCGCAAAATCCAACGCAGCACTGTTCGGCACGCCGGACGAGCGTCGGGAACAGGCCGCACAGTTGATGGGCATCTGACCGCTGCGGACTCGGCCCAGCCCGGCGACGACCACTCAGCGCGCCCCGACCTCATACGGAAAAGGAACTACGCATGCTGTTCTCCAATCTCACTGCCGAGGCAAAACGCCTCTCGTTGCAGCGGATGCTAGCGTCGGGTGCTACCGCACGCTTCCCCGGCTCATTCACCCCCATCTCGACCAGGCTGATAGAGGAGCAAGGCTTCGAAGGGGTCTACATCTCGGGCGGTGTACTCGCCAATGAACTCGGATTTCCAGATATTGGGCTCACAGCCTTACCCGAGGTGGCTGGGCGCGCCGGGCAGATAGCCCGAATCACCGACCTTCCCGCGATTGTCGATGCGGACACCGGCTTCGGTGAACCGATGAACGTTGCTCGCACCATTCAGGAATTCGAGAACGCAGGCCTTGCCGGCTGCCACATCGAGGACCAGGTCAACCCGAAGCGCTGTGGCCATCTCGATGGCAAGTCCGTCGTCGATCTGCTCACTGCTACACAGCGCATACGCGCGGCCGTTCAAGCCCGTCGAGACCCCAACTTCCTGATCATGGCGCGTACAGACGTGCGGGGCGTCAACGGGATGGATGCGGCTGTCGACCGAGCAAAGGCGCTCGTCGACGCTGGCGCCGACGCCATCTTCCCAGAAGCAATGGCCGATCTCTCCGAGTTCGAAGCCATGCGGGCGGCCGTCGATGTACCCATCGTCGCAAATATGACCGAGTTCGGTAAGTCTGCGCTGTTCACAGTGGACCAACTGCAAACCACTGGCGTGAACATGGTTATCTACCCCGTGACGTTGCTGCGCGCCTCCCTCGGTGCCATGGAACGCACTCTGCAGACAATTCAGCGGAATGGCACTCAAGAGGAATCGGTTCCCGCAATGCTGACGCGTTCCAGGCTCTACGATCTTGTCGACTACGAGGGGTACAACAGATTTGACTCCACCGTTTTCAGGTTCGAAATCCCGGCTTGACCCCCGTAGATCTGGCTCACAGACCCATCACACCGCGACCCTGCCCCTGAGAGCCCCGCTCCAACCACTGGCCCGCACATCGGCCACCCACACACCAGCCGCCGACTCCTCGGCCGCCTGACGGCCAGACCCCTCAATCCGTCGAGATAGACTCGGAGATTCTGAAGTACGTCGAACTAGACTCGGATTTTCTGAACTAGACTCGGACGGCACAACAACACGTGTGCAATCCGAGTCAAACTCAGAATTTCGCCAATGACTTCGTCGAGCGTCGGTGCAGCGGGGGCGGTCAGTCGAACGCAGGACAAGCCCGTGAGCACGATGTCGGGTGGCGTAGTCGGCAATGCTAAGCGGGATTGCGGTCAGTGGCACCAGTGCACGAATGTCAGATGCAGAGGGGACTGCAACGCGGATGGGTGACAGTTTGATCTGCCCTCACCGTCCAGGTTCCAGACTCGATCGCTAACGGGAAGCCTCTACGAGACGCTCCCAGTCACGTCAGGTCCCTATCTAGCAGAGTCCCGCGCGCACGCCGTCGCACTGGTCCGTGCGGGAAAACAGGCCAAGCAGACCGCCGTTGACTTGGGGGTCGATCCATCCCGTGACCCTGTCGACGTGGATCGGTCAGGACAACATCGACCGCGGACTGCGACGGGGATCCCCACGAGCTAGTCGGCGGAGCTGCGCGCCCCACGGCGCCGTCTCCGCGAGCTCGAGCAGGAACTGGCGATCACGCGCCACGCAGCGAAGTCCTCGGCGAGGACAAGCCGGCCTCACAAAAGTCTGCACCCGGTGATCGACCGTCTCGTCGACAACGGGCACCTGTTGAGCGGTGCTGCTCGATTCTGGGCGTCATCCGGCAGAGCTACGACTAGTACAAGCGCGTCGTGGCAGCCGGTGGGGTAAGTCAAACTGTCACCTATCCGTACAGCAGACCCATTCGTACGCCACGCTAGAAGTGGTGCGTCTCAACGGATTGGTGCAGCAAAAACGAACAGCCACGCGGTCGTATTGGCAACGGGAGAGGTCCGGCTGCTCCGGCACCAAACGACCTGAGACAAGGTCAGACCACGATGCGTACACCCCATTCGCGCTCGTGGGGGTGTCCATGCCATGGTTTGTGAGTGGCGATCTTGGAAGAGTACTGGTCTGGCGTGCTTCGTCGGCTCCAGGCCGAGGTAGATACATTTAACCGGTTGATCGATCATCAGGGCGAAAAAGGGCGGGAAAACGAGGTCTCTCTGGCGCGCGTGCTGGAACGGCTGGTTCCTTCCAAGTACGGAATAGGATCGGGGCTCCTAATTGACTCTGAAGGGAGTTACTCGAAGCAGATGGATATCGTCGTCTACGATCACTCTGAAGAGCCAGCTCTACTTGCCCAGACCAACCAGGTACTATTTCCGGTGGAAAATGTCAGGCTCTGTATTGAAGTTAAAACGACTGCAGACAAGGAGGAGATAGAAGACGCCGTCAAGAAAATGGCCAGCGTACGTGACCTAAAGTCAACAGGTACACATCCATATTTCGCATTCGTTGGGTATCAGGCTTCACAGAAGGCCGCGACCATTGCTGGTCATTTGAAATCTGGCGATCAGGATAATCGTCTCGATTTCGCATGCATTCTCCAACTTGGAATGTTCGCTTCGAAAGAGAGGTTCGCGCGAGGCGTTCTTGAGGAAGAAGATGAGTATTTGGTTGGCGTGACCCTCATGCACGAAAGGTCGAACGGTGCCCGAATTCCGGGAAAATTCATGAAGCCTTCAGATAAAGACGTAACCGACATCGTTTATGACGGCCATCAATATCCGATTGTAGATATAGGCGAGGATTTCGTCTGTGAACCTTCACGGGCACTTCTACTATTTTGCGAATCTATGCTCAACGCCCTGCGGCTCGACGATCGCAGGTCGGTCATGTCCAACTACCTCACAGAGACCGGACGCGAACTTATGAGGCTATGACAGGTAGGAGCCAAGTCCGAGCCGCCCGAGCGCCTCTACCGCGTTGACTTGTTCCCACGAGGCCGCAACACAAAGCTGCTCCGTTGTGGGAGACAATGGACCCACTCCCTCATCCTCCGTCGCCACCACAAACTCCCTGTCTTTCGCTGCGTATTCACAAGCGAGGCGTGCGACATGGGAGTTGCTGGGTTCGTTGCCCGAGATGGAATTAAACCCCTCAGGGTACCCACATGCCTTCACCTGTGCCATCAAAGGCCTTTGATATTTGATGTCAGCCCTAAACGGTGTCAGCTTCCGGCCGAGCCCAGCAGCCCACGCAGCTACAGGCTCATCGCGGGCAGTAACTCCCAGGTCAAGAGCGACTTCACGGGGAAAGCACAGGAGGCAGCTCTCGACTCGATCTGTCAATTCACCAAAAAGGTCGATGGATCGATCCGTCGACGTCAGTCTCGGCATGATCTGCAATGCGCTAGCATCTGCAATCACTACAACTACTGTCACGTGTCGGCGCCGATCGCTGCAAGTCGTTGAACGTGAGCTAATTCTTTCTCAGAAACACTGAGAAGCTCAGATATTTGACGTCGTCGGAGTAGCCCCTTCTCTTCTGCCGAAAAAAGTGCACCGATGAATTCGTGACCATATTGGTCGACTCGGATAACCGGCCGAGTCCGGGGCGGCTGGCCCGGGGCCGCAAATCCGCCCTTCTTCTGGTCAACCTTCGCTTCTCGATCGACTTTTCGATAAAGACCTGGAACCCCGAGGCCTAGCTCCTCCAAACGAATGGCAGTGGCCCGCATGCTCACGCGGAAGCGATTCTTTATCGTTGTTATCTGCTTTAAGTCAGAAATAGGCTCAGAGCCGAACTTCGAATTCTTAAATTCGACGAATGATCGCCTTGGCATTAAGAGAGCTGATGCGACACTGTTGCAGAATCTTTCAAGGCCCTGCTTTGCCCCCTGAGTGCCGCAGACTGCGTCTTCGCCCAAGCACAGGTGAACGAGCTCGTGGGCATAAGAGAAGAGCCGTGCAGGATGTGGGTCGCGCGTATTCGCGGCCACCAGCGGCGCGTAAGAGTCGTGGAGACTGAACCCTCGGGAAACTCCCGCGTCGAGTGTGAGGTTGAGCGCAAGGATACCCTTGGCTTGCAGCGCGCTGCGAAAATCTTTGGCGACTGTTGCCTCCGTGGCATCAGTCTGGTGCTCGGTCGACCACCCGAGCCATTCGCGAAGGAGCTCAGCGACGCCCTCGACATTCTCATCAACTGACAGCCCTGGAAGCGCAACGGGGCCTTCGTCGCGCTTCCTAATCCATGCATGCGTCGTCTGGACTCGACGAGCAAGTTTGATACCTTCGATGGTTCTTGGACCAGGCCTATCGGTCGATCCCGCAAAACGCCTGAACTCTACGGGTGTTGGCTGTTGTTTAGGCGGCTCTTCCAGGAAGAAGAAGGACTCCGGACGCCCGAGCGCCTTGGCCAGCTTTTTGAGCTGCGTGGTATTCGGGGACGTGTCCTCATACATCCACGCCCGCAGCAGCGTTACGGCAACCTCCGCCCGGTCGGCAACCTCGCCTGGAGTTAGTTCGGTATCGCGAATAGCCCATTCCAGCACGGAGCCAGTTATTGGCGCGGGTTGGGCGGGCATGACCAGGACTCCCCTCGGACGCTGCGGCTCTGGGTAGGAACCCCAAGAATCTATCCCATATTACCGGTGAAAGGTATCGCGTCGGGATACCCCATGTGCCGTCCTCAAGGCTGTTTCCATGCAGCGTTCACCAATCTCTTGCCGCATTCGCACTGGATTGCCGCTGCCGGCGGTGACGGCTGCAAGCTTAAGCGACAGTCTGCCCCGGCCCGTTGCACCAGACTCCCAAGTCCGCGCCGGACGCGCGCCGACAATTCATACCTATGCCGTCACAGCGCCAGGAAGAGGCTGTTGGCCCGACTGCTAGCTGTACTGACCTGAGAGGTTGGGGACGCGGCTGGCTGGGGGTGTCCGCCGAGTGCGGTGTGACCACGGTGGTGATTGTAGGTGTGGAGCCAGTCGGTGAAGGCGTGGTTGCGTTCGGTGTCGCTGCGGTAGGTGCGGGCGTAGGCCCATTCGTCGACCAGGGTGCGGTGGAACCGTTCGATGCTCCTATGTTTGTCAAGCGGCTGTCGGAAGTTGCTGTGCAGCAACGCTCTCCGCGGGTTTGGGGAGGTTGGAGTAGATTTCGCGAGCGATGTAACGCTTGAGGCAACGGATGATTCTCGCGGGGGTGTCAGATGGTCTGTGTAAGTCCTGTGCTCATCAGTGAGAGGAAGATCTCAGGGCATGGTGTTAGACGACAAGCAGCAGGGAGACGTCGACCAGCAGTTGCCTGGGCTGGCCGAGCCGCGTTCGACTGCGGAGGTAGCCGAGGCGCTACAGGCCTCGGGCATGGTTGATGAGTTGTTGGCCCAGATTGATACCGGGCAGGTCCAGATCACCGGGGACGGTGGCCTGATCCCGGGTCTGCGTCATCTACCTCGACGCCCTGGTGGTGAAAGTCAAAGACGGCGCGCACGTCCGAAACAAACACGCCCACATCGCTATTGGCGTCGACATGACCGGTGTCAAGCATGTGTTGGGGATCTGGATTCAGGCCGAAGAAGGGGCGAAGTTCTGGGCCGGGGTGTGTGCGAATCTGGCCAACCGCGGCGTGCGCGACGTGCTCATCGTGTGCTGCGGCGGGCTGCTCCATCCACCTCCGCGGGGATCTCCGCGACGGCAGCAGTCTGTCCCAGTAGAGGCGACGGTGCGTGCCGGCGCGGTGCCCCGTGATCGGGACACCGCTCGAATATGTCGAACATCCGTGGCATCTTCGGCGCCCGTGGTTAGGGCCCGACGAAAAAAGTCGGGGCCGCACTCGCCAGGGGCGCAGCTGGCGGCCGACACCCGGACCTGACGAACGCGCATCCGATCGAGATCCGTAACCACTCGCCGCCGCCAGCATCTACCTGCGGGTATACTAGAATGTATCAGCTGAGGATTGGGAGGTGGCGACCATGCCGATCCCTGTCGATCATGACCACGAAGTGCAGCGACTCCTGCGTGCTGTCACGGCCAGGGCTGAACTTCATCGACTACAGAAACTGCGGGCGGTACTCGCGGCATCCAAAGAAGGGTGGTCGCAACGCGACATCGCTGCCTCGCTCGGTGTCACCCAGCCAGAAGTCAGTCGTTTGGCGAAAGCGGCACGGCTACAGCCCAATGTCGGGCATCGCACGCCTCGAGAGGTACTTCTCGAGCACGCCGTCGGCGAGGTGTCGCACGACGACATGATGCGCGAGCTTCTGGCCTGGGACTACACCTTCGGTGGCGCACCCACCGAAGATCCGGACGCCGATGCGTACGTGCGCGGAACGTGGGATCAGATCGAACGCGCCGGCGATCTCCTTGATGACGACGACTATCAGCAGCTCCTCGACGCGACCGCCCGCGACCGGGCGGCGAGCCGGCAGTAAGTGCACACCAAACCATTACGCGACCGGACCGCCGCCGCGCTGAACACCTTGTGCCAGCCACAGCGGCCACTACATGCCGGCGGGGACCGCGCCACATTTCGGGTCTATGCCGACAATGCCAGCCGTCGTCGAACCCATGACGCCATCGTCGAGGCGTATCTGGCAGAGCAAAGCGACGTCGAGCGCGGTGGGCGCTGCGCCATTTGACCGCCGGCGTACTTGGCGCGGGAAATCGCATGCAGTGCAGGCGCTAGGTGTACTTCCCCGACACGTTGTGAACGTCTGAGGTGAGAGGAAGGCCTCCGGGCAGGATGTGGCTTACCACACACACGTCCGCGCCACGGAGGCCTTCATGCCCCACGCTAACGCACCGTTGACTCCTGAGGGGCGTCGCCGCCTCGCGGTTCTCATCGTCGAGGACGGCTGGTCGATACGGCGGGCTGCCGAACGGTTCCAGTGCTCCCCGGCGACCGCGAAGAGGTGGGCCGATCGTTTCCGGGCTGGTGAGCAATTGACCGATCGCAGTTCCCGTCCCCGCTCCTCACCACGCAGGATGGCGACACGCACGGAACGACGCATCATCGGGTTGCGGTGTGACCGCCGCTGGGGCCGCACAGAATCGCCTATCACCTTGGGCTTCACCGCTCGACGGTTGGCCGTGTTCTCGATCGCTACGCCATGCCGCGGTTGACGCATCTGGACCTGGCGACAGGGCTGCGGGTGCGGCGACCTGATCCACAGCGCTACGAGGTCGATGCTCCCGGACTGCTCATCCACGTCGATATCAAAAAGCAGGGCAGAATCCCCGATGGTGGCGGGTGGCGCGGCCACGGACGAGGCTCGGCGCAGGACAAGTCTTCACACCGTGGACGCAACAAGGCATTCCGTCAGGGAGCCAAGGGACCTCGAGGATACCGGTACCTGCATCACGCTGTCGATGATCACTCCAGGGTGGCGTACTCGGAGGTCCTCGACGATGAGCGCAAAGAAACCGCAGCCGCATTCTGGACCCGAGCCAATGCGTTCTTCAGCAGCCTCGGGATCACCGTGACCGCAGTGGTGACCGACAACGGTTCCTGCTACCGTTCACACGCCTTCAATGACGCACTTGGCCCGCACATCAAGCACAAGTGGACCAGGCCCTACCGGCCGCAAACCAACGGCAAAGTCTGTGAAGACTTTGTTTGTGGTGCTGCATCGGCCCGGTCTGACCCCGGCCAAGGTATGACCACGGTGTCCTGCGTTCGATATGTCGACCGGAACCGGTGCAGCACTATGACGCGCACCGGCCAGACGGATCTGACCTGATAGGAGCTTGGCTGGAAGCCCCGTCACAGACCTGTCGCCCGCCCGGCCGGTTCGCCTCATCCGTCAGTAGCCCGAACGGAGAGTGAGTTCCAGCATGACAACGACCAGTACGACTGTCACCGTCATCGGCGGGGTCGATACCCATAAGCACACCCACTACGCATCGGCGATCGATTCGCACGGCAAGGTCCTGGCCCACCAGGAGTTCCCCGCGACCGATACCGGTTACCGCGCTCTGCGGGCGTGGTTGCACACCCACGGTGAGGTGGAAGCGATCGGTGTCGAGAGCACCGGCTCATTCGGTGCAACACTCACCCGCTATCTCACCGCCGCCGGCGAGCAAGTCATCGAGGTGAACCGGCCCAACAGAATTGCCCGCCGCATGGACGGCAAATCCGATCGCCTCGACGCCGAGCAGATCGCCCGCGCCGTTCTTGGACACACCTCCACAGCAGTCCCCAAGGCCAAGTCCGGCATCGTCGAGGTCATCCGGACTCTGGGGGTGACCCGTACGAGCGCAGTCAAATCGCGTACCCAGGCGTTCAACACGCTGTGGGGCGTCATGATCGGGCCCCATCACCGCTGCGCGACGACTTGGTCGCGTTGACCAAGAAGACTCTGGTCAACCGCTGCCTGCGGCTGCGTCCGGAGACAACCGATCTCACCACCCTCGCCAATGGCCCCGAACGACTTCTGATCGCCGGAGTCAAAACCTCGTTACGGGATCTCGCGTGCCGCTGGAAAACCCTCGATGACGAGGTGAAAACACTCAACCGGCACATCGAAACACTGGTCCATCAAGCAGCCCCCGACCTGGTCGAGCTGCACGGAGTCGGAGCCGAGATCGCTGGCCAATTCCTGGTCACGGCCGGCGACAACACTGGCCGGATCCGCAACGAGGCCGCCTTCGCCAAACTCTGTGGCGTAGCCCCTCAGCCAGCCAGCAGTGGCCGCACCACCGGCCGGCACCGCCTCAGCCGCAGCGGTGACCGAGCCGCCAACAGCGCCCTCTACATCGTCACAATCGTCCGCATGCGACACCACCAACCCACCCGCGACTACGTCGAACGACGCACCAGCGAGGGACTCAGCAAACGCGAGATCATCCGTTGCCTCAAGCGTTACATCGCTCGCGAAATCTACTCCAACCTCCCCAAACTCGCGGAGAGCGTTGCTGCACAGCAACTTCCAACAGCCGCTTGACAAACATAGGAGCATCGAACGGTACAACCGCACTCTCTCGACCGAATGGGCCTACGCCCGCCCCTATGCCAGCGAGGCCGACCGCGAAGCCGCCTACCGCCACTGGCTGCACTGCTACAATCACCACCGACCCCACACCGGCATCGCCGGCCTAACCCCCGCAGCCCGCGTTCACAACCTCACGGGGAAGTACAGCTAGGACTCGTCGACGATGGCTGGCGGGTCCTCGACGCCGACCGCATCAAAGACCACCTCATCCGAGATGCGCTGGCGGCCGGCATCTACGACGATCTGCTCGAGCGACAGTTGCCCGATGGCCACCCGCTACGACCACGGGAACTGGCAATCCTTCGTACACCGAGAATCCACGCACCTACTCGACTCGGCCCAAAGCGGTCTATGGCGCCGCATGTTTGCCCCTCGTCCCATGTGGTCGGCGAGGAATGTCGGCGGCAATGAGTTGTTGTTGCACTCCTGTGGGAGATATGTGGTAGCACTTGGCGATCTCCCGTGTGGACTCTCCTTCGGTAAGGTATCGGCGTTCGAGTTCCCTGACAGGAATGGCGACTCTGGGCGTGCGTGGGACTCTCACCGGCAGCGAGTGTGCCCGAAGTTGTTCGATGACTATGGCACGACTGATCCGAGTTTCGGAGGCGATCTGTCGTGCCGATAATCCTGCGTCAAGATAGTGCTGCAACGTTTTTCGGGTCAGCTGCTGTTCGATGGTGCGGCGTCGCCGCCTCTTCCGTTTAGGCTCGGCAGGGAGAGGGTGGATTTGAAGATAGAGTTGCAGGTGCTGGCGGGATATATCGAGTGCGGCCGCGGCGTCGGAAATCGAGCAGTGGTCGTGGCGTAACAATGACACCAGCTCGCGGTCAGGGGGCGGGCGCCAGGAGTCGGCTGATGGTCCTCCCAAAAGCTCGAGAGGCGGTTCCCAGATCACGGGTTCATCGATGCCGTGGTCGTGGAGATGATGTGAGACTAGGGCGTCGAGCGCTTCGAGACGTGCTGGTGTCAGCCGAGCTTGGAAGGCATGTTCCGCGTTCGGTTCCGTGGACAATCGTCCATACCGCACCGGGTTGGCCAGTGCGCGCGTGGTGAGGAATCGGCGTGCTGCATAGAGCTTGTGCGCACCGAATGACGGATAATTCGTTGCAGCGCAGAACGATTGCCAGGCTTCTTCGGTAAGGATCTCGCTGATGTCGAATTTGCGTCGGCGCATGTAGTCGATAGGTGGTTCGTGCGTGTCTAGGTAGTCAGCCAACCGTGTGATTGCGGCGGCGGCTGCGACAAGCCGCCCGCCTTGGTCTAACTTGCGTAGGAGTTTCTTCACGAAGACGCCGTCGTGTTCGGTGAGGCCGAGTAACAATGCCGCGTCTGCGCCCTCCAAGCGGGTGCCGGTCATCAACAGCGCAATACTGAGTGCGACCCTGTTGGTGTCGATGTCAAGATCCCGTGCTATCAGACGTAACGTCCATTCTGGCCAGAAGACGGCGGGAATGTGGGCGGCGCGTGTCGTCAGATCCACGGTCGTGGGTCGCGAGGGATGGCTGCTGTAAATGCGGAAGCGTAAGCGCTCGAGGTGGCGGATCTCGGTGTGCCGAGCACGCCAGATGAGGCCGTCGAGGGCGTCACCGGCAAACCTGCGCTCACGGGACGGAACGGTGATCCCGAGCGGCAATGCCGTTGTCGCTGAGGATAATAGGTCCCGCTTGAGTCGTCGCCATCCAGTATCGAATGGAACTGCAAGGATCTCAACGGCGTTGGCTGTTGCACAAGCAGCGAGTAGAGCGGGGATCTTTACGTGAGTCGGATAGCGCGCCAGGAGCTGTTGTCCATCTCGCATGCGTTGAACCTCGCCGCCTGTGCCAAGGTATCTCGCGATGAGGTCATCGCATGGTACGTGGTTGACGATCAGCGTGGCGAGATTGTTGATGTCGGCGAGTTGTCTGCAAGCCTGTAGCGTCGCCGAGCCCGTGGTTGCGGTGCTGGCGGTGGTTGCCGTGTCGATGAGTGTGTCGATGTAGGATTGCGCTTGAAAACACGGATGTGTCTCGCCTAGCGGCAGGGCGGCGCTTTCGGCAAGGTTGGCATCGCAGGGTACGGCTGGCGAGGTTCCGGGCTTCTTGTTGCGGCAGTGCAATCCGTCTGTGAGTGGGAAACCGGGTCTTCGGGCGAGGTCGATGCGTGATCCGCAGCCAGGGCAGACGTCGATGAGCAGGCATCCGTGGATGGTGCAGATGACCGACGTCGCCAGCTTCCACCGCGACGGCCATCGCGCGGCGGAATCGATCAGGCAGAAGGGGCAGAATCGGAGTTCACGGTGCACTCGCCAGAAAGTGCGTCGTAGCCCGTCGTCTGTTGGCATCGGCATCCTGCCGGGTGTCCTGACCTCTGCTGGCGGGATAGGTAGGCGGTTGTTCATGAGTAATCGGCGAATGGTCTGGGCCTCGACTGCGGTGGCGTGGGCCGTTGTCGCAACGAGGCGGCCGTCAAGGTCATCGTCTACCGGGAGTAGGGACTTGTTTGGTTGTACAAGACCGAGACTGCGCATGATCTCGCGCAGGGTGGTGTGGTGGCGGCGGGCGAGTGCGATCAGCCAGGAGGTCATTGTCTCGCCATCGACTGGCTCGACGTGAAGGGGCAGAGTACGTACGCCACGCGACGGTACTGGCATCGCTAGGTTTGTGGATCGTGGTGTGTCGACAACGCGCCAGTGTGGAATTTCGCGAGGTAGGCGGTGCGTTGCCGTTCGGCCTCGGTGTCGATGGTGACGGTGTCGAGCAGGTTCTGGGTGAGCTGTTCCTCGCCGCTGGTGACAGCTCGGTAGATGCCTTGTCCGATCAGGGACATGAGTGATCCGATATGGCCGCTCGATCGCGTGAACAAGTACTGGGACAGCTTTTCGACAAGCATGCCTGGCCTCTTGCGGCACAGCACCATGTCTCGTTCCATCGTCAGCAGATACGCTTCCCAGGCGTTCCGGTTAGCTTGAGTCGTCAGGGTGAAGCCGGTGAACGTGATCGGGGTCCAGCGGCGCCCCATCTGTTGCACGAGGATGTGGTCTCTGACCATGTTGCGGTGGACCGGATGTGGCGCCTGCTTCGCGGCGCCGCGATAGGCGATTTCTTCGTCGTGGCTTAGTCCGGTGCCCACGAAGATGAATGTTCCTGGCATCATGTTGACGAGCGATTTCAGGTGGTTGACGGTCTTGATTGCGTCCGTTGGCCGGGTTTCGTCGACGAACTGACATTCGTCGACGATGAACAGTTCTGTTTCGCAGTCCAACACGCAGTCACGTGCGCGCAGGAGCAGCTCACCTTCGTTGCGGGCGTTGAGCGGCGCACCGTAGAAGTCGCAGATCAGTGCGTCGATGCCTCGTGGTGTCGGATTCGATGTCAGCGAGATGTAGGCGACGGGGATGTATTCGTTCCCGTGCGTGGTGTATTTGCCGTTTTCGGCTCTACGGTCACGAAACACTTGTTGAGCGAACGACACCACCAACGTTGATTTGCCCAATCCTGCAGGGGCACTCATGATCACCGATCCCCGGAGTCGATCGCCACGCTTGAAGCGATTCGACTCGTAGACGTTGGTGAGGGTGCGAGTCGCTGTCGTGACTGCGGGGGTTACGAACGGCCCGAAGTTTGCGTGGAACTCGCGGCGCTGCCGATCGTATGCTTTTCTCGCGCTGTCGGTGAGTGATCGGTACGCCCGCATGGTGAGGTCATCGGGCCTCGTCGGGGGTGCTGTTTCGGCGAGCACGGAGAATCCTTCTTTGAGCACGAGTCTCGCCGCCCGCAAATCGGGTACCTGTGGATCGTACGGACTGCGTGACGACAGTGTTTTTCGGCGTTGCGTCATCGCATGTTCACTCCTCACCGTGTGGCCACCGACGAATCGTGCGTCGTTGCGTGCGTGATGTCTATGTCGTTGTAGACCAGGTGTTTTCGCTGATCGATCCGGAAGCTCGCGCATAGTAGTCCGCGAGTTCTGCAGGTGTGGATTCAGGAGCGTCCTCGGCGTCGCGGTCGGAGTCCTCGTCGATGATGTCCTCGAGGTGGAGGGACGATTCATCATCGTCGCCGGAGTCGAGGTCGGTGTCGGATGGTGAGCGGCGATAGTCCTGCTCATCGTGGGGGTCGGGAGGCCGTCCGAGTTCGTGCATGTTTGCGTACTCGCGGCGGATCTCCTCGATGGCTGCCCGGCGTTCCTCGGGCGTGTCCGCCAACCCGGCGCCGTAACGGTGCAAAATTTCGTTAATGGCCTGGACAATGTCAATGACGCCGGGGTCGTCCTCGGTGACTTGCAGGGCGATCTCGAGGGTCCTTTCGGTGAACGGCCCATCGACCAAGTGCGCTTTCACCCAGGTGAGGGTGATCCATTCTCCGGGCCCGCATTCGAGTTTGATGTGCCGCATGTCCCAGGGGTTGACGCGGATCGGCCACTTGCCACGGTTGCGGCCAGAACCGAGGTTGCTCTTGTCACCAGGTTTGGGTGCCCTGTGACTGTCTTGCTCGCTGCACTTGTAAAACTGGTGCTTGTAGGCGACCCCTTTGTGGGTGATCACTCGCCACTCGACCCGGAGAAGCCGTAGTGCCGCGTCAGGGTCTGCGGGGACGCTCAACCCGAGCTTGCCGAACGAACGGATCGCACCGACGCAATGCATCTGATTGGGGGTCAGAGTACGTTGAGGTACATCGGGCAGGCGCAGGCCGCTGTGAACCGCTCGGTGGTACTTCTCGAAAAATTCACACAACTCGCGTTCAAGGTCGTCCACTGTCCGGCACGCTTTGTTTTCGATGTTCTTGCCGCGCTTGACTGTCGATGATCCTCGATAGCCTGGTTCGTGCACGAACAGCTCGAATTCGATGGTCTCGAAGATCCGTTCGCAGGGGCCCTTGTCGCCGGGTGTACGTACTCGGGCCGGGCGCAGGGTTGTGCCCATGTTGATCAGAGCCGCGGTCGTTGATCTGCCGATGAAGACCTTGTCGTTGTCGGGG
This sequence comes from Gordonia sp. CPCC 206044, assembly GCF_048537895.1. Taxonomy (NCBI): domain Bacteria; kingdom Bacillati; phylum Actinomycetota; class Actinomycetes; order Mycobacteriales; family Gordoniaceae; genus Gordonia; species Gordonia sp. CPCC 206044. The sequence goes on from NZ_JBCLVL010000011.1 coordinate 117,973, forward strand.
ATCAAGGTGCTGATCACCGGTCGGCGAGCAGTGAGGAACTCGGCTTTGTCCTCGTCTGCGACGATCCGGCGCGGCACCCCTAGAAATCCCAGCTTCTGCATGTACGGGGGCCGGGCCTGCGGGCAGAAGTATCGGTAAAGTAGCTGCGCAACAACGAAACTGTCTGTCGAGATCTCTGACAGCACGAATGCCGGCACCTTTTTCGAGAAGACATCGAGGAGCAGCGTCAGCTGCAGCGGCACGTACCGTCCCGACAGACGGTCGATACCGATCACGTCGATGTGGTGGGTATCGATCAGCATCAGCTGTGTTGGATACGACGCATGCAGCCCGCCACGCAACTGCGTGTCGCGGTGTGCGACTTGTTCTGCCGCGTCCGGGGAGTCGAACAGGTATGTGCCCGTAGCGAGGTCCGCGATCACTTCGAATGCGACGGAGCGACCCGGTGCCTTCTCCCCAGGAAACTGGCGCTTGAAGTTCTCGTCAGCCTCTCGGCGGATCGTCTCGCGACGCACCGAGGACGTCTGCTCCTCGATGTGTTCGCGTATCGAGTCTCGCACGCAGGCGACCCACCCGGGGTGGGTGTTGCGCCGCCAGCCGAGCCGACGTTTGGTCGATCGTCCATCGAGCTGTGAAGCGGGATTCATACCTGATGCAAGAAAGTTCGTCATCCAGCCCTGCACCGTGGAGCGGCCGACGCCGAGCTCGGCGGCCTTGGCGACGAATCGTTCCTCCATGGATTTGCCCGCCGTGTAGGAGGCTCGAGGTTCGCCGCGACGGGCGTTCGCGGGATCTCCGCTGCGATAGCCAGTCATGATCTCCATCAGATGTTCGACCCTGCGATAGGCCGCTTCACACGCTGAATCGTCGACCAACTCCAGGTCAGGAACCAGTGTCGCCCGATCGATGCGCGGCTGATCGATGATCTGAAACTCGTCGCTTCCGGTGGTCTCTTCGAAACCGATCACGATCGGACCCTCCCGATCGGCCGGGCGTCCCAGTGGCCGCAGGTGCACCAGCTCCCAGCCAAAGTCCACGGCTTGGACCACGGCCGGTTCATTCCGAAACAACACTCGGGTTCCCGGAGTAATCACACGCGTGCCTGGAACGGTTGTCACCGCACTACCCCACGCGCCGAACGTCGAGACGATCCGGACCGTCCTCGGAAATGTCGTCGTTCGCGACGTCGCGTGCGTGAGCCATCCCGCGACGCAGCGCAGGTGTACCTGTTACGCGGCGACCGACCCGTCGAATAACGGTCGACCTCGCGCAGCCAAGCGGCGTCATCGTCGCCGCTCACATGTCGACCCTCACAACACGACCCCCATGAGTTGGTGGCGGCGCAGTGCAACCGCGTCGGGAGCGAGATAGTCAGGTCGGTTCTGCGACCCGAAAGCCACGAACGCGGTGGGATTGAGCTTAATCGCGGCGAGGTCAATGGCCAGTTGACCGTTCCAGATCAGATGCTTGATCGCCGGCAGCACGGGCCAGTCGGAGATCCGTTGCTCGACAACAGCTTCTAGCTGCTCGATGCGGAGCGGTTCCTCGCTCACTGCCTCCAGGATCGTGGATGTCACCTCAGGCGTAGTCAGCCGCGGGTCATGAAAACCTTCCAGATACGTAATGTTCTTCCACAGGAGATCGTCCGGGTCCAGCGACCACCGCTGTAGAGACCAGCCGCACACGTCGAACAGGCGCTCCGCCCAGTCCAGGGTGCGTCGAACCTTGTCGCTGTCGAACCGCGTTTTCGGTTTGACTTCAACGATGGTGACCGCACCCGATCTATTGATAAGGGCAAAGTCAGGGGTGTACTGACACACCCGTCGGTTGCGCCTGCCGACGAGACGGAACGGCTGGGATCGAATATCGACCACGGTCGGATCGCTGTCAGCGATCTGCGCACGCTTCATCTCCAGGATCGATTCACACTGCACAAACGTCCCCACTGTGTACGAGAAGTACTTTCCGGTGTAGTGCTTGGCACCGGGACGCTGAGGCACCGTCCTGATCGGCAACGCGTCGTCGAACACCTCGGCGTCGAGATCGACGGCAACCGGATAGTCGATTCTCGAGAAGAGACGATCATTGCACACCGTACGTATAACCGGGCCGTCCTTGCATGCCAGCGAATCGCTGACCGGCACCATCCCAGTCATCCGACAACACCAGCTACCCCCGCACGGCACGCCGGGTCCCCGCGCAGAGCGCGATGTGACCAGGCTGAGCCGCCTCGGGCACAACCGTTGTCGATTTCTAAGCGGACAAGCACTCAAAGGTCCAGATCGGCTGCGGAGCCACCACGCGTCGGACCGCTCCACATGAAGGTCCGATCCGGCAATTCTATGGCAACCACTGCGGGAAAGGACAGGGCTTCTTGAAACGCTTAACGATCCTATCTTTCGATCATCCGAGAGATGCTGGAAACGAATTGAATCGATCGACGCATCTGTGTGCACCGACCCCTTCGCATACCCGCCGCACGTCGTTCGAAGCCTGCCTTGCGGTGCTAGCGTCAGAAATGTCGGAGCCACATTCAGATCGAGTTCGGGGTGCGACATGCCCAGGTCAGGAAAGCCGAGTCACGATGGCACACTTCACAACACATCCATGGCATTACCGGTCGATGCCACCTGCATGAACCCGATTTGCGATCAGCGCGTGTCTTTTCACCTCACGCGCCGAGGGCGAAGCCCTGTGTTCTGCAGCGCACGGTGTCGGCTGCAGTTCTGGCGCACCCGGACCCGGCTACTCGACGAACGAGCCGCCACCGTTCACGACCTCACTGCAGTCCACGCCAGCCACCAGGCAGTCATGTCTTTGCATCGCAGACTCCGCCATATCGACTGGCTGCTGCACCGCTACCCCGACTTGCGGCCACCGGCACCGCCGCCGCCGTGACTGGCAGCCTTCGGCCAGGCGATCAGGTCGTGCGTCGTTCGCTAGTTCCCGCGCTGCTCGCGCAGACGGTCCCAGAGCGCGGCGATCTGTCCACTGCGGCGTGCCCATACACTCATCTCGATCTGCAAGTCGGTACTGCGTCCTCGGATCGTGGGAACAGGCAGTATCTCACCGAGCATGTGGGCAGCTCGGTCGATATCGCTGTGGTCCAGAATTTCCAAGGCCAGCACCACCGCTCCCGCGAAACACATCGTGGGTATAGACGTGTGAGCCGAGCACCGATAGTCGGGGTTCTCAGCGCGATGTTCCCGGATTGTATCGGCGAAAACGCCGCACCTCGCGGGGGAGCCCAGGCGGCCGTAGGTGATGATGTGCCGGACCAGGCGTGCAATGTCGGACAATAACGGGTCCGGCGTACCTCTGACACCCCCACTCAGCCGAATCGAGTTACCCACTTCGCTCGCGATCAACTCGTCAATGCGTCGTTGCGCGTCCAACACGCAATGGCCCTGGCAGAGGTAAATGGCGCGCATTGACGCGAACCGCGCTCCGCAGACACCGTTCTCGACACCATCGGGTGGGCGGCCGAGACATTGCCGGCCTGCCAGACTGCCCAGGTGCGGCGACCGCCGCGGAACGACGCCGCAGGACGCGCACGTGTCAACGAGCAGACAGCGGTGCTTGACGCACACAAATGACCACCGCAGCCTCCACCGCAGCAGCCAGCGCCCGTCTGTGTCGGCCAAACACGCCGGGCAAAACCGTGACCCGCCAGCTGCCATCCAGAAATAGCGACGATCTCGGCGATACGCGCTGGACACAGAACTCAGCGGCGCTTGCCGCGCCGCCCACCCCGAGGGCAAGCTGTCCAACGTCATCGCGCGAACCACCCCAACCGGTAGTTCCGACGCCACCGCAATCGCTTCGAGAACCGCCAAGGATGGCGCCTTGACCACTTCGCGCACCGATGGGTTCGAGCAACCGATGTGGCGGTAGAACTCGGCTGGCGTCACGTGATAGCGCCGTGCGTATGCCTCCACAAATGAATCGAGGGCCTCACCGTAGACGGGTTCGACCCGCAACGGGAGTGCTCGGGCCCGCACCCGAGACACAGGTGCGCCCAGCAACGCGGCAGGGTTGACGTGATCCACCATTGCAGTATCGCGTGCGATACAATGGGCGTGGGTCGAACACCCGAAACCACAGACCGGCAACAATGGAGGCGTGCCGGTCCCTGAAGCATCCCTGACTCCAGCACAGAGACAGATACGGAAGATGCGTCGAGACGCCGTAGGTGAAGCCATTCGCAGCGCACGACTCACCTCAGGCATGAGTCAGCAACAACTCGCCGATGCCAGCGGCGTCAGCAGGCCAGCGATAGCACGTATCGAGACCGGCGAAGCGTCCACTCAAATCGACCGACTCTGGGAACTCGCCGAAGCGCTCAACACGGCACCGAGCACACTGCTAGCGGTCGCCGAACGCTTGATGCAGCTACCGCCCACCGGCAACGGGACGGCGAAAACCTAAGGGACCGTTGATGCCAAGCGCCCCACATGACTCGACGAGGGAGGCGGCGGCGCGTATCCGAAGCATGCTCACCGCCGTAGCCTCGCGCGTACCCACAGGCCCCGTGCACGCCATTGCCCACGCCATAGGCATCACAACCACTAGTATCGCGTGAGATACATTGACGATGAGCTGGCCACAGCTGGCCTGGTTGAAGACCGACATGCTCCGTCGCACCTAACTGACACCGGAGAGTCGCCATGCCCGATCTCGACATCAACCACTTCGCCCTGTCGGCCGTAGAAGCTCTCGACCACGTCACCCAACAGCTCGAATCGACTGCGGACGCGGATGCCGCGGGTGAGATGCGCGCCATTCTGGGAGCCAGCCTCATCACGTACTTAGCCGGAGGGATGACTCGATCCGGGCTCATGACAGCTGTTGGATGGGGGCTGAATCACCTACAGAATCTCGATCTGCTTGACGGACCCGGAAGCGACGCCGCGATCGTCGCATCCTTCCTCGCCTGCACAGCCCTGACCGAAGACAACCTCGCACAGACAGTACGCATCGACCTGGACCAAAAGGGGGCCCTCGCCGAGAGCGTCATCCACGCCATACGCAACAGGCCGCACGGCGACACGTGTTAACCCATCACCGGCCGCAAACTCGCAACCGTCCCGCCGGCCAGGAGCCCCAACGAAGCGAGACACCAACAAGTATCGAATCTCCCGGCCACAACCGACGGCCGCCGATGGACGCGCAAGCAATGCCCACCAGTTCCGCCGAAACGCCCTGGGGCCGCGCCGTTCGTGATCAATGGGTCGAAACCCTGGCCAGGGAGTTTCAGACGCAGCTCATAGAAGTCATGCCCACGCTCCGACAGGAGCGAGATGGAAGCACTCCTCAGAAACCCGCCGATATGGATTGCCTCCATGCTGTCGATATCGCCGCTGCAAGCCAGCGAGCGCACACATCTACACCACCTTCGTAGGCCCGTTCTACGACACCGACAGCACAGCTAGCATGCTCACGGCATCACACGACGCCATTATGGAGAGAATGATCCAGCACGGAAGCGTGGTCGCCTGTCGGGCTTCCGACAAAACCTGGGACCTGGCTCGTGCCCGCGTGGCAGGTCGGCAGCGGGCACAGCCCGATCAACGGAATTGCGGACACATGGCGCATCCTGACCGATAACGGCGCCGACAACGCGGATGTTCTCTCCCAACCCAGACCTTCAACAGCAGTCAGCGGTCGGGTGGCTCCAGACGCGTAAACCAGTTCACGCAGCGCTCACCAGCGCAACGCAATCCGCCTACAGGTGGCAGAATCGTGAACTCCGTGGTGGTGTGATGATGAGTTGGGGTGGCGGCGAACCGGGTTCCTCGGAGCATGCTCTCAACAGCTCCCCGGTCATGACACGACATCTAGTCGAAGGTTCTGACACAGCGAAATACTCTGCTCCAGTTGAGAAGTTGGAGCGACGCGGTTCTCGGTATTTACGGGTCCTCACGCCGATGGGTGGGCGACTTCGCAGCCCGCGTTGCCCTAGACCGGAGTGGATGCAATGTCGTCGGCGGGGAACCTTCCGTATGCCTGCAGGCGTCCAATAGCTAGAACGCGTCATATCACGTGTGTAGAACACAGCAGGAACCGAAAATTCAATCACGCGAGGAGGGTGATCGTTGACATCGTCTGGATGGGGTCGCAGATTCGAACCAGGTGCCTTAACGCTGCGCGATCGAGAGCGCCGTCGCGCGGTGAGCCAGTTCGCAGCTAGCCTATTCGCCGTCGTTCTCGGTGTATATATCGGCGTGGCCGTGGGAGGCTCGGTAGCGAAGGCTGGTGCGGCCAGTGCGCTTCCTGCGCCCAGTGACCTCCTGGCTCTGCTATTGGCGATTGTCGCGATCCTCGCCACCCTCAATGTCGCACTCGTGGTTCGAACTGGGGAGAACCAGCGAGAGTCAGACGTGTTCGAAATGATGAGCTGGCGCAGGCAAATGACCACGTTCATGAGGGTGTGGGCTGTGTTCGCCGTTGCCGCGGCCACTACGCAGTGGTTCACCCCTGACCGCGACGTTGCTACCGGCGTTGTAGTCATCGCATGCTCGCTCGCCTGCGTTTTTCTCGCCATCGTGGCACCCGCGGAACCACACCTCGCCAATCGACGACAATTAGAACTCAGCAAACTGCGCGTCGATGACTTGACGATTCAGCGCACGAAGTGGCGAGCGATCATAAGCACCCACCGGCACGAGGACAGCACCGTCACCCTTCGAGAGATCGTCATACGCACATTCTCACGCGGCGTGGCCATCGGGTGTGTCGGCCTCGCCTGGGGCTTGGCCTTCTGGGCGATCGGTGAACAGGTTGCCCCAGAAGGGCAAGCTATCCCACCGAGATTCATCTTCCTGGGGGCGGCGACGTGCCTGCTCATGTGGGCGGGGACGATCTTGCTTGTGGGAGCGATGGACAAGGCCGGTCGGATACGACAGTTACTCACGCTCGTGGCCATGGCGCCACTGATCGGGCTGGTGGGCCTCGGGGGTGTACCTACATTCGTCATCGCACGATCCACGGACAGCCGAACCGCGACGATCGTCTATGCAATCGGCGTTGTCGTAGGAACAGCGGTCAGTGCAACTGCGATCCGTCCAGCCGGCAACCATCGGGTCAGTCGCCTTCGTGAGTTTTTGTGGCTCCCGGCATGGCTCCTCACAGCCAAACTCATTGACGAGGAGTTGGATGCTGCGCGCAGCAACATCACGCGTGCGCGGGCACAGTTGAGGCCGGAGAGGGAAGCCCGGCCAACCCAGCCGCTCCCCCGTCTCAGGCCAGCTACGGTGCCGCGTCGTCGCCTTGCTGCGGGAGTGCGAAGCCCAGATCGAGTACCACGGCACCTCTAAGCCCGTGAGGATGCGCGGCGAGGCCACGATGATCTCTCGACATGGTCCGAGGAGTGCAGGACAAACCCAGGGCGTCACCCCGGCATTCCGCCGCAGGCACCGCCAACTGCACACGCGTGCTTGTGAGGTAGGTAGACCCCCATTCGCTAAAGAACAAGCACCCCAATACGCTCATCAGTCACACGTTTCCCGGCAGATCTCCGTGCATAGCGACATCGCGGATCGATCACACCGCGCCATTTCGCGCTGAGAACCCCGCTCCGGCTACGAGCCCGCCCGCGGCCACTCAGCCACAACCGTCAGCTCTGCGACCGCCTGACGACCAGAGCCTCTCCATCCGCCGAGATAGACCCGCAATTTCTGAAGTACGCCGAACTAGACTCGGAATTTCTGAACTAGACTCGGATTGCACAACAACTGTCACGGCCGCTACCCCTTGCCAACCACCCCCGACGCATTTATTGTTTTCCATACAAACATTGAGGAGACCTCCGGTGACCACCAAGGGCCGTGCCACCCGCGAGGCGGGAAAGGCGACACGCGATGCGCTGCTGCGTGCGGCGACCGCGGTGTTCTCCGAGCACGGCGAGACGGCGTCGGTGGCGCAGATCTGCCAGCACGCGGACGCCTATCCGAACCAGGTCACCTACTATTTCGGCTCCAAAGAGCAACTGTTCGTCGAGGTGGCGTGTGCCGCCGTATTGCGGGCCGGCCGCCACGCCGAGGAGGCTGCCGCTCAGGCAACCACGGTGCGCGAATACACGAACACGTTGGTCGGATCGCTACTCGGCCCGCAGGCCCGCAATGTCGAACTGTTCACGACGGCCATGCTGCTCGTCTCCCGCCGTCACGACTTGCGCGATCGCATCACCGACACCCTGCAGACCCTCCACGAGCGCGGCGAGGACGCACTGATGCGCACTCTGGTCCGCACCGGGTGGCAGTTGCGCGCCGACATCGACGTGGAGTCGAAGGCGTTCTGGTCGGCGATCTTCGGGCTCACGGTTCAAAAGGCCGCCACCGGACCGGATTTCACGTACTCGCTCGAAGATGCTGTCGCGGTGATCTTTACGAATCTGCAGATACCGGACTCGGTTCTGGATCGGCCGCTGGGTGGTGGGAGGTCTTGATGGTGCGAGGGTGGTTCGGTGGTCTCGATACGCCGCCTCGGCTAGCGCCTCGGCGGCTACTCGACCGACATCCTGAAGAGGCGACTCGACCGGCGTCCCGAAGAGGCGACTCGACCGACATCCTGAAGAGGCGACTCGACCAACGTCCGAAAAGGCCACTCGACCGACGTCCCAGGGAGATTACTCGACTGCCGTCCCGGAGGGGCTACTCGATCGACGTCCCCGGGAGGCGACTCGACCGGCGTCTCCGGGGCTCACGCGACCGGCCGATGACATCGACGGACAGAACGCATTAGGCGCAGAGAAGGAACCATCATGACCCAGTCCACTCACACGACACCGCAACCGCACGTCACGCACACGGTGTTCAACCAATCCTCACCGCGTGTCGACGTCAACGAGTTCGAGCTGAACACCGTTCTCGCCGAGGCCGTCACACGCCATGACGCAGGGTGGGCGAGCGACGAACTGCGCGAGATCGGCGCCCTCGTGGGGACCGAGCAGTTCCAACACGATGCGCATCTGGCCAACACCATCACCCCGGAACTGCACACCTTCGACCGGTGGGGTCATCGCATCGACGAAGTCGAGTATCACCCGTCGTATCACCGGATCATCTCGGCATCGATCGCACACGGCGCGCACACCCGCTGCTGGGCCGACCCGCAGCCGGGCTCCCACGTCGCGCGTGCCGCCGCGTTCTATCTGTTCGGTCAAGTCGAGCCCGGTCACGCATGCCCGGTGTCGATGACACACGCCGTGATCCCGTCACTCGAACTGCAGCCCGACGTGGCCGCGCAATGGGTGCCGAAGGCCCTGTCGCGCAGCTACTCCCCCGACCTGTCCGCCGACAAGACGTCGGCGATCTTCGGTATGTCGATGACCGAGAAGCAGGGCGGATCGGACGTGCGCGCCAACACCACGGTTGCCACGCCGATCGGTGCGGGCGGACCAGGCGCAGAGTATCTGCTGACCGGCCACAAGTGGTTCTGTTCGGCGCCGATGTCGGATGCCTTCCTGGTCCTGGCGCAGGCACAAGGTGCAGCGGGAGAAGGGCTTTCCTGCTTCCTGCTGCCGCGCGTGCTGCCCGACGGCACCCGCAACGTCTTCAAGATCCAACGACTGAAGAACAAGCTCGGCAACAAGTCGAACGCGTCGTCGGAGATCGAACTCGACGGCACCGTCGCGGTCATGGTCGGCGAACCGGGACGCGGCGTGCGCACCATCATCGAGATGGTGTCGCAGACCCGCCTCGACTGCCTGCTCGGCAGCGCCGCCGGCATGCGCCAGTCGGTGGCCGAAGCCGTGTGGCACGCCCGCCATCGCGCCGCCTTCGGTGCCACCCTGGCCGACCAGCCCGCCATGACCGCAGTACTGGCCGACCTCGCGCTGGAGTCGGAGGCCGCGACGGTCACCGCGATGCGTCTGGCCCGTGCCCACGACGAAGACGCCGACGATCAGGAACGCGCGTTCCGACGGCTGGCTGTGGCGGTGGCGAAGTACTGGATCTGCAAGCGCGGCCCGCACCACTCGTACGAAGCGCTGGAATGCCTGGGCGGCAACGGATACACCGAAGACTTCCCACTGGCGATGCGTTACCGCGAGCAGCCGGTGATGGCCGTATGGGAGGGTTCGGGCAACGTCATCGCTCTCGATGTGTTGCGCGCGATGACCCGCGAACCGGAATCGGTCGCCGCCTTCGATGCCGAGGTCGCCCTGGCCCGGGGCGTCAACACGACCCTCGATGCTCATCTCGATCGGCTGCGCGATCAGCTCGGCGAGCTCGCACGTCTGGACGCATCGTCAGCGCAACGACGTGCCCGCACCGTCGTCGAATCGATGGCTCTCGCATTGGAAGCCTCTCTGCTGGTGCGGTTCTCGCCGAGTGCCGTGTCGGACGCGTTCATCGCGGCACGCCTCGGCGAGGAGCGGAACTTCGAGTACGGTGCGCTCCCCGTCGCTGCCGATCTGGACACCATCCTCGCTCGTCACTAAGGACCGCACCGTTCCCGCTCACCTGTCTCGTTCCCGCTCATCCAATGGAGTGAGCGGGAACGAGAAGGGTGAGCGGGAAACCAGATCACCACCCCAGGAGGAACCTCAGATGACCACGACTCTCCCGCCGGCCGACCGCCGCGCCATCGATCCGGGCAAGGGCCAGTTCGCGCAGCTGTCCGAGCTGCCTGCCGACCAACCGGTCACCATGCTGAACCTGTTGCGGTTCCGCGAGGTCGCCGATTATTCGGACGCCGTGGATCTCACGCCGGAGGAGCCCATCTCCGGAGCGGAGGCCTATCGGGTCTACAGTCGCGCCGCGCTACCACATCTCGAGAAGGCCGGCGCCGAGGTGGTTTTCCACGGCGACTGCGGACCGACCGTGATCGGCCCGGTGGATGAACAGTGGGACACCATGCTGCTCGTCCGGTATCCGAACCCCACAGCGTTCCGGACGATGATCACCAGCCCCGATTACCAGGCACTGGCGCGGCATCGTACCGCAGCTGTCGCCGATTCACGGTTGATCGCCACCTTGGTCTGATCCGTTCGACGGCCGGGTTCACAGCAGCACACCGGGATTCAGCAACCCCTGCGGATCCAGTGCCTGCTTGATGGTCGCCGTCAGTTCCATCACGTCGGGTCCCACCTGACCGGGCAGCCACCCCTTCTTCAGTCGGCCCACACCGTGTTCGCCGGTGATGGTGCCGCCCAACGAGATCGCCAGATCCATGATCTGGCCGAACGCCGTCCGCGCCCGGGCAGCTTCGTCGGTGTTCTCGGGATCGAACACGATCAGCGGATGGGTGTTGCCGTCTCCGGCATGCGCGATCACCGAGATCATCACGTCGTTGTCGGCGGCGATGGCCGCCACACCGTCGATCAACTCCGGCAACTGCGGCAGCGGCACTCCGACATCCTCGAGAAGCAGCGACCCGATCTTCTCGACGGCGGGGATCGCCGCACGACGAGCCGCGGTGAAGGCTTCGCCCTCCTGCGGATCGTCGGTGGCGAACACATCGGCCGCGCCGTTGCGCTCGAACGCCGTCCGAATGATCTCGACCTCCGCGACGCCGGCCGGTCCGGGTGCGTCGGACTGCGCGACCAGCAGGGCTCCCGCGTTCCTGTCGAGGCCCATCCGCAGCATGTCCTCGACCGCGTTGATCGACACCGAGTCCATGAACTCGAGCATCGCCGGCCGGATCTGCGAAGTGATCGCGAGCACCGCCTCACTGGCATCACGCACCGACGAGAACGCACCCACCACAGTGCACGCCGGTGCCTGCGGCGGCAGGAGACGCAACGTCACCTCGGTGATGATCCCGAGCAGCCCCTCGCTGCCGACGAACAGCTTGGTCAGGGGCAGCCCCGCGGAATCCTTGAGCTGCTTGCCACCGACCCGTACGGCCCGTCCGTCGGCGAGCACCACCTGCAGGCCGAGCACGTAATCGGTGGTGACGCCATACTTGACGCAGCACAGGCCGCCGGCGTTGGTGGCGACGTTGCCGCCGATCGAACAGATCTCGAACGACGACGGATCGGGCGGATACCAGAGTCCGTGCGCGGCCGCGGCGGCCTTCACCTCGGCGTTGAACAGGCCCGGTTGCGCCACCGCGGTCCGTGTTGCGGTGTCGATGGTGAGCTCGCGCATCTTCTCCAGTGACAGCGTCACGGCACCGTCGACGGCGGTGGATCCGCCCGACAGGCTCGTGCCGGCACCACGCGTGACGATCGGGACACCGTGTTGCCCGCACCAACGGACCACGCTCTGCACCTGCTCGGTGGTCGTCGGGCGAACCAGCGCGAGGGGCGTCCCGGCGTCCGGGTCCTGCGCGCGGTCCTGCCGATAGGCCGCCAAGATGTCGGGGTCGGTCACCACCATCCCCGCGGGCAGCGATGCGGCCAGGGAATCCGTCGCGGTCGAGTCGGCGCCAGGTGTGGAACCGACCTGTGTGTGCGTCATCTTTCAACCATAGGCAAGGGCGCCGGGGCACAATGGGGTGGTGATCGACTTCGACGGTGAGATCGGCCTGGCGAGAGCCTGCGCCGCTCGCGTCCGGGCTCGGCTCGTCGGTCTGCCCACACCGGCAGTCGGTGACTAGCGCAGATCGGTCCGGTCATGGCAACCACTCACCCCGGCACACGGGCTCCACGCGGATACGCTGACGTGGTGTTCGGGTCGGGCGACGTGGTCGCCGAGTACGTCATCGACGAGTTCGTCGGAAGCGGCAGCAGCGCCGAGGTCTATCGTGCCCACCAACGGGGCTCGACGTCCCCGGTCGCCCTCAAGATCCTGCTCACCGGGACCTCCGATCCGGCCCGCGTCCGGGAACGCTTCGATCGTGAGTTCACCATCGCCTCACTGCTCGATCATCCGAACATCGTGCGCATGCACGACCGCGGCGAGATCGCCGACCCCGCCGACCAGAACCGTTCTGATGCAACGGTTCTGTGGACCACGATGGAGTATGTCGACGGAGTACCGGCCGCCGAACTGGTCGTCGGTCGACCGGCCGAACCCGACGTCGCGACGATATCGGCGCTCGGCACCCAGATCGCCGACGCCCTCGACTACGCGCACCGGAGCGACATCCTGCACCGAGATGTGAAGCCTGCCAACATCATCGTGTCCACCGCCGCGGGTTCGCCGCGCGCGGTGCTGACCGACTTCGGCATCGCACAACTCCTCGACGACACCCGACCGCTGGCCCGTAACGGCAGGGTGCAGGGCTCGATCGCGTACGCTGCTCCGGAACTGTTGACCGCCCAACAGCTCTCGCCGGCGACCGATCTGTACGCCTTTGCCGCATCCCTGTTCGAACTGTTCACCGGCGAACCCCCGTTCCCACGCTCGACCGCGTTCGCCATCACCTACGCACACCTGCACGATCGGATGCCGCCGCTGACCCGGGCTCGCCCGTGGTTGCCGTCGTCGCTCAACTCCGTCTTCGCCAAGGCGCTGGCCAAGAACGCCGACGACCGATACGAGACGTGTGCCGAGTTCGTGGAGATCGTTGTCCGGTCGTTGCGTGACGTGCCCGTCCCGCAGCCACGGCCGTCGCGGCGTTGGCTGCGACGTCGCGCCCAACCGCCGACCACGTAGCGCCGATCCGTCACCGGACCTCGGTACTCGTGCCCGCCCGGTCGGCGGGAATCCGGTACACGCGCAACGCGTTCTCGCGAAACACCTTGCGCAGCACATAATCCCCGCGTGGTTCCAGCAGATCGATGAGCGCCCCGACGATCATGTCGAGGGTGGCGTTCGGCTTGTCGATCGGGAAATTGGAGCCGAACATCACCCGCTCGGCACCGAAATGCCCCACGACGTGTTCCACGAGCGGGCCGACCATCTCGGCCAACGTCGACCGGCTGCCGATGTTGCCCCATCGGTCCCGGCCATAGCCGAGGATGGGCAGCCCGAGTCCGGACAGCTTCACGATCACGTTGGGGCAGGCCGCCAGCGTCACCATCCGTTCTCGCCACAACCGCAGGATGTCGGCTCGGGCTCCCGCCGTCGCCCCGGTCCGGGCGCCGACCGGGCCGAAGACCCCCACCGGCGCGCCGATGTGGTCGACGACGATGGTCGCCTCCGGATACTCCCGGGCGAGTGTCACGACGTCGTAGAGCTGATGCGAATAGACGAAGGCGTCGAACACCAGACCCCGACTGGCCACCTCGGCGAATCCGCGGAGGAAGGCCGGCGACGCGAGAACGCCGTCGACGTCGACGGCGCCACGGATCTTCGGATCCATGTGACGGGTCGTGATCCACCGGATGCCCCGCAGCTTGTCGGTCTCGCCTTCCTGCTCGGCGATCAGGTCGTCGAACCCGTCCGATCGTGGGTCGGCGTGCGCGATGATCGCGCCGAGCCGAGGTACCCGACCGACACCGAACGGCAGACCCTGCACATACCGGGTCTCCTCCGTCGAGGACTGCAGACCCGAACTCGCGGGGTCATAGCTGCTGTCGTCGTTGCGCCAGTGCGACTCCATGTGCACGACCGTGTCGACCGGTACCCCGGCCACCAACGGGACCGCCGATGCGTCGGCCACGTACTGCAGGGGCTCGTAGACACGCGCGACCGTGTTGGGCGAGAGCACGTACTCACGGTCGGGTTGCGCCACGACCATCGAGAACACCCGGTCACCGATTGTCGGCACCAGACTGTAGAGCCGCGACAGACGGCTGGCCGCCCACGGGGTACGTCGCGGATTCCACTGGTGCAGATGGGCATCGACAATGCCCGACACCACACCATCCAGCGTGCTCACGCCAATGACCCTGCCACATGCGACACGAACCCGACATCGAATCTTCGATCATTATTCGTTGCCGATCCACCCTTTAGCTGACAGTGTTTCGGGCGCTACGCTGGGCACCGTTCGCTGTCTGCGGAAGAGTGGGGAGGTGACCGGGACGTGGCCAATCATTCGCGGCATGTGCTGCATCAGCTCCGCGATGTGATCAACCGGAACCCGGATCGCTTCGCCACCAACGTCTACACCCGCATGTTCGCCATCGATCCGGACCTGCGTGACCTGTTCCCGGCGGTGATGACCGATCAGCGCAAGGCCTTCTTCCATGTGATCGACCACGTCCTCGAGGTGGTCCCGGCACCGTCGGGACACGAGAATCTCGTCGAGTTCCTCGCTCAACTCGGTCGCGATCACCGCAAGTTCGGGGTGCTGCCCGAACACTATGGCGTGATGTACCGCGCGCTGGTCTCCGAGTTCGCCGCGGCGATGGGCGACTATTGGGACGACGAAGCCGAGCAGGCGGTCAGCCAGGCGATGATGCTGACCACCGGTGTCATGCGGGGTGCGGCCGAGACGGCACCGCATCCCGCGCTGTGGTCGGCCCAGGTGGTGGAGAAGTTCCGGATCACCCGGGACCTGGCCGTCGTCCGTCTGATCACCCGATCACCGTTGCGCTTCGCACCCGGCCAGTATCTGGAGGTGCAGATACCGCAGCGGCCCAAGACGTGGCGGAACCTGTCCCCGGCCATCCCACCGAATCCGGCGGGCGAACTCGAATTCCATGTCCGCGGTGTGCAGGGCGGGGCGGTCAGTTCGGCGATCGTCGGTGAAACACGGGCCGGTGACGTCTGGTATTTCGCGCAGGGACACGGCACCCTACATGTCGAGCCGCGACGCCCGGTGGTGATGGTGGCCGGCGGAACCGGCCTGGCACCGCTGCGGGCGCTGCTGATCGAGATGTCCAAACGCGCCGATTCGCCGCCGACCCATGTCTTCTACGGCATGCGCTATCCAGGCGAGCTCTACGACCTGGCCGTGCTGCGCCGCATCGCCACCACCAATCCGTGGCTGCAGATCACCGCGGTGTCCGAGGAGACCGAGGATCCCTGGTGGATCAACTCCGTCGCGACACCGGACAGCCTGGGAATCGAGCATCGCCTCGGCAGGCTCCCCGACGCGGTGGTCGCGGCCGGGGATTGGAGCCAACATCAGGTACTCATCGCCGGATCTGCCGGGATGATCGACGCGACGCGACGCCGACTGATCATCGCCGGTGTGCCGGCCAGCCGGATTCAGCACGATCCGATCTGAGCGTCGGCGCCCCGACGTGCCGCTCGCCGTGGAGGATCGCCGGTTCAGGCCCCGGGTCGGTCGGCGTTGGCGCTCGGGCCGCCGCCGAAGCCTGTTCCCCGGGTGGTGGTCGTCTCGGTGACCGTCTCGGTCTCGGTGGCCGTCTCGGTGACGGTGCTCGGTTCCTCGGTGGGCTGATCGCTCGGGGTGACGGTGCGGGTCCGTGTGACTGTCTCGCGGTCCGGCGTGGCCGTGACCTGCTCGGTCTCGGTCTGGGTCTTGGTGACCGGTTCCGGTGTCTCGGTCAGCGTGATCGTCGACGGAGGCGCTGTCACCGTCGACGGTGGTGCGGCCTCCTTACCGGAATCGACGCCGGCCAGGACGGCCGAGGCAGCGATCGCTCCCAGGACGACCGCTCCCACCAGCGCGGCACCGATCAACCACCATCGTCGGTTCGATGCACCGCCGACCGGTGATCGACGTGCGCCGATCACCGCCGCGCCGACGGCGGGCGCAAGTGCCGGTTGAGGGGCCACGGTGACCGGCCGGGCCAGTGCGTATTCCATCGCCGCGGCCACGCCGGGCATCTCCGCGCCCGGGCCGGTCAGCAACACCGACGTCACCGACGATCCGCCGGGTGCCGACGTCATCGCATCGGCGACGGCTCCCGCATGGTCGGGATCGGTGACGGGGCCGGGCGATCCGTAGGCGAACTCGGCGGTCCCCAGCACTTCGCCGGTCGCCGAGTCCAACGTGACGACCGACGATCCGGGCGACGGAACCCCGGCGCGGTCGAGATCGATCACCGCGACGATGCCCCGGCTCCCGAACTGGGCGCGAGCGACCTCGGCCAGAGCGGCGGGCATGTCGGTGACGACGACCTTGTCGTGCCACGCGGGACGTGTCGGGTCCGGGGCGAGGTTGGCCTGCAGATAGTTCTGGGTGGCGGGTCGGGCACAGGCGACGCCGATGCGGTGGATCTCGTAGGGCACCGATCCCACCAACTCGCCGATCGCGGTTTCGGCACTCTGCGCCGACGGGTCCGGCAGATCGACCAGGTTGCTGGCGATGATCTCCCCGCCCGCGTCGCGGACCACGGACGCGACCTGGTCCTCGACGACGGAGATCCCCAACACCGAACCGGCCGAGGACGAGCCGCCCACAGTCGGGGCGCTCTGCGTCTCGGCCATGATGTTTCCTGTCCCCTGTCTCGGTTACGTGCCTGCCCCGCGTGACGCCCGCACCGGCCTGTCCCCCGAGGCGCAGGTCAGGCCTCGAACACAGGGGTACGGTCTCCCCCCGGAATGCGGACGCCCACCCTGCAAGTGGGCGTCGCTCCTCGGAAAGCGGGCGGGTGCCCGACACCTCACCTGCCCCCTGCGGCGTGCACGCATCACTCTTTCCGGACAGGGTAGCGGGTACGGATTCGAGCCGATCAGTCGGCGTTGCGCTTCCGCCGCGGCTGCCACACGACCAGGGCGCTGGTCCGTGGCACCGGGACGAGTTCGCCGCCGCGCCGCGACGACACCTGGTCGAGTTCGTTCTGCAATTCGCGGACGCGCTGCTGCAGCGCGTCGACCTGGTTGGACAGGTCGATGATCCGTTTGATGCCCGCGAGGTTGACGCCCTCTTCCTGGGAGAGCCGCTGGATCTCGCGGAGCAGTTCCACGTCGCGCGACGAGTAGCGGCGACCTCCGCCGCTGGTGCGTTGCGGGGTGACCAGACCCAACCGGTCGTAGGTCCGGAGGGTCTGGGCATGCATACCCGCGAGTTCGGCGGCGACCGAGATCATGAAGGTCGCGCCGGTTTCCTTCTTGCCGGCCATCATCATCGCCCCCATCCCGCGCGGGGATCGAAGCCGCCGGCCCTTTCCGCTGCCGCGTAGGCGCGCATCGCCTCGACGGCGGCGTCGTCGAGCTGTGTCGGGACGGCCACCTTCACGGTGACGAGCAGATCGCCCGCGCCACCGGATCGTTTCGGCACTCCTCGTCCGCGGACACGCAGGGTGCGTCCGTCGGTGGTGTTGGCCGGGATCTTCACCCCGACCGAGCCGTCGAGCGTCGGCACGGAGACCGTTGCCCCCAGCACCAGCTCGGAAATGCTCACCGGTAGTTGAACTTTCAGGTCGTTACCGCTGCGCGTGAAGACCTTGTCCGGCGTCACGTGCACGACGACGTACAGATCGCCCGACGGCGCACCACGCCGTCCGGCCTCACCTTGCCCGGCCAGGCGGATACGTTGGCCGTCCTCGACACCTGCCGGGATACGCACGTTGATGGTGCGTGCCCGGACCTTGACGCCGCTGCCGTCGCAGTCGGTGCACGGATCGTCGATACGCGAGCCGGTGCCCTGGCAGTCCTGGCACGGTTCGCTGAACCCGAACGCACCCTGGTTACGGCTGACGAAGCCGGATCCGTTGCAGTTCGGGCAGACTCGCGGGCTGGTACCCGGCTTGGCGCCGCTGCCGTGGCAGGTCGTGCACGGCGACGGGCTCGTCACGCGCAACGGCACGGTGGTGCCGAGTGCCGCGTCGGAGAAACTCAGTGTGGTCTCGGTTTCGAGATCGTTGCCGCGCTTGGGTCGGCTGGCCGTCGACGTCCGTTGGCCGGAGCGGTTGAACAGCCCCTCGAACAGATCGCCGAATCCGCCGCCCGCGGTGTCGCCGCCCCCGCCGAACAGGTCACCGATGTTGAAGTCGGCGCCACCGGTCGTCGTGTACGTGGTGCCGCCCCCGCCGGGGAAGCCCCCGGGAAAGCCGTTGCCCCCGCCGCGGAATCGCCCGCCGGCGAACATCGCGCGGGTTTCGTCGTACTCCTTGCGCTTCTCGGCGTCGGACAGCACGCTGTGGGCTTCGGACACCCGCTTGAAGCGTTCTTCAGCCGCCGAATCGCCGGGATTCGCGTCCGGGTGCAGCTCGCGGGCGAGCTTCCGGTAGGCCTTCTTGATCTCTTCAGCAGAAGCGTCAGAAGCAACGCCCAGGTCCTTGTAGAAGTCGTGTTCCAACCACTCTCGCTGTGGAGCCACCAGACGTCACCTCCTTCGATATGTCAATTGTCTGGATGTAGTTGTATCTGAACTGCTCTGCCCGGTGACGCGCCCCGCGCGACGGTCCGTCGCCGCTGCGCGCCACCGGGCAGGCCGATGTTCGGTGCGCTTATTGTGCACCAGTCTGTTCTGTTGCGGATGCACCGTCGGCCGAAGATGCCGCAACGCCGTCTGCCGGATCGGTGACCGTGACCATCGCGGTCCGGATCACCTTCTCCCCGACCCGGTATCCGCTGCGGTACACCGCACCGAGCACCGGGTTGGCGCCGTCACCGTCGTGCTGCACGGCCTCGTGGAGCTCCGGGTCGAAGGCGTCTCCGGGCTCGCCGAACTTGGCGAGGCCCTCGGCACTCAATGCCCCGGTGAGCTTGTCGGCCATCACCTTCAGCGGTCCGCTCTCGAGATCCCCGTGCTCGCGGGCACGTTCGAGATCGTCGAGGATCGGCACCAGCTTCTCGATGAGCAGCTGCTTGCCGTAGGCAACGGACCCTTGGCGCTCCTCTGCCGCGCGACGTTTGAAGTTAGCGAACTGTGCCCGCTCCCGCTGGAGGGCGGCGGTCAGCTCGGCAACCTCTTGATCGGCCACCGGGATCTCGATGGGCTCGTCGGCACCAGGTACTCCTGCTTCCGCCGGATCAGCGGCTGCCGGGCCCGGCCCGGCGGCCGAATCCTCGCGTACCTGACCCGTTTCCGGGTCGATACGACGACGATCGGTCACCGTGACCGGTTCCTCCGATGGTGCGCTCTCCGGCCGCTCAGCGGTCACTTGTTGTCTCCGGAATTGCTGGGCTCGTCGACAACCTCGGCATCCACGACATCGCTGTCCGCGGTGTTCTCGGCGCCTTCACCGGCCGAACCGTTCGGCGATTCTGCAGCCGCCGCCGCGTAGATCGCCTGACCCATTTCCTGCGACTCTGCCGACAACTTCTCGATCGCCGACTTGATCGCACCGATGTCGGTGCCCTTCAGGGCTTCCTGCGCTTCGGCGATCGACGCGTTGACCTTGTCCTTGACCTCACCGGGGACCTTGTCCTCGTTGTCCTTGAGGAACTTCTCGGTCTGGTTGACCAGCGACTCGGCCTGGTTGCGGGTCTCGGCCTCCTCACGACGAGTGCGGTCTTCGTCCGCGTGTGCCTCGGCATCCTTGATCATGCGGTCGATCTCCTCCTTGGAGAGGCCGGAGCCCTCCTGGATGCGGATCGAGTTCTCCTTGCCGGTGCCCTTGTCCTTTGCGGTGACGTGCACGATGCCGTTGGCGTCGATGTCGAAGGTCACCTCGATCTGCGGGACACCCTGCGGCGCGGGGGCGATGCCACCGAGCTCGAAGGAACCGAGCAGCTTGTTGTGCGAGGCGATCTCGCGCTCACCCTGATAGACCTGGATCTGCACCGACGGCTGGTTGTCCTCGGCGGTGGTGTAGGTCTCCGACCGCTTGGTCGGGATGGTGGTGTTGCGCTCGATCAGCTTGTGCATCACGCCACCCTTGGTCTCGATGCCCAGGCTCAGCGGGGTCACGTCGAGCAGCAGCACGTCCTTGACCTCACCGCGCAGCACACCGGCCTGCAGGGCCGCACCGACGGCGACGACCTCATCCGGGTTCACGCCCTTGTTGGGCTCCTGCCCCCCGGTGAGCTCCTTCACCAGTTCGGTGACCGCGGGCATACGGGTCGAACCACCGACGAGCACCACGTGGTCGATGTCGCCGACGGCGATGCCTGCGTCCTTGATGACCGCCTGGAACGGCGCACGGGTGCGCTCGAGCAGGTCCGAGGTGATCTTCTGGAACTCGCTACGCGACAGCTGCTCGTCGAGGAACAGCGGGTTCTTGTCGGCGTCGACGGTGATGTAGGGCAGGTTGATCGAGGTCGACTGCGATGCCGACAGTTCGATCTTGGCCTTCTCGGCAGCCTCACGCAGACGCTGCAGGGCCATCTTGTCCTTGGTCAGGTCGATGCCGTTCTGGCTCTTGAACTTCTCCACGAGCCAGTCGACGATCCGCTGATCCCAGTCGTCACCACCGAGCTCGTTGTCACCCGAGGTGGCGCGGACCTCGACGACACCGTCGCCGATCTCCAGCAGCGAGACGTCGAAGGTACCGCCACCGAGGTCGAACACCAGGATGGTCTGTTCCTTCTCGCCCTTGTCGAGGCCGTAAGCGAGCGCGGCCGCGGTCGGCTCGTTGACGATGCGCAGCACGTTGAGGCCCGCGATCTGTCCGGCTTCCTTGGTGGCCTGACGCTGTGAATCGTTGAAGTAGGCCGGCACCGTGATGACCGCGTCGGTGACGTCCTCACCCAGGTACGACTCGGCGTCTCGCTTCAGCTTCTGCAGCGTGCGAGCGCTGATCTCCTGCGGCGTGTACTTCTTGTCGTCGATCTCGACGGTCCATTCGCCTTCGCCCATGTGGCGCTTGACCGAACGGATGGTGCGGTCGACATTGGTGACCGCCTGGTTCTTCGCCGGCTGTCCGACCAACACCTCGCCGTTACGCGCGAATGCGACCACCGACGGGGTTGTGCGGGAGCCTTCGGCGTTGGCGATGACGGCGGGTTCGCCGCCTTCGAGGACGGACACCACCGAGTTGGTGGTGCCGAGGTCGATTCCAACTGCACGAGACATCTGTGTTTCCTCCTAGTTCATGGGTGTGCACCCAAGTACGTGCCCGGGTCCGCGCATGCACGCGAACCGCGGATGTCGTTCGAAACCCGCGTCCGGGGACCCGAACTTCAGCGCATCCGACTCATGTCCTACTCAAGACTCGAGACGGAGTCAACCTGGGTTGAGTCTACAGGACTCAGGTTTCTCGATGGGTTCAACGGGTCGAGGGTGGGGATTGTTCCCGATCTCACCATCAAACTTGAGCGGGGTGGACTCAATCTCCGCGCCCACGCGTCGCGACCACGGCTGCCGCGAACGCCGGGCGTGCTCCGTCTAGACTCTCCACTGCCGGGCGACAACGGCCTCCGGCCGCCATGGATCGAACGACAGGAAGGGCTGGAGGCGTGAGCACGGGTGTCGATGGCTGACCAACACAAGGTGCCGGATCGTCGAAAACTGTTCGGCGAGATGGCATTACAGGTCATCTCACACGGCGGGTTACGCGCCCTGACCCATCGTTCGGTCGATGAGGCGGCGGGTCTGCCGACAGGATCGGTGAACTACTACGCGCCCACCAGGTCGAAGCTCTATGCACTGGCGATGGCCGAGGTCTATCACCAGATGTACGAGATCGCGACGCGCGCATTCGGCCCGATTCTCGCCGACGGATCGGACAGGTCCCCGGGCCCCATCCTCGACTGCACCACCGCGTTCGTCATGGCGATGTCGACCGAGGGCCGGGAGATCTCCAACGCGCGGTGCGCCCTGCTCGTGGAATCGCAGTTCGACGACGTGCTCCGGGAACAGGTGACCACGAACCGCACCGCGTTCATCGCGTTCACCGAGCCGTTTGTGCGGGCTCAGGCACCGGGCAGTCCCGAGCGGACCGCGGAACTGATCGTCGCGCTGATCGACGGGCTGATCCAGCAACAGACGCTGGTGACCGCCAGCAATTTCCATCGCGCGATGATCCGCACGACGATCTCTCGGATCTTCGGATTTTCCGAGAACTAGCAGATAACGCCCGTTGGGCGATGACTCACTCCGGCGCGGGTGGCAGCTCGTCACCCGGGAAGCCACGGGCCGGATGGACGTCGAAGGTGAACACGCCCGCACGCACGCCAGGGTCGTCGTTCATGATCTCGGTGACGGATGCCCCGTCGCGGTCGAAGATGGCGATTCCGCAGACCTCGGAGTCGTCGCGTACCGGGAGCACCACGGACAGGATTCCGGCCGCCCGGAGCGCCATGTTGCGGCGCGCGTGTTCCCAGACGATGGGGCCGGCGTTCTCGGTGCCGTATTTCGGACCGGCCCGCAATATGACGACGGAGTAGGGCTGCGCATATTGCAGGATCGTCTGCATCTCTTCGTCGGTGATGGTGGGTAGATCGGGCATGATCACTCCTCGCTGCTGACACCCCGCGACCTCACCCACGATGCCAGCACGTGCGTTCGGCTGCATCGGGTTCGAAGCGTGGGACGCCGGTCGTCCGCACGGACGCAAACGTTCGCACGTGCCCGGACCGGCGACCTCTCGCTCCCCGTTCACCGGTGAGGAGCCTCGTCACAGTTCGGTGACGCTCCCGTCCTGCACGTGCCAGCCGCGATCGGTGCGAACGTTGGCGAGCATGCGTCGGTCGTGGGTCACCAGCAAGAGGGCGCCGTCATAGGAGTCAAGGGCCGACTCGAGCTGTTCGATCGCGGCGAGGTCGAGATGGTTGGTGGGTTCGTCGAGGACGAGGAGATTGGTTCCCCGCGCCTGCAACAGCGCCAGTGCGGCACGCGTCCGCTCCCCCGGCGACAGTTCGGCGACCGGCCTGCCGACGTGATCTGCCCGCAGTCCGAACTTCGCCAGGAGCGTCCGCACCTCGGCCGTGGAGAAATCGGGCACCAACTCCTCGAAACGGTCGGCAAGCAGCCGGCCGCCCGTGAATTGGCCCCGCGCCTGGTCGATCTCCCCGATCGCGACGTTGGCCCCCAGGGCCGCGCTGCCCTCGTCGGGCGCGACTCGTCCGAGCAACAGCCGCAGCAACGTCGACTTGCCCGCGCCGTTCGGGCCGGTGATGCCGATCCGTTCGCCCGCATTCATCTGCAACGACACCGGTCCCAGGACGAAATCTCCTTGTCGCACAACGGCATTGTTGAGCGTGGCGACCACCGAGCTCGACCGTGGGGCCGCGCCGATGGTGAACTCGAGGACCCACTCCTTGCGGGGTCCGGTACGTCCTCGAGCCGAGCGATCCGACTCTCCATCTGCCGCACCTTCTGTGCTTGCTTCTCACTGGATTCGGTGGCGGCGCGACGGCGGATCTTGTCGTTGTCGGGGGCCTTGCGCATCGCATTCCGTACCCCTTGACTCGACCATTCGCGTTGGGTTCTCGCACGCGCCACCAGGTCGGCCTTCTTTTCCGCGAACTCCTCGTACTCCTCACGGCGATGCCGACGCGCCACCTCGCGCTCCTCGAGGTAGCTCTCGTATCCGCCGCCGAAGACGGTGTTGGTGTGCTGCGCGAGATCGATCTCGAGTACCCGGGTGACGCTGCGCGCGAGGAACTCTCGATCGTGGCTGACCAGCACCACCCCGCCGCGCATGCTGCCGATCACCTCCTCGAGCCTGCGCAGACCGTCCAGATCGAGGTCGTTGGTCGGTTCGTCGAGGAGCACGATGTCGAACCGGGAGCACAGCAGAGCGGCCAATCCCACGCGGGCTGCCTGTCCACCGGACAATCCGGTCATCATCGCCGACTCCGCGCCGGTGTCGAGCCCCAGATCGGTCAGCACTCCGGGTAACCGTTCGTCGAGGTCGGCAGCGCCGGTCGCCAGCCAATGGTCGAGCGCCGCGGCGTATGCGTCGGCCGGATCGTCGGGGCCCGCAGCAGCTTCGGGGTCTGCCAGAGCATCGGCGGCGGCATCCATGGCCCGCGTGGCGGCCGCGCAGCCGGTACGCCGAGCAACGTGGTCGCCCACCGTCTCGCCGGGGATGCGTTCGTGCTCTTGCGGTAGCCAGCCGACGAAAGCGTCTGCGGGCGAACGACTGACCGTCCCCTCCAAGGGCGCGAGGTCGCCGGCGAGGATTCGCAACAAGGTGGTCTTGCCCGCCCCGTTGGCCCCGACGACACCCACCACGTCCCCGGGCGCCACGGTGAGATCGAGGTGATCGAACAAGACGCGGTGCGCGTACCCACCGGCGATGTCCTTGGCGACGAGGGTTGCGGTCATGGACATATGGTCGCACCCCTGCGGACGAACCCTCGGATCGCCAACCCTTGACTATTGGTAACCGATTGGTTACCAATAGAGGGTGGATGCATTCGAGGCACTTGCCGACCCGGTCCGTCGCAGCTTGTTGCAGAGGTTGGCCGCGAGCCCGGCGCGGGTCGTCGACCTCGCCGCCGAGTATCCGATCAGCCGTCCGGCGATCAGCAAACATCTGCGCCTGCTCACCGAGGCCGACCTGGTACAGGCCACGACGCAGGGCCGGGAGCGTCACTACGCACTGATCCATGCCGGCCTGGAGCCGGTGCACGCCTATCTGGACGGATTCGGCACCGCCGGGCCACCGATCCCCGAGCACGCGCTCGACGGGCTCGACCTCGAGGTGCGACGCACGACGCGGGACCGCGCCGCCGAACATCCCGATCACCGACGAGACGACGAGGAGCACACAGCATGAGCAACCCGACCCCCACCGGCCACCGGCGAGATCTGCCGGAAGGCACCTATTGCGAGTGGCGACGCACCTTTCGAGCACCGATCGACGACGTCTGGGCGGCGGTCACCGAACCCGAACGGCTGGCCCGCTGGATCGGAACCTGGACCGGCGACCCCGCCGACGGGCACGTGCGGTTCCAGATGCTGTTCGAGGGCGACGACATGCCCGCCGAGCACTTCCGCATCGACGAATGTGCGCCGCCGCACCGGATCCGGATCACCACGTCGATGCCCTACGACGGCGAGAACGCCACGCACTGGTCGCTGCGGCTCGATCTGAGCGAAGCGAACGGGATCACCACTCTGACGTTCGCACAGGACGTACCGGACCCGAAGATGGCGGAGGGGGTGGGTCCCGGCTGGGACTACTATCTCGACCGCATGGTCGCGGCCGAGCGCGGCGACGACGTCGGCACCATCGACTTCGACGACTACTCGCCGGCGATGGCCGAGTACTACCTGGCCGAGTTCGGCGGCCAACCCTGAGTTCCGGTGCTGCTCCGGCCCTTTCGATCGCACACGCGGACCCTGTCGGTAGATATGGGTGAAGCTTCACCCCTATCTGCCAGCAGGGTCCGCGGACAACTCGGGTCGGTGACCGGACGCGACACCGATCCCGAACACGCCGATGGCGCACCACCGTTCGGTGATGCGCCATCAGCGGTTCGCTCGACGGGTCAGGCCGCGGTGGCCACGGCTTCCCCCACCGGCTCGAGCGCCAGCGTGATGATGTCGGCGACATCGACCATCGGCTTCACCTCGAGCGCGTCGAGGACCTCGGCCGGCACATCGTCGAGGTCGGGCTCGTTGCGCTGCGGGATGAACACCGTCTTGATGCCATTACGTTGGGCGGCAAGCAGTTTCTGCTTGAGCCCGCCGATCGGTAGCACCCGGCCGTTCAGCGTGACCTCGCCGGTCATACCGACGTCGGCACGAACCTTGCGCCCGGTGGCCATCGAGACCAGGGCGGTCACCATCGTGACGCCCGCGCTCGGACCGTCCTTGGGCACCGCACCGGCAGGCACGTGGACGTGGATCGTCTTGTCCAACGTGGTCGGATCGACGCCGAGTTGCTCGGCGTGCGCCCGCACGTACGACAGAGCGATCTGCGCCGACTCCTTCATAACGTCACCCAACTGCCCGGTCAGTTTCAACCCGGCTTCACCGGCATTGGAGTTGGCCTCGATGAACAGCACATCGCCGCCCATTCCGGTGACCGCGAGTCCCGTTGCCACACCCGGCACCGCGGTGCGCTCCTCCGTTTCCGGCGTGAACCGCGCCCGGCCCAGATAGTCCTTCAGGTCGTCCACGTCGACGGTGGTCGGCGCCGATGCCTTGCCCGATTCGATGTTGGTCGCGGCCTTGCGCAACAGTTTGGCCAACAGCCTCTCGTACTGGCGCACACCGGGTTCCCGGGTGTAGTTCGCCGCGACCTCACGGAGCGCGTCCTCGGTGACCATCACCTCGTCGGTGGTCAATGCGGCACGTTCCTTCTGCCGTGGCAGCAGGAAGTCTCGGGCGATGGCGACCTTGTCGTCCTCGGTGTAGCCGTCCAGCGTCACCAGTTCCATCCGGTCCAGAAGCGCGGCCGGGATGTTCTCGATAACGTTGGCGGTGGCCAGGAACAGGACGTCGGACAGATCCAGGTCGAGATCCAGGTAGTGGTCGCGGAACGTGTGGTTCTGCGCCGGATCGAGCACCTCGAGCAGGGCTGCCGCGGGATCGCCGCGGAAGTCCGAGCCGACCTTGTCGATCTCGTCCAGCAGCACAACGGGATTCATCGATCCCGCCTCGCCGATGGCCCGCACGATGCGGCCGGGCAGAGCGCCGACGTAGGTGCGCCGGTGACCACGAATCTCCGCCTCGTCGCGGACGCCGCCGAGCGCCACACGAACGAACTTGCGCCCCAACGCCCGTGCCACGGATTCGCCAAGCGACGTCTTGCCGACGCCGGGAGGACCGGCCAGCACCATCACGGCACCGGAGCCACGGCCGCCGACGACTTGCAGACCTCGCTGAGCACGCCTAGCGCGCACCGCGAGGTACTCGACGATGCGGTCCTTGACGTCCTCGAGGCCGTGGTGGTCGGCGTCGAGGATCTCGCGGGCGCCCTTGATGTCTGTCGAGTCGTCGGTCTTGACGGTCCACGGCAGGTCGAGCACGGTGTCGAGCCAGGTCCGGATCCATCCGGTCTCCGGCGACTGGTCGCTGGCGCGTTCGAGCTTGCCGACCTCACGAAGCGCCGCTTGGCGCACATTGTCCGGAAGATCGGCGGCTTCGACGCGGCCGCGGTAGTCGTCGGCGCCCTCGGGCTCGTCCTCGCCGAGTTCCTTGCGAATCGCGTTGAGCTGTTGGCGCAGTAGGAATTCCTTCTGCTGCTTCTCCATTCCGTTACGGACATCGTCGGCGATCTTGTCGCTGACCTCCGTCTCGGCGATGTGCTCACTGGTCCAATCGATCAGCAGGCGCAGCCGTTCGGCGATGTCCGGGGTCTCGAGGAGCTGACGCTTCTGGACATCGGTCAGCCACGACGAATAGCCGGACGTGTCCGCGAGTGCCGACGGATCGGTCATCTTGTTGACGCCGTCGATGATCTGCCAGGCCTCACGCCGTTGCAGCATGGCCAGCACGAGTTGCTTGTACTCGGCCGCCAACGCCTTCACGTCGTCGGTGATCGCCGGCTCGTCGGCCTCGGTCACCTGGACCCAGAGAGCATTGCCCGCGCCCGGCGTTCCGGTGCCGATCTGTGCACGCTTCTCACCCTTGACGACCGCAGCGATTCCGCCGCCCGGGATACGCCCCACCTGCACGATCGATGCGATCACGCCGTAGTTCGGATACCGGTCGTCGAGGCGCGGGGCGACCAGCAGCTTCTCGGACTCGCTGGCCCGAGCCGCGTCCACCGTCGCCTGAGCAGCGTCGTCGAGCGGGATCGGCACCACCATGCCGGGCAGAACGACCAGGTCAGGAACGAACAGAACGGGCACTGAGTATGTCTGAGACATCTAACCTCCAAAGTTCAGTCTGCTCGACTCAACCCTGATGGCTGGATGTTTGTTCCCCGGGATATTTCGCCAGAGGCGAACGCGGGCGGCGGCGGCCGGTCAGCTCTCCCAGTCCACCTCGGCGGCCATCCGAAGCAGTCGTTGTCGTCGCTGCTGCCCCGTGGCCCCCACCCACGCGATGAGGCCGTAGACGTGCGCGCGGAAGTCGGGATGGCCATCGCGGTTCTCCGCGGACGCCCCGTGACGGATCGCGTTGTGCAACAGCGCACGCAGGTTGTCGTAATCACCACGGGACACCTGCGGCCGGTCATTGACGACAAGACCCGCGAGGCGTTGCTGTTGATGCCGGTGCATGATCCGGACCTTGTCGGGGTGCACGGTGAAGCCCTCGTCCTCGACCACACGCATGATGGTCCACAACGCTCGATCGCTATCCATCCCGTCACCCGAGATGGCAAGGTCGTCGCCGTAGCGCGTGTACCGCAACCTGTTGTTCCGGGCGTAGCCGTCGAGCCGGCGGTCCAGTGTCTGCATCACCAGATTCGCCAGGTGAGGAGATGTCGGCGCACCCTGCGGCAGGTGTCGTACCCGAAGCAACGACGCATGGTCACGGTCCAGCCCCACGAGCTCATCGACCGGCGTCGCCGTGGTGCACAACTCGGCCAGAACGCGCGCGATATGCGACGGGTAACCGATTTCCCGGAACACGGCGTGTACCCGGCGAGTGGTGATCGTCTCGAAGCAATGACGCAGATCGACGCGGAGCACGACGTCGCGATCGCTGTGCGGCCAGGCGAATCCTGCGGCGGACGAACCGGTCACGAACCCTCGTGCGGCCGGGTGCGCGGGAATCTTCTCCACCAGACGCCGCAGCAAACGTCGCTGCGTCTCGCGTAGCCGCGGTTTCGGCGCTTCGATCATTCGCACGCCGTCACGTTTCACGCGAGTCCAGATCCGGTAATGCCGCAGTCTCGGGCGGGCCGTACGTAGCCAGCCACCCCGGTCGGCAAACCATTCGAGTTCCGAGACGGTGAAGTCGAGCCAATGGGCGAGTTGCTCGACGTCGAAGAGATCTGGGAGGTCGGCGGGCACCAACCCGCTCGATACCGGGGCATCGAGTTCGATCGCGGGCCGGGCAACGGGTGCATTGTGCGTCCAGGGGACGAGGGCTTCGACGACCACGGCTGCCGGATGGCGCGGCTCGTGCGGCGCCAGATCGAACAGCCGCGGAGCCACGTCGTCGGCGACCTCGGGCAGCACCGAGCGCAGTGCACGAAGCACCTGCGGCCACGTCCACGTTCCGTAGCTGCGCGAGAACGCGGCCGCCGCTTCGGCGACTTCTGCCGCGGACAAGCGCGGCTCGGCTGTCACCAACCGAACCGGTGGACGGCCGGCACGTGATGGACGACGGGCGCGGTGACCAGAACAGTGCTGTCGCGGCGCCGGGCGGCACGTGCAGCGTGCTCCGCGGCGTCGGACGCAGGGACCAACTGCGGAATGCACCCAGGGGTTACCCCTGAGACGGATCGAATCGATCCACTCTCACCTCGCCCGCCGTCCATCTCACCATGATGCCATTCGGCGCCATTTGTGAACGCCAATCCGCCGGCGCGTCACAGCGATTCCTCCCCAGAGGGGAACACACTTAATCTGTAGCGAATGACACTGGCTGACAATGCATTTCATCGCAATTCTTGCGCTGACGACAAGCCTGCCGTCACCTGAATACGGGTTCACAGCAATAGTCCGCGTCAGGCGCGGATTATTGCTGTGACATCCGATTCAGTTCACATCGGCAGCAATCGCGCCGACGAGTCCCTCGAATTGGTGTCCGCCGCTCGGGTGGACCCTCACCCCGGCGGACGGCAGGAGGGCCACGTTGAGGGCGAGATGGTCGAACGGGACGACGGCATCGTCGCGGCAATGGTGCAGGACCAGCCGACGACTCGGCTCCGGCCCCCGGAACGCGTACTCGGCGATATCCCAGCCTCTGGGACCCCAGTTCGGCAAGGCCAGCAAGGCAACCGGAGAGTTCCCATGATCCAGCCCGATCTCCGACAACACGTGCAGAAGGATCGACGCGCCGAACGAGTGCGCGATCAACGACGTTCCCGACGGCCACTCGGTCAGTCGCTCGCGAACGGCGGACGACCATGCAGCGCACGTCATGTCGTCGTCGGGCAGCCGCGGGTAGTCGAGTGTTGCTCCCAGGGCCGCAGCAATGCCGTCCGCCAAGGACCGATCCTCGTCGAAGCCACCTGCACCGTGGAGGAACAGCAACCGGTCGTGTGGGGCCATCTCGACCTTCACACGCCGCGGTGTTCGGCCGCGACCCGCGCAGCGGTGTCGATCCGCGCCACCAGACGCTGCCAATAGTCGGCGCCCGCGTCGACCTCCCCGTCAGAGGGCAGTCGGCCGGCCGTACCGTCGATGAGTTCACGCACCACGTCGGCATGGCCTGCATGTCGATTGGTCTCGGCGATCATGTGGACGAGCACCCCGTGCAGCGTCTCGTGACACCGGTCCGGTCGCCACCCCGGGATCGTCACCGGGTGATCGAGAGTGAACTCCTCGATCGTCTCGTCGGCGTGCGATGTGGCGCGACGGTACAGAGCGACGATGTCGGCTCGCGTCTCGTCCGGATGCGCCCACATGTCGACGTCACGCTCGGTACTGGTCAGCCACGCCGGAGGGTCCGGAAACGGCCGGTCGAAGGTGGCGCCGAAATACCCGATCTCGCACGTGGCCAGGTGTTTCACCAGTCCGAGAAGATTTGTTCCATGTGGCGTGATCGGCCGTCGCCCATCGTATTCCGACGATCCGTCGAGCTTCCACAGAATCGCCTCGCGCGCCTCGCGCAGATGACGGTGCAGGCTTTCCTTCGCCTTCCGGTCGTCCATCGGCTCCTCCTCGGCATCACTGACCACCGTACGGATACGGCAATCGCGGCATGTCACGTTCGACGAGATGCCCCGCCGAACACGGTGGTGCCCGCGAACCCGACAGCGAGTCCGCGGGCGCATCCGGGGCGGGTCAGCTGATCTTGCGTCGGTAGATGGCCATCGCGACCGCGTAGGCGACCACGAGGATCGCGACGCACCAGCCGAGCGCGATCCAGATGTCGGTGCCGACCGGCTGCTCTGCGAACAGCGCACGGATGGAGTTGACGATGGACGTCACCGGCTGATTCTCGGCGAATGCGCGCACCGGCGCCGGCATCGAATCGGTCGGCACGAAGGCGGAACTCACGAACGGCAAGAAGATGAGCGGGTAGGAGAAGGCGCTCGCACCGTCGGCCGACTTCGCCGTGAGACCGGGGATGACCGCGATCCACGTCAATGCCAGGGTGAACAGGACCAGGATCCCGGCGACGGCCAGCCAGGCCCCGATGTTCGCTCCGGTCCGAAATCCCATCGCCACGGCCACCAGGAAGACGACGACAACCGAGATCAGATTTGCCACCAACGAGGTCAGGACATGTGCCCACAGCACACTCGATCGCGCGATCGGCATCGATTGGAAGCGTTCGAAGATCCCGCTCTGCATGTCGAGGAAGAGTCGAAATGCCGTGTAGGAGATACCCGATGCGATCGTGATGATCAGGATGCCGGGTAACAGATAGTCGACGTAGGACTCGGTCCCGGTGTCGATCGCGCCGCCGAACACATACACGAACAGCAGCATGAAGGCGATCGGCATGATCGTCGTGGTGATGATGGTGTCCATGCTGCGGGTGATGTGCCGCAACGACCGTCCGAGCAGGACAGAGGTGTCGTCGAGATGGTAGGTGGTCATCATTGTTCCTCGGTGGTGGTGGATTCGTGTTGGCCGACGATGGCCAGGAAGATCTCCTCCAGACTCGGTTGCTTCTCCACATATTCGACTCGGGCCGGCGGGAGCAACTTCTTCAGTTCGGCCAAAGTGCCGTCGACGATGATCCGTCCCTCGTGCAGGATCGCGATGCGGTCGGCCAAGCGTTCCGCCTCGTCGAGGTATTGCGTGGTGAGCAGCACCGTTGTGCCCTGCTTTGCGAGTTCCTCGATCGCACTCCACACCTCGATCCGCGATTGCGGATCGAGCCCGGTTGTCGGCTCGTCCAGGAAGATGACCGGCGGATCGCCGATGAGACTCATCGCGATGTCCAGGCGCCGGCGCATGCCCCCGGAGTAGGTGCCGACCCGCCTGTCGGCCGCATCGGTCAAGGAAAACCGTTGCAGCAGAGCATCAGCGACCGCCGCAGCGTCGTCGACATGCCGTAACCGGGCGACCAACAACAGGTTCTCGCGCCCGCTCAGGATCTCGTCGACAGCGACGAATTGTCCGGTGAGACTGATGGATTCCCGTACATCGGCAGGACTGGCCGCGACGTCGAATCCGTTGACGTCGATGTCGCCCTCGTCTGCCCGCAACAGCGTGGACAGGATGCGGATCACCGTCGTCTTGCCTGCACCGTTGGAGCCGAGCAAGGCCACGATGGCGCCTCGCTCCACGTCGAAGTCCACGCCACGCAGGACGTGCAGGTCCTTGTAGGACTTACGCAACCCGCGCACGCGGATTGCCGGCAGTTGAGCTGTCGTCATCGAAATATCCTGTCTTTCTTGATCTGTGCGCTATTCGGTCGCACGATCGATGGCTTTGGTCAGTCGGGAGCGCTCGCGGCTGATCCACGACCCCTCCGGGTAGGTCCTGAGGAACTCCTCGGCGAACTCCACCGGGTCGTCGCCGACGATGTCGCGGACCGGCGTCCCGTCCCGGGCGCTCTGCTCGAACAGGTCGGCGAGATCCTCGAACATCGTCGCCGAACCATCGCCGTCACCGGGCCCGAAGAACATCAGGTAACGCTCGAGCGCGTCCACGGCCGTGCGATATCCTTCCGGGAGTTGATGTTTGCGCTCCTTATAGGCCCGCCAGCGCCGCTTGTCGCCGATCAACTTCGAAATCACCATGGTCACTTGCCTCCTTGATAAAGTCGTTGGAGTCGTTCCGAGAGGAAGCTCCATGTGCTCCAGAACTCGTCGAGATATTCACGCCCCTGCTCGTTGAGCGTGTAGACCTTGCGGGGCGGCCCCTTCTCGGACGGGATCTTCTCCACGTCGACCAGTCCCCTCTTCTCCAGACGCAGCAGCAGCGCGTACACGGTGCCCTCTGCGATGTCGGCAAACCCCTGCTCCCGCAACCGCGCGGTGATGTCGTACCCGTATGCGGGCTGCATCATCAGGATTGCCAGGACGATGCCCTCGAGCGTTCCCTTGAGCATCTCCGTCATCTGTTTGCCCATCGGACATCCTCACTACTCAGCAACACTGACTACCACTACATAGTAACGCTGAATAGCGACGGCGCAAGTGTTTGTTTCACACGCTTCAAACCGGGTTCACACTCGTCACGAGGCCGGTTCGTACGTCAACGCCCGAGGCCTCCGACCTCACCACGCACAGCCGGAGGAGATTCCCTCAACCCGCAT
The DNA here is from genome assembly GCF_048537895.1 of Gordonia sp. CPCC 206044. Classification (NCBI taxonomy): domain Bacteria; kingdom Bacillati; phylum Actinomycetota; class Actinomycetes; order Mycobacteriales; family Gordoniaceae; genus Gordonia; species Gordonia sp. CPCC 206044. The sequence goes on from NZ_JBCLVL010000011.1 coordinate 151,783, forward strand.
GCGGGCGGGAGTAGATCAGGTCGTAATCCGAGCGACCAGACCCAACGCGATCTCGGTGGCCGCCGCATTGCTCGTCTCGTCGTCGATGTCGAGGTCACCCATCATCGCCAGGCTCCAAGAGATGGCCAACAACGCTTGACGCGCATTGAATATCGCAATGGGTGCGGCCTCGGGGCCGGCGATCAGATCACCGAGTTCACGGAACTGGTAGCGCAGGCTCGCGCCGACGCCCAGATCCCGGAATGCCGCCTGATTCTCGGTCCAGAAACGCATCATGTCTTTGCCCAGACCGTGCAACAGCGCGCTGTAACGAATGACTATCTGCGCCGCCCGCTGGTTGTCCGGTGGTTGCGACTCGGCCCAACGCACGATCTCGTCGACTCCGGACCGCAGTTCTTCCGACAGGCTGACGACGATGTCTTCTTTGGTCCGAAAGTGGTAGTACAAAGCGGCTTTGGTGACACCGAGACTGTCTGCGATCTCTCGCAACGACGTCTTGTCATAACCGCGCTCGGCGAACAATTGCATGGCGGACGAGCGAATCCGTTCACGTGTGTCGCTACGACGTCTATCCATCCCGATCCAATTGCTTGACGGCCGACTAGTGGAAGTCTACCGTGCACAAATACCTAGCCGGTCGGCAAGTTACTTGGAGGTCCGCATGTCCGCACAACCACCCGTTCCGGAGGCACCTACCACCGGAGTTGCCGTCACCGCACTCGGTGTGGCGATCATCCGCGCCCGTGAGACCGATCGGCCTGACCGTCTGTACTCGGACCCACTCGCACAGCATTTCGTCGACGCAGCGCACGTTGGCTTCGACAAAGAACGATGGTCGCGCCTCACGGAACTCGCCGGCCGCTTCTATGGTGGGCGCACCATCGGAGTGCGTCTGGTGGACGACCGCCTGCGCGCCGCGGCGGCGAACGGTATCCGACAGTTCGTACTCGTGGGCGCCGGATTGGACACCCGTGCGTATCGGCTCGGCCTGCCCGCCGACGCATCGGTGTTCGAGATCGACGTCCCGGAACTGTTCGCGTTCAAGGAACCCGTGCTACGTCGGGCGGGCGCGGCCGCAACCTGTTCACGCGCGGTTGTCACCGCCGACCTTCGTTCGGACTGGGTGATCCCACTGCGCGACAGCGGATTCCACTCGGAAGTGCCGACGATGTGGATTGACGAAGGCACACTGGGCTCGCTGAACCAGGAATGGAGTCGGCGTGTCGTTCGGAGGCTGTCAGCGGTGTCGGCTCCCGGCAGTCTGTACGGAACAGGGCAGTTCGCCACCGATGCCACCGACTCCCGCTATCGCGACCTGCGCGGTCTGGTGGGCGATACTCCTGGAGGCGACGACGCCTCCTCCACCGCCGAGCCTAACATCCGCGGCTGGCTGGAGAACCTGGGGTGGGACACAGCATTTCACAGCTGGAACAGCATGGTCGCAGACCTGGACCGACCTGCAACTGTCGATGATGAATCAGTTGGGACCATCTCGGCAGTGCGACGCTGACGTCGTCCGGAGGCGGTGTCGAGAACCGCACGGGTTTCCGACACCAGTCACACACAAATGCGGGTGGTGGCGCGATCGCCACCACCCGCACACAACGGGTCAGTTGCCTACCAGTCGGATCCGCGATCGACCGCGTTGAATGCGGTCTCGAGCGGAGCCCAGCCGTTGGTGGTGTCGTGCGGCTTGCCCTCGCGGGCGTGCCAATACCGCAGATTGTATTTACCGCCACCGGGTTTCAAGGTGCGCATCGCGGTGTGGGAGATGTTGTGGTCCGCGTCCGGCAGGTAGCGGTATTTGTGCTGGACAGGCCGATCCTTGTCGTAACCGGAGCCCGCAAACACCGTGGTGTCTTCATTGGAACCGACGAAACTCCAGTCGATTCCCTTCGCCCACGGTTGGTCGAGGCGGTGTGCGGGCTCCTGGAGTACCTCGAGGAACGTCGAGCCGGGTTCCATCGAATCCCATTGCACGCTCTTGTATTTGTCGCGGTCGATGATGCCCTGATGCGGGGTGGCCAAGGTGACCACATCGCCCACCTTGAGCTTGCCTGCCGGAAAACCCTTCCAGCCCAATGCTGATCCGAGGATCGCGACGCGAGTGACGAGCCCTCCCATGGAGTGGGCGACGATGTCCACCGACTTTCCCTGACGTGTGTCGGTGTTGTAGATGTGGTTGGCCAGCGCTGCCGCAACGTGTTTGATCCGCGTGTCCGTGTCGGCGCGGGCCACGTCGTCCTTGCAGTTCTTGTCACCTGCGTAGTATCCGACGGTGTGAATCGACGATTTGTCGACACCTCGGGACGTGAAGTAGTCGATTGCATTGCCCCACAACGACGCACAATCGGATCCACCGGCGTCGTTGTAACCGTGCACCAGATAGATCTTGTCGCCGCCGTTCGCGGGTGCGGCGGTGGCGGGCGCCGGTATCGCGGCGGCCAATGAACCCGAGACGAATGCGACCGCTACGGCGGCCACCAGGCGTATTCGTCTCTTACCCATGGTTTTTCCTCTCGCTGTGATGGTTGCGCTCATGCTGTCGTGACATGCCCGTGGCAGCGGCTCGGATGACCCGACCGAGTCTCGTTCAGACCCGACGCAGAACTCCACCATCGAGCGGAGGGTGTCTGCGGTCACAGCCGGCCTGCGCCGGAGCGTACCAAAGCCACTTCGCCGCCCGGCACTCGTGCGATCCCACGGGCCCGGGCCCGACGGATACTGCAACCGGCGTTCGACTCACCCTCGGAACATTCGCGCCGTCCACCGCATCCGATTGGGCAGCAGAGCAGTTTCGGAGCACACGACGAGGACGCCAACATGACGATCAGCAGTGGTCACACAACACATTCAGATCTGCCGGTGGCCAGATCCGGCCCCACACCGATCAGCAGTCGGGTCGCGCACGAGCTTCGGCTCGTCGTGCTGGCACTGCTGCTGGGACTCGGAATCGTTGCCGCGGCGACACCCGCGATCGCGGCCGCCGCACCGGCCAATTGCGAGACCCTGCCCTCGCGAGCCCAGTCGTTCGCATCGCAGGCACAGGGGCTCGGCGCACAGATCGACGCGCACAACGGTCGCGCCGGCTCGGTGGACCGCACCAATGCAGGTGCCGTCGGTGCCTACAACAGCGAGGCCGACCAGCTCAATGCCCAACGCAACAACCTGCTCGGCCAGCGCCAGGCGCTGCTCGCGGAGATCGACCAGTGCAACTCCGATCAGACGCTGCCGGAGGTACCCCAGACCGGCGGCGGGCAGCCGAGTGCCCCGCCTGCCCAGTCACGTCCGGCACCGCCGGCTGCCCCGGCACCGCCCGCTGCCCCGGCTCGTCCTGCGCCCCCGGCACAAGCCCAGCCCGCTCCACCGGCGCGGCAGGCACCGCCGGCACAGGCCCAGCCCGCCCCACCGGCTCGACCGGCACCGCCTGCCCGACCCCAGCCGGCACCCCGACAGGCCACTCCCCCGGCCCAGGCGCGCCCGGATGCACAACGGACTGCGGTGGAGCAGCGCAACGCTCCGATGCCGCAGAAACTCAACGACCCCGACTACCGAGCCAAGTACTACAACAAGCAGGGCGCCAACGGGGTCATCAGCCGCAAGTCGGCGACCGCACGCGATGAGAACGGCGCCCTCGTGCCGTCCATCCGCGAGGATCTGAACAACCCGGGCACCTTCGTCGAGACCCGGTCGGTACCGACGGTGAACGCACAGTGGGCCGCACCTGCCAGAACTGTCACGGCCACGCCGCAGGAGCAAGGCGCGATGGCACGTCCCACGGCCGATCGCAATCAGGCGGTCAGCGACGTCGCACGCCTCCAGAAGCAGCGGGATGCGGAGATGGCGAACGGGGGCAGCATCTCGCCCCAGACACGTGACGCCCTGCGCGACGCGTACCTCCGCCAGACCCGATCCGGCGAAGCCCTCGGCGAAGCTGCCGGACGCCAGGCCGTGAGCCGCGACTTCCCTGCCTCTGACTACGACGTCCGCGAACTGACCGATCCCGACGATCGAGGTGGCGCAGGCGATCTCGACCAGGTGTACATCGTGCGGTCCAAGGCGACCGGCGCCGAGCGAGTGCTGGTGCAAGAGGTGAAGGGACCGTCCGCGTCGCTGGGCTATCGTGGCGGAAAGGATGGCCACTTCTACCAGCAAGGCACTCAGGAGTACTTGAAGCTCATCATTCAGCGAATGTTCACTACTGATCACTCGCTCGCTGGAACGTTGACCCGCGCTCTCGGCAGCGGGACTCTCGACTACCGCATCGTGCAGCCGAAGCTCGCCAAGAACGACGGCAGCTGGGCCGGCTACGTGACCCGCGACTTCGACATCCGATAGGAACAGACATGATCCACGTTTCCAGACACGCGACGGGCCTCGCTGCAGCCGAGATCGGTGAACTGGCCGCCGGAGGCGACAGCACCGTGGTCTCGCTGTATGACCTCGTGACCAGTTCGCCGGGCTCTGTGCTGTCGATGGTTGTGGCCGGGGCCGACGCAGCCGCGGGCTTCCACTTCGGCAGCGACCCCACCGGCGCCAACGATGGGACTCGCAAGGCCGCCCGCCGCGCCGCACAACTGAATCTCGCGGTGTATCAACTGTCCGCACTCACACCGGGCGAGTCCTTCGTCATCGAACTCGACGACGGCGGACTGGAATCTCACGGCATCGCCCCGGCGCCGGCCGACGTCAACATCCCGACCTGGCTGACCACCTACTGGTGGGCGCGCGCAACCCGCAACCAGACCGCGCTCGACACGCTGCGCGCGGTGGATGTCGACACCTTGACCATGGGCACCAGGTTCGACCGCGCGATGCTCGGACTGGTCGAGGTCCTGAGGGCGCGCGATCGAGGGGACACCACGTGGGCCGGGCAGATCTCCGAGACGGTGCAGCACGTCGCCTCGCCCACGATCAGTTCGCGTGAACAGGCCCAGCTGCTGCAACTCGATCTGTTCGGGGTGCTGGCATCCATCGGTGATCAGCGGACGTTCACCGAACAGTTGGAGATCGCGCTGACCAGCCACCGCACATACTGGGGCAGCACTGCGGAGCGACGTCGGGATCCGAACGGGTTCATCTCGCTCCCGTTGTTCGGTCTGGCCGCGATGGCTGCCGACGAGGGCATGCAGATCGAGGTGGAATCCGATTACCTCCCGCGCCAGCTCATCGCCGAGCCCGCGTGGATGTTCGAGATCTCCTCGCAGATCATGTGACCGCCGCACGACCGACACAGCTGCGGCAACTCCTTGGGTTGCCGCAGCTGTTCTCGGGTCTGAACGGCCTCGGGCCATTACGCTGAGCTCATGATCAAGCGCGTGGTGGTCTCGATCCTCTGTCTGCTGGCGGCCGTCACCGCCTCGGTGGCCCTGTCCGACACAAAGGCGCAGGCCGCGACCTGCTCGGACGTCGAGGTCGTCTTCGCCCGGGGCACCATCGAGCCCCTCCCGCCGCTGGGACTGACCGGCATCTCGTTCGTGGAAGCCCTGCGTTCGCAGTTGCCCGGCAAGTCCGTCGGCTCCTACGGGGTGAACTATCCGGCGGGCAACAACTTCAACGACCGGCTCCGATTCGCGCAGAGTGTGGTGAACGGCGTCAAGGACGCCCAAACCCGCGTGAAGTACCTCGCCGCGGTGTGTCCCCGGACCCGGATCGTGTTGGGCGGCTACTCGCAGGGCGCGGTGGTCGCCGGCTATGCGACGAGTGGCAAGATCGCGATCCCCGACCGCTACCGCCGCTACGAATCGATGGTTCCGCCGCCGCTGCCGGCAAACGTTGCACGCCATGTGGCCGCCGTCGTCTTGTTCGCGCCACCGTCGGATCGTTTCATCCGCGACGTAGGCGCTCCTCCGATCCGCGTCGGGGCTCCCTACGAAGGCAAGACGGTCCGGTATTGCATCCCCGGCGACACGATCTGCAACGGCGCCCGGGTGGGACAACCCAATTCCCTGCACGTCCTGTACGCGGTCAACGGCATGACCCTCGACGCCGCCCGTTATGTGGTCCGGCACCTCTGACCCACGTCGGACACCGCAGAACACCCACGCGTCAACCGGCGCGGTTCTCCTCCGCCTGCACCGCGGCCTTGTTCACCCGGATCAGCACACCGTGTAGTTCCTCGAGTGTCTCCACGTCCACGCCGAGCGCCTCGACGACGGCGGGCGGGATGGCCAGCGCGTCGCGACGCAGAGCACGTCCGAAGTCGGTGAGCGCGATGTCGACGTTGCGTTCATCGTCGTCACGTCGTTGTCGCGCAACGAGTCCCGCGGACTCCAACCGCTTGAGCAGTGGCGACAGGGTTGCCGATTCGAGTTGCAGAGCGGCCCCGAGCGACTTGACCGACCGCGGCGACGTCTCCCACAGGGCCAACATGACGAGGTACTGCGGATGAGTGAGCCCCAGGGGTTCGAGGAGTCGTCGATAGACCTTGAGCACCGAACGGTTGGCCACCGCGAGCGCGAAACAGACCTGACGTTCAAGCAGCAGCGGATTGCCGTCGAGTTGCACCGTGGGGCCGGCTGATTCAGCCACGGGGCCGCCTCCGTTCGCCGCGGTACTTCCGGTGGTACTCGTCGTAGAGATCGGCGTTGCGTTCGCGCTCGCGCCGGTTGATCAGGTCAGGATCCAGACCGTGCTGATCGAGTCGGTAACGCCGGTAGACGCGGTTCAACGCGATGGCGAAAAAGATGTAGGGCAGCAAGATCGGCAAGGTCATGTTCAGCCGGATGACGAGATCGGCGGGCACGAGCATCATCGGGGCCAGCAGGATGATGCAGGGAATCGACCACCGCACCACCATGCGCATCGCCGCCCCCGGCCCGGCCAGGTCGTTGGCGACCCAGTCACGCATCGAGGCGGGCAGACGCGCACCGTAGGCATAGCGGACGTACTGCAGGCCCGCAGGCTTCGATCGACTGTCGCTGACCACCACGGCGACCCTTCTGTGTCATGTTCGATTCTGCCGGTTCCACCGGCGACCCGACAGACACTACCCGCTTCAGTTGTGCACGACCAATTAGTGTGCGACGCATCTCAGCGCGGCCCTGTCGCGGGTTCGGGCGGCTGGCAGGCATGTCCGACGGACGGCTGCACATGGGTACTGACCCGAGCTCCCGACCGGATACTCGCGGCGGCGATCACACCGCCGACCGCACAACAGATCGCAGCGATGTACATCGCCGTCGAAAACCCCTGCCCCAGAGGCTGATCTGGGCCTGCGTCGATTCCGGCGACAACGGGCAACACCGCCACCGCCAACAGGCTCGCGACGCGGGCGACCGCGTTGTTGACACCTGACGCGGTGCCCGAGTGAGCCGCATCGACCGCGCCGAGTGCGGCCGCGGTGAGCGGGGCGACCGTGATCGTCATCCCGACTCCGAAGAGGACGACAGCCGGCAGCACGGCGTCGAGATAGCCCGCGCCGGGCACGATCCTCGCCATCAGGGCGAGCCCACCCGCCGCTATGAACGGTCCGACCGTCATCGGCAACCTCGGCCCGGTGAACTGCGCGAGTCTGCCCGACAGGGGCGATCCGAACAGCATGATCACGGTGCTGGGCACCGTGGCCACTCCGGCTTCGAAGGCCGAGTAGTCCATGCTCTGCTGCAACTGCAGGGCGAGCAGGAACAGTGCCCCACCGAGCGCGGCGTAGACCACCAGGGTGGTGAGATTCGCGCCGGTGAACTGCCAGGATCTGAAGAGCCCGAGCGGCAGGAGTGGCGCGTCGGCGCGCCTCTCGCAGACCACGAACACGACGAGTGCACCCACACCGGCCACGACCGCGACCACGACGGTCGCGGTCCATCCGCGCGCGGGACCCTCGATCAACGCATAGATGACACCCGTCAGGCCGACGGTGATGGCGGCCGCGCCGGCGATGTCGAGGCGACCGGTCACCGTGGTGTCGCGCGACTCGGGGATGTGCCGCACGGCGATCCAGACCGCGCCGAGCGCGAACGGCACACCGAGGAAGAACACCCAGCGCCACGACGCGGCGTCCACCAGCCATCCACCGACGAATGGCCCCAGAGCGCTTGTCGCACCGGACATTCCGGCCCAGAGTCCGATGGCGCGTCCACGGTCGGACTCGTTTATGCCTGCATCGATCAGGGCCAGGCTGCCGGGCACGACGGCTGCGGCACCGATCCCCTGCACGATCCGAGCGGCGATCAACCATCCGGACGTGGGCGCCAGGCCGCAGGCCATCGACGCCGCCGCGAACACCACCAGACCGATCACGAAGATCCGTCGGCGCCCGTACCGGTCGCCGACCGCCCCGCCGGGCAGGATGAGCGCGCTCAAGGTGAGCAGGTACCCGTCGAGCACCCATTGCTGTCCGCCCAGCCCTGTGTCGAGATCCCGGGCCATGGCCGGCAGCGCGACGTTGACCACGGTGCTGTCCAGGAAGGCGACGCCAGAACCCAGTACGGTTCCGGCGATCAGCCATCGTCCCGCGGGAGAGGCGGCAGGTACGCCCATCGGCATACCCCAACGGTAGCCGTCGGTGATTCCCCTTCTGCGGATTTCGTTTGCCGTGCTAACGCAATGTCGGTCGCGCGCGATGTGCACGGTACAGCTGTCTTACCCGCGTCCCCGAACACAAGGAGCACCACGATGAGGTCAGCAGCTCGATGCACCGCTCTGGGCGTCGCGACCGCAGCAGCGGTGGCCGCCGGAATCCTCGGGTCGGCACCTGCGCACGCTGCCGACGGCAACACCAAGACGACGCTCTACACGCTGGCCGGATCCGGGGCGTGTGCCGGACAGATCGACGTCGGCGTCGGGCACTATCCCGGCCAGGCAACGCTGTTCCTCGGCAGCACCCTCTACGGCGTCGGCTCGTGCTCGGTAGACCTCACCTACACGTTCACACCCCGAAACGGCGGACCGGCAAAGAGTTTCACCCGGCACATCCCCGGGCCCGGCTTCTTCAGCACGTCGAAGGACGTCGTGTCACCCGGCCCGGCCGACATCTACGACGTCACCGTCTCCACCAACGCCCCGCACACCGGCGCGCAGCCGATGACCATCGACATACAGCGCTACCAAGGCTGATCCGATCCGAAGGCAGACCACGTGTTCCGACCTCGCCACACCATCACCGCCGTCCTCGTCGCGCTGACCCTCGGTGTACCCGCCGTCGCCGCAGCAACCCCGACGACACCGCGACCGAGCGCGACGACCCAGGTCCTGCACCTGCACATCCCCGCCATCGGCGGAATCGAAGCCGGGCCGGGTGGCGTCCCGGGTGGCTCGTTCCAACCGGTCACGGTGATCGCGCAACCGGGTATCCGCACGTTGCAGTACCCTCCGCCGCCACCGACGGTGTCGTTCACCGTCGCCGATCCCGCGCCCTACCACGCCCAATACTCCTATCGGTACCTGCAGATCTCGTGGCGAAACCTGCAGAACGGCAAGACGGGTGCGGCACAACTGCGGCACTGGGACAAGCCCGCTCACCCCGTCGACGGATACCCGGCATCGCTGCCGACGTCGGCGATCGCGCAGACCGGGGCCGGCCCGGTGGTCGCGACGGTCACGGTGCTCCGCGAGCAGTACCAGCGTCCGCCGACGACCATCAGCGTGATCCCCGGACTCTCCGCCATCGCGGTCCCTGCTTGACCGGATTCCTCGCACCGATCCATCGCCCACCGATCTGTGTGACCGCCCAACGCTGGACCACCGACCCCTGGCCCGTCGAACCGTGGAGCACCGATCTGGGTGCCCACCGATCACTGTCACCGCCCGGTTCGACCAACTCCTGCGCGCGACGCGCACTCGCAGCCCGCGCTCGAATCGGGGAGAACCGACGATGCCCGGCTGCCGCGGATGGGATAGTTGCCGTTGGCGACGTTTCGACCACCCGATCCGCGGGCAGTCTGGAAGCGAGCGCAAGGGAGGTGACACCGTGACCGCACGCGACCACGACGCCCCGATAGTCTGGCCCGATCCGTCGCCGCTGCACGACTGGTGGACGAAGGTGATGGAGCATTCGGAAGAGACCGTCGGTGATGTCGATCCGCCGCCCGTCTCGCCTCCCGCACCGACCCACGACGGACGAGGTGCAGCATGAGGGCACACACCGTGTCCGACTCCGAGGTGCTCGACTTCGCGCTGCGTTGGTCGCGCTACGGTGGCGGACCCACCCACGAGATCCGCGAGCGTTTCGGCATGTCCGACCGCGAGTTCTTCTTCCGAGTGCTCGACATCCTCGACCGGGCGCCGCGCAACGTCGGCGCCGGCACCGCGGAGCGGCTACGACATGTTGCCCACCAACGACTTTGGTTGGCGCGCGCTGATGTCCCGGTGACCATCGCACACCGTCACACACTCGGCACGTCCTGAACGGTCACGTCGTCGAGTCCGCCCACGGCGATCGGAGATTCGTCGACCGCCGGGCTCGCCGTCGCGACCGACTCCGCGACTACGCGGTTTCCCACACGAAACCGTCGGGATCGGTGCACGTCTGGGTGGCACCTCCGATCACCAGACGGTGCGAGCCGGTGCCGTCCGCCGGGACCCCCGCATCCTTGGCGGCCGCGCGCCGACCGTAGAGAGCCAACTTCACCGCGCCCGGGGCACTCTCGAATTCGACGTATTTGCGGCCGAAACTCTTCGCCACGGCCATTCCCTGGTCGACGTAGAACGCCTTGCTCGCGAGGACGTCGGCAGCTCCGATGAGGAGCACGATGTCATCGACCTGCCGCGCGGGTGCGCCGGTGGCCTTCTTCTTCGACGAGGCGATCTTCCAGAGCGTCCCGTCGGGTGCCGCGACGACACCCCCGTACCCCCAGAACGACTTCTTCGCCGGTTTGATCTCGGTGGCACCTGCGTCGAGCGCAGGCGAGATCAGGGAGTCGACCACCGTCGGATCGGCGACGACCAGTGACATGACGAAACCTCGGAAGCCGGTGGTCGGGGCGTCCGAGTGGCGCAGCCGCAACCGGTCGCCCAACCCGAAAGCCTTGTCGTAGAACACCTCCGCGGCGGCAGTGTCGGAAACCTCGAGCGTTATGGAATCAATGTTTGTGGTCATGGCGACAACGCTACGAGCGGCCACCCGTGGTTGCTTCTCGATTCCTGACCGGATGAGGTCAGCGGTCCGGCCAGCCCTGCGGTCCACTCGAACCCGCCGGGTAGTCGTCGAGCGGAACCTGCCCCGATCGCCAGGCGGCGATGATCGGATCCACGATGCGCCAGCACTGCTCGGCGGCGTCCCCTCGCACCGCGAGTGTGGCGTCACCGTCGAGGATGCCGGAGAGCACTTCCGCGTACGCGTGCACGGAACCCTGCCCGAGCTCGGCGGTCATGTCGACGGGGCGAAGTTCGAAGGGATGCGATCCGCGGTGCACGTCGATGTGCAACGACATCACGTCCGGACCGAATCGGAACCGCAACACGTCGGGCGAGGTCTCACCACTGAACTGGTCCGGCACATGCCGCACGGGGCGGAAGGTCAACGCGATCTCGCGGATCGCAGGCTCGAGGGCCTTTCCCGACCGCAACGTGAACGGCACACCCTGCCAGCGCGCGGTGCGCACTTCGAATGTCGCCTCGGCGAGGGTTTCGGTGTTGCGAGCCGGGTCGACACCCTCCTCGTCGATGTACGACGGCAGCTGCCGGCCCGCCACGATGCCGGCCGTGTAGCGCGCCCGCCGGGACGATGCAGCCGGATCGTCGCCCCAGACGTGTGTGGCGCGAAGCGCGGCAGCGGTCGCATCGCGCAGATCTCGCTCGCCGAGCGAGGACGGCGGGTCCATGGCGACCACCGCCAACAGTTGCAGGAGATGGCTCTGCAGCATGTCCTCGAGTGCGCCCGACCCGTCGTAATAGCCTGCTCGCCCCTCGAGCCCGAGCGTCTCGTCGTAGCGGATCAGCACCGATTCGATGTGCTCGGCGGTCCACACCGGTTCGAACACGCGATTGGCGAAGCGCACCCCCAGCAGATCCAGCAGAATCGATTGTCCGAGAAAATGATCCACCCGGAACACCTGATTCTCCGGCACCAATCCGGTGAGCAAACGATTGAACGCCTGTGCGCTCGCCTGGTCGGTGCCGAACGGTTTCTCCGGCGCGAGGATGGTCCCTGTTGGGATGTCGAGGCCGACCATCGCCTCGCACGAGGTCTGCGCGACGGCGGGTGGCACCGCGAAATAGAGCACCGGACGACCGTCGGCCGCATCGAACACCGACCGGATCCCGTCAGCGGAGGTGATGTCGGTCTGCAGATAGGTCGAGTTCTCCGCGACGTCACGTGCCGTCGGGCCGACGTCGTCGCCGAACGATTCCGCCACTCGCGCCCGCCAGTCCGCATCCGAGACGTCACGCCGACCCACCCCGACGAGGTTCACGCTCCGATCCGGCTCGAGGGTGAGGAGTTGCCCGAGGGACGGCAGCAGGAGCCGGGAGGTGAGATCACCGGTCGCACCGAAGATGAAGAGTGTTGTATCGGCCATGCCTGACGGTAACGCCGATCGGCGGACGCGCAGGGAGACTTCGCGAACCGCCCGATGTCAGCCGGGAAGGGTCTCGCCACCGAGCGGGGCGAGTACCTCGCCGGTGTAATACGAGGAGAGTCGATCCGCTGCGAAGAAGACGTACGACGGAGCGATCTCGTCGGGCTGCGCGGCCCGACCGTACGGCGTCTGCGCGCCGAACTCGGCGACCTGCTCGGCAGGCAGTGTGGCGGGTATCAGCGGGGTCCAGACCGGTCCGGGTGCAACACAATTGACGCGTATCCGGCGTTCCATCAACGCCTGCGCCAGCGAGTAGGTGAGGGCCGTGACCGCACCCTTGGTGGCTGCGTAGTCGATGAGCTGCTTGTTCCCACGCAGGCCGTTGATCGATCCGGTGTTGACGATCGCGCCGCCACCGGTCAGATGTGGGACGGCCGCACGCGTCGTGTGGAAGAAGCTGTCGATGTTCACGTCGAAGGTTCGTCGCCACTGCTCGGGCGTCAGATCCAGGAAGTCGTCGACCGGGCTCTGGAAGGCGACGTTGTTGACGAGCAGATCGAGCCCGCCGAACTCTGCGACGGTCTGGCCGACGACATCGGCACAATGGGCGGGATCGGCGAGGTCGCCGGGATAAGCCCGCGCCCGCCGACCTTCGGTCTCGATCAGGTTGAGCGTGTGATGGGCGTCGTCGCTCTCTTCGAGGTAAGCGATCGCGACATCGGCCCCCTCCTTGGCAAAGGCGACGGCCACTGCCCGACCGATTCCCGAATCACCGCCGGTGACGAGGGCCTTCTTACCGGCCAGCAGGTCGCGACCCTCGTAACCGCGCATCTCGTCGCGCGGCTCGTCGGACATCTCGGCCGTCCGGCCCGGATATTCGATGGTGTCTGGTTCGCGTTGCTTGTCCACAAGTCACGGGTACCCGGGTCGCCGGCAGCCAAACCCGGGGGCAGACCGTTGCACGGCCAGGTGTTCATTTCTGACCCGACGATCCGTGTCCGCGTCGGAATGCCATGCATCGGGTACGCGAAGCACGTTGCGGTAGATGCTGTTTCGAATTGCTCGACCCATCGTCGGCGTCCCTCGGCCAGGCGCGGATCCCGCGCTGAAGCGATCGCCGACAGTGGCGCCGCTCAGCGGTCGACGTCGGGGGCACCGTCGTCGTCGGCCAGCTCCTCCCGGAGTCGGACAAGCGTCTTCGACAGCAGTCGAGACACGTGCATCTGTGAGATCCCCACTTCGGCCGCGATCTCGCTCTGCGACATGGAGTGGAAGAACCGCAGCGACAGAATCCGACGCTCCCGGTCCGGTAGGCGTTCCAACGCCGGGCGCAGGGTCACGAACTCCTCGACCTGAGCCAGTCGTGAATCATCGTCTCCGAGTGTGTCGCCGAGCGATCGACCTTCGTCGTCGGACTCCGCGTCGATCGACGTCGCGTTGTAGGCGGAACGGGCGACCAGACCGTCGACGACTTCGTCGACCGGCATGTCGAGGTGCGCCGCCAACTCGCTCGGTCGGGGCGAACGACCCAGCTGCTGCACCAATTCGTCGCTGGCCCTGCTGATATTCAGCGACACCTCCTTGGCGCGACGTGGCACCCGGATCGACCACATCGTGTCCCGGAAGTGTCGTTTGACCTCGCCCATCACGGTGGGGACGGCGAACGCGAGAAAGCTTGACCCACGTTCGGCGTCGAAGCGGTCCACCGCGTTCACCACTCCGATACGTGCCACCTGGACCAGGTCGTCGAACGACTCGCCGCGGTCGCTGAATCGCCGTGCCACATGGTCTGCCAGAGGCAGGCAGCGTTTCACGATGGTGTCCCGGAGCTCGGCGCGACGATCAGGATCGGACTCTGCGGCCATCTCCTCCAGCGCGGACGCCACCTTCGTGTAGTCGTCGTCGCCGTCGGAGCGGTCCACGCCCGTGGACACATCCGTGGTCCTGCCGTCCATACCCGCGGCCTCATCTGGTGTCTCGGTCACCGACGGCGTGGGATCTGGGGCAGATGTGGTCGACAAACGACTCCTTTCCTCAGAAAGTCTGGGCAAAGATCCGGTGTACCAGCGAGTCTGCCACGGAACCCAGACGCAACACCGCGTACCCGAACGGGTTCGGCGCCAAACTCCACTTGAAGAGCGAGCCGGAGAACCGTACGGTTGGACTCAGCGGTTCAGTCAACAGCTGCATGCGGGCGGGACTGCCTTCAGCGCGTCTCGCCGCACCCGAAACATCGACTGGGACGGACGCGCACATGAATCTGGACTCACATATCTCGTTTCACCCGTCGTCGGCACACCGAACGAGCCGACCCAGCGGGATGACGGCCAGCAAATCCCTTTGCCTACAACGTTTTTCCGGCGACATCGACGTGCAGTCGGCGGCGGACTTCGCCGCCGCACTCGACCGAGTGGCAGGTCAACGCCCCGAAGGCGTGGTTCTCGACCTGTCCCGCGTGGAGTTCCTCAACGCATCGGGACTGGCGATCCTCGCCCGATTCTGTGTCGACGCCGAGCGGTCCAGGATGCCGGTGGCGGTGGTGGGCGGTCGAGTCGTCGCACGGCCCATCGAGGCCTGTGAGCTGGACACCACCATCGAACTCTTCGAGTCCGTGGACGAGGCAGGTTCTGCACTGGGGGGCCGAACGGTCCGGTGAGCGCTCGGTCTTGAGCGGTGGGCCTCCTCACCCGGGCTCGAGCCAGCGGCGGCGGAGCCGATTGGTCAGAGACCGTTGCGCCACTTGGCAAATCGCACGGAAATGCCACGCCGACCATCATCGGAGTCGCTGTAGCCGACCGACTGCGCGTCGGTGACGGTCTGCACGACATGCCAGCCGAACCCGCTCGTGTCCAGGACGCCGCCTGCATCGACGGTGCCATCGACTTGGCACACCACGCCCTGCTTCCCGACCTGCAAGGAAACATCAAGGCGCCCACCCGGTTCGGCGAGGACACCCAACTGTGTACAGATCTCGTCGACGCCGAGTTTGACGTCTGCGACGTCATCGATGCTCCAGTCGTCCAGGAACAATGCGCGCTCGACCACCGAGCGTATGATCGGCAACGTTTTCGCCTCGGCCGCCACCGATACGCTCACGGGAGCTTGCGTCGACCGCGAGAGTTCATCGATCTCTCGTTGGTCGGTCATTCGTTGCTGCCCCACTGACCCTTCCCTTCACTTCTCTTCCTCGGTGTGGATCCCGGTGCCGTCTCACCTATTGTCATCGTCGTCACCACCGACGGCGGCGCGGCACGCGGGCGCGCGGCCTCTCAATCGGGTGGCTCGCTTCGGCCCGCGTCAGGTGATGACGGATCTTCCTCATCGCGATCGGGGCTGGTCGCCGACCTGGGATCCACCGACGGCGATTCGTCGTCAGCCGGTATGTGGACGTGCTCTTCTTCGAGTTCGTCGACCTTCTCACGCGCATCGTCGGGGTGTGTGACATCGGAATCTGTACCGCGTTCGGACGCCGGGTCCACGGCCGCGCGCCGAGGAGTGGTGGTCATCAGTACCTCCTTCGTCCTCGTTGTCATGCGGACACCTCATGGGTTTCCCGTGAGTGCGCCGACTAAACACGACCGGCGATGAACCTCAACGTTCGGGATGATCCGCCTCGACCAGCCGTTTGGCGACATCGGCAACCGGAGTGTTGGTGTCCTGGGACAACCTGCGCAGGATGTCGAATGCGTGCAGCGCATCGGTGTCGTAGCGCTCCATGATGATGCCCTTGGCCTGACCGATGATGTCGCGGGAGGCCAGAGCGCTGCGAAACTGTTCCCCGCGTCGCGCCGTGGACAGCGCGATGGCGGCGTGGGTGGCGAGCGTCGTCGCCAGGTCTTCGATCTCTTCGTCGAACGCGTCGGCCGACTCCGAATGCAGATTGAGGGCGCCGAGCTCGCGATCGGTGAGGAACAACTGGATCGACAGGGTGGACAGGACAGGGGTCTGGTCCAAGACACCGGCCACCAACTTGGGCCAGCGTTCTTCGGTCCGAAAATCGGGGATGGTGACCGTTCGGTGCGCCCAGATCGCCTCGAAACAGGGGCCGTCGCCGTATTCGTGTTGGAGGTCGTCGAACTGCCGGGGCACGTTTCCGGTCTCCGCCGTCGACTCGAGTTCGGGCAGCCCACGACCGGAACGTCGGTGCACCAGCGTCACGCCCGCGTGGTCGACCATCGGCAGCAATGCCACCGCAGAGCTCGTCACCTGACGCAGAACGGCGTCGGGCTTCACGTCGGCTTCCGACGGCCCGTGCAGGACACGGGCGAGCCGGGCGATGTCCCCGTGGATCGTCGCGTTGGGTTCGGACAACGTCTCTTCGTCCGGCGTGTGCATCTGTGTACCTCTTTCCACCACCACACGACTCCCCCGGGAGTCGCTCCCTGGCCTCCAGCATCCCAGACATTCGTCGCAGGCGAAGCAGGGATTCCGGGCCCGCCGCGACACCATCGCCCATCGATCGACGAAACCCGTCTGGCGCACCGGAGGTTTCGCCCTGCGCCGCACGGGGTATGCGACCCGATATGTCATTCACAACATCGTGGCTGGACGAGTCGTCAGCCGAAAAGGTCATCGCAATCCTGCAGGAGCGTCTCAGCGCGCTCAACGACCTGCACCTCACGCTCAAACACATCCATTGGAATGTGGTCGGGCCGAACTTCATCGGTGTCCACGAGATGCTGGACCCGCAGGTGACGGCCGTGCGTGACTACGCAGACACTCTCGCCGAACGGATTGCGACGCTGGGCGGTTCGCCGCGCGGTACCGCAAACGCGATCGAGGCCGATCGGTCCTGGAACGACTACTCACTGGGACGCGACACAGCCCAGGCCCATCTCGCGGCCCTCGATCTCGTCTACGACGGGTTCATCGCGACGTATCGCTCGGCGATCAGCTCCACCGAGGCTCCCGATCCGGTGACCCAGGACATCCTGATCGGGCAATGCGCCGAACTCGAGAAGTTCCAATGGTTCGTGCGCGCGCACCTCGAGAACTCCGAAGGTGTTCTCGATCATTCCGACTCCCGCACCGAGGTCGATGCCGCCAAGGCGGCTCGCTGAGGTTTGGGATGCGCGTCGACCGTCAACCCTGACATCGGTCGATCGCACGGAGTCTTCCGTGCGGCGATGACCGGCAAGAGAGGAGATCGTCATGGCTGATCGCAACAGTGGGCCTGCCGAAGGCATCAAGGGCACCGTCGAAAACGCCAAGGGCAAGGTGAAGGAGGCCGTCGGCGCCGTCACCGGACGCGAGGACCTGACCAGGGAAGGCAAGGCGCAGCAAGACAAGGGTGAGGCCGACCTCGACGCCGCACGCAAGGAGGCGGAGGCCGAGGAGGCACGCGCCGAAGCGAAGGTGGCCGAACAGCGAGAGAAGGCTCACCAGCAGGATCAACCCTGACAGCTCTGCTGTCCGGGTTCACCAGACGACGCCGCCACTGCCCCCGTGGCGGCGTCGTCGTCATTCAGGCCTGATGCGCGAGCGCGGTCATCAGCTGGGTGTAGGTCCCGTCCTGGACCGAATAACGCAGCGGCTTCACCCGCTCGACGAGGATCTCGTCGATCGCATCCGGCAGCAGCGTCATGACCTCGTCGACGAAATCGTCGAGCGGCATCGCCCACGCGGCCTGCGCCTGTCCCGGCATGAGGTCGGTCTGCACGGCAGGCGGCGCCAACTCGAGGACGTCGACCGAGCTGTCCGCCAACTGTATCCGCAGACTCTCGGTGAACGAGTGGATGAACGCCTTGGTGGCGCTGTAGGTGGGCGTGGTGGCCATCGGCGTGAACGCCAGCCCCGACGACACGGTGATGATCGTCGCATGGGGTTGGGCGGCAAGGAATTCGGTGAACGCCGCGATCAGCCGCAGCGGCCCGAGGATGTTGGTCTGCACCTCGAGGGTGGCGGTGTCGAGGAAGTCCGGGTCACGCAGATCCTCCGACCGCATCAGTCCGGCCATCAGTATCACGACGTCGAGGTCGGGGAAGCGCTGTTGCAGGTCGGCGCTCACCCGGGCGATGTCGTCGCCGTCGGCGGTGTCGATCCGCACGACCTCGATACCAGGATGGTCGGTGGCGATCTGATCGAGGAGTTCCGTTCGCCGTCCGCCGACGATGACCTTGTTGCCCGCCGCCTGCAACCGCTGGGCGAGTGCGAGTCCGATTCCCGATGTCGCACCGGGGATGAACACTGTGTTGCCGCTCGTCTTCATGTCCGCATCTCTTTTCGTATCGGTTGTCGGTGTCGTGTTCCGATGTCGTCGATTCCACCCCGACCGTCGGGCACCCACAAGGACTCGGCCATCGGGGGATCGGTGATCCCTGGATCGGGTTCCCGGACGCGGCCACACTGGGAGCATGGACCGACCCGAACTCGCCGAGTTCCTGCGCATGCGCCGCGAAGTGCTGCAGCCCGCCGACGTGGGGTTGCCGCCCGGAAACCGGCGTCGCGCCCCCGGGCTGCGTCGGGAGGAGGTCGCACTCCTGGCGGGCATGTCGACCGACTACTACACCCGGCTCGAACAGCAGCGCGGCCCGCACCCGTCGGATCAGATCCTCGCCGCGCTTGCGCAGGCGTTGCATCTGTCCCTGGACGAGCGCGACCACCTGTTCCGGCTGGCCGGCCAGAACGTGCCCGACCGCGCGGCACGCTCCGATCACGTCAGTCCCGGGATGCTACGCATCCTCGACCGGTTGACGGACACACCGGCGATGGTGGTCAACGGTGCGGGTGAGACCTTGATCCAGACCGACATGGCGATCGCGCTGCTCGGCGACGAGGCACATCTGACCGGCAACAGCCGGAGCATCGTCTACCGCTGGTTCACCGATCCCACCACCCGCCAACGGTTTCCGGTC
Organism: Gordonia sp. CPCC 206044; assembly: GCF_048537895.1. NCBI lineage: Bacteria > Bacillati > Actinomycetota > Actinomycetes > Mycobacteriales > Gordoniaceae > Gordonia > Gordonia sp. CPCC 206044. The sequence goes on from NZ_JBCLVL010000011.1 coordinate 171,092, forward strand.
GAGGACCACGACCACCACGCCCGCGCGCACACCGCACGGCTACGGCAGACGGTGACGCGTGAGGGTCCACTCTCACGGGCTGCGGAGGTGGCCGATGCCCTGTTGGGTGAGAGTCGCGAGTTCGCGGCGCTGTGGCGCAACCACGACGTCGGTGTGCGGCTGACCGACACCGACAAACGGCTCATACACCCAGAACTCGGACTCATCGAGGTGTTCTGTCAGACTCTCGTCGACCCCGACACCGGCCACGTTCTACTCGTCTACACCGCAGCACCGGGTACCGGTAGCCACGAGAAGCTGGCGATGCTGTCGGTGGTCGGCGCGGTCTGACGATCAGTCGTGAAACGACCACCGGACACCGGTGAGGTCTTCTGCGGTGTCCCACAACCGTTTTCCCAGCGCGGGGTCGTACACCTCGGGCTTCGCCGTCACGAGAACCGGTGAGCCAGAGAGGTGCAGCGGACCGTCAGGGCCGTAGTACTGACCGCCCAGGGCGCCCGGATCCGTCGCGGCCCGCAACGACGGCAGCGCCCCCTGCGGTCCTTCCATGATGAATGTGCTGCGCAGCCAGTGCAGCGACGGAGTGGTGAAAAGCCAACGCAGGTAACGCTGATCGCGCATCACACCGCTGTGGGTGGCGCCCGGATGCGCCGCCAACGACACCGGAGCGGTGCGTCCGGCCGCAGTGAGGCGACGCTGCAATTCGACGGCGAACACCAACTGGGCGAACTTCGCGCGACCGTACGCCCGCGACGAACTGAACGACCGCGCCATCGTCAGGTCGTCGAAGTCGATGCGGCCTGCCCGGTGGGCGTTGCTGCCCACGGTCACGATGCGTCCCCGCTCCGCGGCCGACAACCGGCCACACAGCAACCCGGCGAGCGCGAAGTGTCCGAGAAAGCTGGTGCCGAAGTCCATCTCGAAACCGTCGGCGGTCAGTTGCCGGTCCGCGGCCATCACACCCGCGTTGTTGATCAGCACGTCGACGACCGGATAGGTCACGATGATCTCCTCGGCGGCCTTACGCACCGACGACAGATCGCTCAGATCGAGCGCGACGATCTCCACGGTGGCGTCCGGGACGGTGGAGAGGATGTCGGTCCGCGCGGTCGCCGCGGCATCGACGTTGCGGCAGGCCATCACGACGCGAGCACCGAGCCCAGCGAGGTGGCGAGACGTTTCGAGCCCGACCCCGGAGTTGGCGCCCGTGACGACGGCCGTCTTGCCGTCCATCCGTGGTGCCTGCGCCGCCGTCCAGCCAGTCATCGCCATCGTCATCGCCCCCTTGGTGTGCCGCGATGACTCACCTTACCGAGCGCGGTGAACGTGTTCTGATACGCACTGTGACCAGCAGATCTCTCCGGCCAGATCTCGATACGGGGCCTCGCTGCGCTCAGTCCCTACTCGATCAACAACAAAACACCGCCGCACCGCCCCACCGCCGGCCGAGCGAGCGTCACTGCCGGCCGAATAGCCCGCGAGGCGCCAGCCGAGCAAGCCTCACCGCCGGCCGAGTAGCCCGCGAGGCGCCAGCCGAGCGAGCGTATCGAGGCCACACCACCAACCAGATCTCGATACGGGGCCTCGCTACGCTCAGTCCCTACTCGATCAGCAACAAACACCGCCGCACCGCCCCACCGCCTCACCGCCGGCCGAGTAGCCCGCGAGGCGCCAGCCGAGCAAGCCTCACCGCCGGCCGAGTAGCCCGCGAGGCGCCAGCCGAGCGAGCGTATCGAGGCCACACCACCAACCAGATCTCGATACGGGGCCTCGCTGCGCTCAGTCCCTACTCGATCAACAACAAACACCGCCTCACCGCCGGCCGAGTAGCCCGCGAGGCGCCAGCCGAGCGAGCGTATCGAGGCCACACGACACAGGCTGACCTCGATACGGCCGTCGCGGGCCCCGGGCGTCAGCTCACAGCACGCGCCTCGACGGGTGCAGAGGTGAACGCGCCCGCGGGCTCGAAGCGACCCAGGACAGTGTCGGCGGGTTCGCCGGAGACCGCGCCGATGAAGCCGAGCACGTCGTCGCGTGTCCGTAGACCGAGCAGCGGATTCGGTTCCGACAACAGGCCGAACAACGCCGACGCCACCTTCTCGTCGACGGCGGCCGCGGGAAACGAGAGCTCCAGGTGGTCGGCGTAGTCGGGATCGCCGAGGTAAAGGCGGGTCACCTCCACCGCGGCCCGGCCACGACGCTCCCAGTGCTTCTCGAACTCCTCCTCGAGCCAATCCGCCGTGAACGCACCATCGTGGGCCTTGGCCGCTGCCACGAGTTCGGCGACCTGGATGAGCGTGTTCTGGGCGCCCTGCCCGGCGACCGGATCGACGGCGATGGCGGTGTCACCGATCGCAGCGACGACGTGGCCGCCACGAGTCGTCGCCACGGCGTGCCGCACCGTCGGGGTGACCGCCCCCTTCAACCACGACACCGGATCGGAATCGATCACCCGCAGCTGCTCGACGACGGGCGCGTCATGCGGGAAGTACTCCTCGAAGAGGTCGACGATGACCCGACGCGCCGACGCCGCGTCGTGAACCTCACCGATCCGGGGCGCCCAGGCCCCGTCCGGTTTCGCGAAGACGATGAACGACCACGTGGCGCCGGCGTCCTTGTGCAGGAACGGCCCGACGAACACCTCACCGTTGTCGCTGTCGAGGTTGAACAGTGAGTGGTTGCCGCCCTCGCGGCTGCGATAGGAGAAGGTGTCCGAGCCGTGGTCGAGGCCGGTGAGCGTCACCTGCAGCAGCACCCGCTGCGGTTCGCGGTAGTGCGTACGCGATTCGTTGACCGGGAACAACGCCGACAGCCCGCCTTTTCCGGTGGCCACCAGCGTCAGATCGTGCGCGCCGGCGATGTCGTCGAGACGGTCGGTGTCCACCGCACCGATCTCCAGCCGTCCGCCACGATCGAGGAACCGGGCGAGTCGGTCGTCGGCGCGCAACCGCAGGTCGACGGCCTGCGCCACGTAGCCGTAGTCGGGGTTGAACTCGAGCACGTCGGCACGGTCGTCGCCGCTGCCGGAGTGCAGCCGCACACTGATGCCGGTGGTGTTGCCGACGTCGTAGAGGTCCTCGATGATCTGCGCGTCCCATTCCCGCGACTTGCCGAACAGCACGCCGACACCGGTGGGAGGCACGTTGTCGCGCAAGGACTCCCGATCCCGGTCGCTGTAGAGCGTCACGTCGAAGCCCGCGTCGGCGAATCCGAGCGCCGCGCTTGTGCCGGCCAATCCGGCGCCGACGACGGCCACCGTCGGCTGTCCGTTGTGTCCCATGTCTGTCATCCCTTGTGTCGTTTGTCGCTGAACCTTGTGCTGCGCACAGCGTGCCGGGGGATGCGACGTGGCTGAAGGTTTAGGCGCAGGGCGCGCAAATGCGGGTGGTGTCACGACATCGACGGCACCCTCGCGCGGTCGGTCCGCAGGTCGCGCGACCAGGCCAAGTAGCATCGCAGCCTGTGAGCACGGCCGTAACCACCATTCCCGCGACGCCCAACGAGGACGCCGCGACCGGAAACACCTCCGGGTATCGGCTGGATCTCGACGGCCTGCGCGGCATCGCCATCGCCCTCGTCGCGATCTTCCACGTCTGGTTCGGTCGGGTGTCCGGCGGTGTCGACGTGTTCTTGACGCTGTCCGGGTATTTCTTCGTCGCGTCACTGCTCAAGCACGTCATCGCAACCCAACCGGCATCGGTGTCGTGGAGCACCGCGGTCAATCCGTGGCCGCGTTTCTGGCGGCTCGCGCGTCGGTTGTTGCCCGCCCTGCTGGTGGTGCTGGCCGTGATCACGGCGCTCATCGCCCTGGTCATGCCGAAGACACGGTGGGGGCCGCTCGGATCGGAAGTCCAGGCGAGTGCGCTGTACTACCAGAACTGGCACCTCGCCTTCGACTCGCAGGACTACCAGGCGGCCGACTCGGCGAACAGCCCTCTGCAGCATCTGTGGTCGATGTCGATGCAGGGTCAGTTCTTCGTCATCACTCTGCTCTGCGCACTCGCACTCGGCGGCGTACTGCGTCTGGCGTCCCGCCGCTTCGCGGTTCTCACGAACCCTTCGGTCATCCGCGGGGTGGTCGGCGTCGCTCTGCTCGCGGTGACGCTCGTGTCCTTCGCCTGGGCGAATCATCGTCACGGAATCAACCAACCGTTCAACTACTACGACACCGTCGCCCGATTGTGGGAACCGTTGGCGGGCGGTCTGCTCGCGGTGTGGATGCCGAAGGTGAAGCTGCCGTCGTGGCTGCGCAATCTGCTCGGGGTCATCGCGCTCGCACTCATCGTCACCTGCGGGTGGTGGATCGCCGGCGTGCAGGAGTACCCGGGCATCATGGCCCTCGTCCCGGTGGGTGCGACCCTGCTGCTGATCTGGACCGGCGCCGCGGCCACCCGGTCGACGCCGGCCGCCGGACCCGACGGTGTCAGCCGCGCACTCGCGCATCCACGCCTGGTGTGGCTCGGTTCCATCGCGTATGCGCTCTACCTGTGGCACTGGCCGCTGCTGATCTTCTATCTGACGTGGCGCTATCAAGACGACGTCAACTGGTTCGAGGGCACCGTGATCCTGGCGATCTCGGTGGTCCTCGCCTGGGCGACGACCCGTTTCGTCGAAGCACCGCTGCGGGCGGGCAAGTCCACCGCGTTCGGCCCTCGATACCGCCGGGCCCTGCTCGCCGTGATCCTGATCGCGACCGTGGTGGCCGGCAGCACCGTGGTGGTCTGGCAGCGCAACGCGGCCAACGCTACGGTCAACACCGAGAACCTGGATCCCCGTCTGTACCCGGGCGCCCGCGCCTACCTCGACGGCGCGCCGGTGCCCAAGGTGGATCCGCAGCCGAGTCCGGAGGTCGTCGACAAGGACTGGCCGATCACCTCGTACGACTCGGTGATCAGTGGTTGGAAGGACCCGTCGATCAAGGTCGGCGAATACGGCGACGTGAACGCCAGCCGAACCGTCGCATTGGTCGGCGGCTCCCACGCCGAGTACTGGATCACCGCGCTCGACGCCATCGGCAAACGCAGGGGCTTCAAGGTCACCACCTATCTCAAGGTGGGCTGCGCACTGACCACCAGCCACGTGTTCGTGTGGTTCGGCCAGAAGTACTACCAGTGCAACGACTGGTCACGCCGGGTGATGGACCGCCTCGCCGTCGACAAACCCGACGTGGTGTTCACCAACTCGACGCGACCCGAAGAAGGCAAGGGTGCCCGCGGCGATTTCGTCCCGCAGGATTACCAGGACATCTTCGCCCAGTTCCGTGATCGCGGTCAGCGCGTCGTCGCGGTGCGCGACAATCCGTGGGCCCACGGCAAACTCAAGCCGCCGGAGTGCCTTGCCGAGGGCAAGAAGCCACAGGTCTGCGGGGTTGCGCGGGACCTCGCGCTGGCTCCGACCGATCCGGCCCAGGCCATCGCCGCGCAGTACCCGAACATGAGTTTCCTCGACTACTCCGACGCCATGTGCTCGGCGACATATTGCCCGGCCGTCGTCGGCAACGTGCTGGTGTGGCACGACTACCACCACCTGTCGGCCACCTTTGTACGCACGCTCATCCCGGCTGTGGACGCCGATCTGTCCACGTCGCTGCGCTGGTGGTGACGGCCGCAGGTCTCAGGTCGACCCCAGGTTCGACTGTTAGGGTGTCGAACGATACCTGCGGACCGCGAGAGCGCGCGACGACCATCGCGACCACGCTGTCCCGGGACCCGAGGATCCGACCGATGGACGCCCTCGGATGACGAGAAGTCCGCTTGACGGTTGGGGTTGAGACGCGCGAATGACCACCTATGCACCTGGTCAGGGCGGCGTTGTCGCGAATGCTCCCGCGACGACCGGGCAGTCGGTACGCGCAGCCGGGAAGCGTGCCTACCTCCACAACCTCGACCTCATCCGCGTCACCACGTTCTCGTTGGTCATCTTCGTCCACTGTCTGACCCAGACGACCGACGAGATGCACAGCATGCCGGTCAACACGACGTCGCTGCTGTTCCACTTCACCCGCAACACGTTCTTCGCGCTCACCGGGTTCGTACTGATGTACCAGTACTTCGACCGGCCGGGCTTCACCACCGTCGGTTTCTGGCGCAAGCGCATCAAGCTGGTGATCTTTCCGTACCTCGCATGGTCGGCGATCTACTGGATCGTCGAGGACGTCTGGGCGCACGGCCGCATCGGTGACGTGTTGTCGGATCCCGTCGGCGGGCTCACCGAGTTCGGACGCTTGGTCGGCTGGGGGCTCTCGGGCTTCCAGATGTACTTCCTGTTCGTGATGCTGCAGGTCTACCTGCTGTTCCCGCTCGTGTTGTGGCTGGTGCGTGCGACCCGAGGCCATCACGCCATCCTGTTGGCGTGCAGTTTCGCGGTCCAGGTGGCGATCACCTCCACGATCACCTTCTGGAATCCGCCCGCCCACATCGCCGAGCACTGGTGGCATCACTACGCGACGTTCATCCCGTACCAGTTCTTCATCCTGTACGGCGCACTCGCCGCCGCGCACCGCGAACAGATCGACCGATGGCTCGTCGGTAAGGGTTGGTGGCTTTTCGGGTCGCTGGTCGTCACCGCTCTGCTCGCCGTCGGCGTCTACGCGGGCAACGTCTGGTTCGGCGATCAGCCCGTCCACGACAGCAACTCGGCCTTCTTCCCGTACCTGCTGCCCTTCTTGGTCGTCGCGATCACCTGCCTGTACGCGGCCGCGGCGCACTGGGCACGCCATCGGCGCGATGCCACACCCCGCTTCGCCCGCGTCGTGACCTTCGGCTCGAACCGCTCCTTCGGCGTGTTCCTGTCGCACGTCCTGGTGCTGTACTTCATCCTCAAACCGCGCTCGGGTGATCAACCGTGGATTCTCGCGACGCTCGGTCAGCCCTGGGGCACCCTCGTCACCTACGTTGCGACGATCGGCGGCGCACTGCTGCTCGTCGAGATCCTGCGCCGACTGCCGGGGTCGATCTATCTGACCGGACGTCCACGGCTGCCCTATCCGTGGTCGCGCACCGCCGATCGCTGACCGCGATCGTCACTGCACCACGGCACCGAGCAGCGCGCGTGGCCGCGCCAGCACCGCTTCGCGGAGATGATTGCGCGCCACCGTCCAGACCGCGCAGTCGCAACGGGCAGCCACTCCCACGGCGTCGACACCGCGTCGTCGGCACAGGGCGATGGCGCGCGAGAGATGGAAGTCCTGGGTGATGATCACCGCGCGCCGCACCCCGAACACGTCATGTGCCCGACGACAACTCGCGTCGGTGTCCCGTCCATCCGGGTCGTCGGTGATCACCGACGACGCGACACCGCGGTCCTCCAGATACCGCCGCATCACCGCCGGCTCGTTGCCGGCCTCCACAGATCCGTTGCCGGAATTGATGATTCGGACCAAGCGCCCATCCCGGTAGAGATCGACCGTGGTGTCGAGTCGGCCGCGCACGTAGTCGCCGGGCACGTCGTCGCGCACCAGGGAACCGAGCACGAGAGCGGTCGAACCGGACGGGACCTCGTCGGCGTCGACGATCCGTCCCGTGGATGCGACGAACACCCAGGTCGCCGCGATGGTGATGACCAACTCGATCATCACGAACACCACCACGACCACGCGGGAGACCGAACGCACCGTCTCACGGTAGGCGAGTCGGGCCCGCGATCACGAAATGACACAAATTCCACGTCTATCGCGCGGTCGAGGTCGATAATCGTCGAATCCGGTTGGCACCCGCCATCCGGCTCCAAGTAGCCGTTCCGCCGACCTCGTCGTCGGCCCACCGCTGGTTGAGTGGCGACGTCCGAGCGGGCACGTCCGACACGTCGGCGAACCACGGTCGGGCACATCTCAGGTCCCCGGTCGCGCACGAGTCAGGGGCGTCGCGATGCCGTACATGCCGATCACCGAGTCCATGTTCCTGCTCGCGGAGACTCGCGAGCAGCCGATGCACGTCGGCGGACTCCAGCTGTTCGTCCCGCGTGAAGGCCAGTCCGGCACCGACCTCGCGGAGGAGATCTTCGAGACCTTCCACAACTGCCGTGACGTCCGGAAGTTGTTCCGGAAACGCCCGGCGCCACCGGCGACGGTTCTCGGCTATCTCGCCTGGTCGTACGACGACGACATCGACTTCGACTACCACGTCCGACGCGCGGTGCTGCCCCGGCCGGGACGCATTCGCGAGTTGCTCCGGTATGTCTCGCTCAATCACAGCGCCCTGCTCGATCGCACACGCCCCATGTGGGAACTGCACATCATCGACGGCCTCGAGGACGGGCGCGTCGCGCTGTACACCAAGATCCACCACTCGCTGATCGACGGGGTGTCCGCGCTGCGACTGCTGGAGAACTCGCTGTCGGCCGATCCCGACGACCGCACCGGCACCGCGATGTGGGACCCGGCCCTGAAGCGTCGTCGGTCGTCGTCGGCGCCCGCTGCCCTGGTGTCGCGGATCGCCGCGGTTCGGGGGTTGGCCGGGCAGGCGGTCGACGTCGCCGGGCAGATCGTCGGTGCGGCGCCCGCTGCAGCGAAGATCGCATGGCGGGCGATACGCGAGGACGATTTCGCCGCGCCGTTCGTGCCGGCTCCCCGGACGATGCTCGACGTCTCGATCGGTAGCGCCCGCCGGTTTGCCGCGCAACAGTGGCCGGTCGGCCGGCTGCGAGCAGTGGCCGAGAGTCTCGACATCACGCTCAACGACGTCGTACTGGCCATGTGTGGCAGTGCGCTTCGGGCTTATCTCGTCGACCACGACGATCTGCCCGATGCCCCGCTGATCGCCGCTGTCCCGGTGTCGATGCACGGTGACACCGCCTCGGAGGGCAACGCGATCACCGCGATCATGGCCAACCTGGGCACCGACGAACCGGATGCGGAACGTCGGTTGGCCACGGTGGTCGCATCGACGCGGTCGGCCAAAGAGGTCATCCGTGGGCTCTCACCGCTGCAGGCGTTGATGTTCGGGGCCGCCACGATCGCGCCGCTGGCACTCGCGCCGCTGCCCGGCTTCGTCGACCACACCGCACCCCAGTTCAACCTGATGGTCAGCAACGTCCCCGGCCCCACCGATCATCTGTACTGGAACGGCGCCCGGCTCGACGGCGCCTACCCGGTGTCGATCGTTATGGAGGGCCTGGCCCTGAACATCACCATCACGACGACGGCCGATCAGATCAACTTCGGCATTCTCGGGGCGCGCAAGGAACTGCCCAGCCTGCAACGCATGCTGACCCATCTCGACGCAGCCCTCGACGATCTGGAGAAGGTGGCGGGCAAGGTGACCCGCATCTCCGGACCGTGATCGACCGCGCGCGGCGGGCCCGGTTCGGATGTTGTGGCGATCGACACAACACAAGTTCGACGCGATACGTCGGAGGGTTCGACATGCCACGGCCCGAGGCGGGGTTTGTCCTCATTGTCGGCGCGCCCTCGACGCTCACTGCCAGGGAGTTCCAGCGCACGCGGGGTGCGGAGTCCACCGGTGTGGCAACAACCACCCACAACCTGACTCGACAGTAAGTTACTGATGAGTATCATCCCCGTATACGACATGGCGGGAGCGGGGCGTTAGTTAGGTAATCCTTGGCAGCGCTCTCCTCCCACAAGGAACTACGGTTACGCGTAGTACACGTCGGCCCATCTGCGCCATCAGCCCTGCGCAAATGGCCCGTGATCAACGAGAGAGGGGCCGTGACGCCGTGAATGCCACGACGATCACCATCGGCACGATTGCCGTTGTCGTCAGCCTGTTCTGCTGGGCGATCTTCTTCCGGGGCATCTGGAGGATGGTCCGGGCGATCGCACAAGGCCAACGCGTCGACAGTACGCGCTTCTGGCCGCTGTTCCCGCGTCTGTGGACGCTGATCAAGGAGTTCGCCGCGCACACGCGGATGGCGAAGTTCCGCACGGTCGGCTGGGCCCACTGGCTGGTGATGGTCGGCTTCCTGCTCGGCTTCATCTTCGTGTTCGAGGCGTACGGGCAGGCCTTCGATCCGCACTTCCACTGGCCGTGGCTGGGCACGTGGGGCCCGTACGTCCTCGCCGAGGAGGTCCTGGGCTGGGCCACCGTGATCGGCGGACTCGCGCTCATCGCCATCCGCCAGCTGAACCACCCGCGCATCCCCGAACGGCTCTCCCGCTTCACCGGATCCCAGTTCGGCGCCGCTTACTTCGTCGAGATCGTGGTCGTCGTCGAGGGCATCGGCATGCTCGGTGTGAAGCTGATGAAGATCACGTCAGGCATCGAACACGCCCCGGTGTGGCAGTCACCCACCCTGCACTACATCGGTGAGTGGATCGGTTCCACTCCGGAATGGACCGTCGCGGCCATGGCCGTGATCAAACTCTTCTCCGCGATGATCTGGCTGGCCGTCGTCGGCTCGAACATCAACTGGGGTGTCGCATGGCACCGCTTCGCGGCGTTCTTCAACATCTACTTCAAGCGTGAGCAGGACGGCGGCGTCGCACTCGGTGCGGCCAAGCCGATGATGAGCAACGGTCGCGTCCTCGACATGGAGACCGCCGACCCCGACGTCGACGCGTTCGGTGCGGGCAAAGCCGAGGACTTCTCCTGGAAGGGCTGGCTGGACTTCACGACCTGCACCGAGTGCGGTCGCTGCCAGAGCCAGTGCCCGGCCTGGAACACCGGAAAACCATTGTCGCCCAAGCTGCTGATCATGTCGCTGCGCGATCACGCACAGGCCAAGGCCCCCTACCTGATCGCGGGTGGACGCAAGGATCTCGGCGGCGACGAGGTCGGCCTGGTCGACGCCGACGGCAACGTCGACGAGGCCAAGCTCGCACAGATTCCCGAGTCCGCGCGGGCCGAGGCATCGCGCAAGTTGGTCGGCGAGTCCAAGGGCGCACTACGGGATCCGTCCGAGGTCGAGGGCGCCTTCGATCCCGAAGAACTGGGCGCGGTCATCGACACCGAGACCCTGTGGAGCTGCACCACCTGCGGCGCCTGCGTCGAGCAGTGCCCCGTCGACATCGAGCACGTCGATCACATCATCGACATGCGTCGCTACCAGGTGCTGATCGAGTCGGACTTCCCGACCGAGCTCGCAGGCATGTTCAAGAACCTCGAGAACAAGGGCAACCCGTGGGGGCAGAACGCCTCGGCGCGCACCAACTGGATCGACGAGGTCGACATCGAGATCCCGGTCTTCGGCCAGGACGTCGAGTCGTTCGAAGGCTTCGAATACCTCTTCTGGGTCGGCTGTGCCGGCGCCTACGAGGATCGTGCGAAAAAGACCACCAAGGCCGTTGCCGAGCTGCTCGACATCGCCGCGGTGAACTTCCTGGTCCTCGGCGAGGGCGAGACCTGTACCGGCGACTCCGCTCGCCGTGCGGGCAACGAGTTCCTGTTCCAGATGCTCGCGCAACAGAACATCGAGATGATGAACGAGGTCTTCTCCACTGCGCCGCAACAGCGCAAGAAGATCGTCGTCACCTGTGCACACTGCTTCAACGCCCTGGGCAACGAGTACCCGCAGTTGGGCGCCCAGTACGAGGTCGTGCACCACACCCAGTTGCTCAACCGCCTCGTGCGGGAGAAGCGTCTGGTGCCGGTGGCGCCTCTGGGAGAGGGCGTCACTTACCACGACCCCTGCTACCTGGGTCGTCACAACAAGGTCTACGACGCGCCGCGTGAGTTGATGGCCGCCTCCGGCTCGGCGCTCACCGAGATGCCCCGCCATGGCGAACGGTCCATGTGCTGTGGTGCCGGTGGCGCGCGGATGTGGATGGAAGAGCAGATCGGCAAGCGCATCAACCTCGATCGCGTCGACGAAGCTCTCGACACCCTGGCCGGGAGCGAAGCCGGCGGGCCGAACCGCAACGGTCAGCCCGGTGAACAGCCCCAGAAGGTCGCGACCGGTTGCCCGTTCTGCCGAGTGATGTTGACCGACGGCGTGACGGCACGCACCGCAGGGACCGAGAACGAGGGCAAGATCGAGGTCGTCGACGTCGCGCAGCTGCTGCTCGACGGAGTCAAGCGTGGCGCTCCGGAGGTCAAGCGCGGTGGTCGGTTCCTGGGACCGACACCGAAGCCGGCTCCCGAGCCCGAACCCGAAGAAGAGAAGGTGCCCGCGGCGGCTGTCGCCACGGCTGCGGCGACCACCGACGCCGCACCGAAGCCGAAGGTCGGCTTGGGCATGAAGGGCGGTAAGAAGCCGGGCTCTGCAGCGAAGGCCGCTCCGGCCGAGGCGGCACCGGCCGAGAAGAAGCCCGCCGCCAAGGGATTCGGCATGAAGGGCGGCAAGAAGCCCGGCGCCGCAGCGAAAGCTGCTCCTGCCGAGGCAGGACCGGCCGACTCCGCGGCACCCGCTGCGGAGAAGAAGCCGGCGGCCAAGGGATTCGGCATGGGCGCGGCGAAACGGCCGGGCGCGGCTGCCAAGTCGCCGGCCGCTGCAGCGGACTCCGCCGCACCGGCCCCCGCTGAGGCTGAGTCGTCGGCGGCTGTCGAGGCGGCCGCTGCACCGGCCCAGAAGGAGCCGGCAGCCAAGGGATTCGGCATGGGCGCCAAGGCCAAGCGGCCCGGCGCGGCAGCCAAGCCGAATGCGGCGGCGCCGCAGGCAGGCGTCTCCGCCCCGGCCGAAAGCCAGGTCGCAGACACCGAATCGGCTCCCGAGGCCGCACCGACGGCCGACACGGAGACGGTCGGCAGCGTGGCCACGGTGACCGAGGAGAAGCCGGCGAAGGCCAAGGGATTCGGCATGGCCGCAGGCAAGAAGCGTCCGGGTGGCGCGGCGAGCGCTCCGGCCAAGCCGGCCTCGGCGCCCGCAGAGCAGGCCGCTCCCGCCGAACCCGAGCCGGCAGCACCTGAGCAGGCAGCACCCGAGCCGGCGGCAACCGCCGACGAGCCCGCGGCTGCCGCCGCCGAGGAGACGACACCGTCGTCGGACGGGTCCGCCGACGAGCGGACGATCTCCGAGACCGGGACCGCCAAGGCCAAGGGATTCGGTATCGCCGCAGGCAAGAAGCGCCCCGGACACCGGTAGCCGTAACCGACACAAACCTCACCCGTCGTCGCGGACCTTCAACGGTCTACGACGGCGGGTGAGGTTTTTTGTGGCCGTCATCCACTCCACCGCCACCGCCGAAAACCCGTTTGCGCTGGACTGTCACAATTGAACTCGTGAGTAGACCGCACGTATCGCATCTGAACCAGAACCTCAAGCCACTCGAGCAGTCCCTGAAGCTGCAGAACGTGTGCTACGAGATCCGGGGACCGGTACACGCGCATGCGGCGCGGCTCGAAGCCGAAGGCCACCGGATCATGAAGCTCAACATCGGCAATCCTGCGCTGTTCGGCTTCGAGGCACCCGACGTGATCATGCGCGACATGATCCACGCGCTGCCCTATTCGCAGGGCTACTCCGAGTCGGCCGGTGTGCTCTCGGCGCGACGCGCGGTGGTCACCCGCTACGAGCTCATCCCCGACTTCCCGTACTTCGACGTCGACGACGTCATCCTGGGCAACGGTGTCTCCGAGCTCATCACCATGACGATGCAGTCGTTGCTCAACGACGGCGACGAAGTTCTCATCCCGATGCCCGACTATCCGCTCTGGACGGCCATGACCACGCTGTCGGGCGGCAAGCCGGTCTACTACCGCTGCGACGAGGAGAACGGCTGGAATCCCGACGTCGCCGACATCGCCTCCAAGATCACCGATCGCACCAAGGCGATCGTCATCATCAACCCGAACAACCCGACCGGCGCGGTCTACTCACGCGAGGTGCTCGAGCAGCTGGTCGACGTGGCGCGCGAACACTCGCTTCTGATCCTCGCCGACGAGATCTACGACAAGATCCTCTACGACGACGCCGAGCACATCAACGTCGCCTCACTGGCCCCGGATCTGCTGTGCATCACCTTCAACGGATTGTCGAAGGCCTACCGCGTGTGCGGCTACCGCGCCGGATGGCTGGTCCTCACCGGACCGAAGGACCATGCCCGCGGCTTCATCGAGGGGCTCGGCATACTCGCGTCCACCCGATTGTGTTCCAACGTGCCCGGACAACACGCCATCCAGGTCGCGCTCGGTGGTTATCAGAGCATCGACGCGCTGGTGGAACCCGGAGGGCGGCTGTTCGAGCAGCGCAACGTCACCTGGGAGAAGCTCAACGAGATCCCCGGAGTCTCGTGTGTGAAGCCCATGGGTGCGCTCTACGCCTTCCCACGTCTGGACCCGAACGTCCACGAGATCCACAACGACGAACTCTTCGTCCAGGACCTGCTGCTGCAGGAGAAGATCCTGGTGGTCCAGGGCACCGGCTTCAACCTCACCGACCACAACCACTTCCGCATCGTCACCCTCCCGTGGTCGCGCGACCTCGGCGACGCCATCGAGCGCATCGGCAACTTCCTGTCGTCGTACCGGCAGTAGCGCTGCCAACCGATCGCTCGCCGCACCGGGGGCTGAACACACGTAGAACTCACACAATCACGCAATGCACGGCGTGATTGTGTGAGTTCTGGGTGCGTCAGCCCGACGGCAATCGTTCGGGAGCGCCAGTCGACCACTGCGGCCGACTCTGCCATCATCACGTCAGGCCGCGATGCCCAGGCGCTGCAGCCATTCCCGGACCATCGGTACGACACGGTCCTTGCACAGGTCGTCCCACACCCATCGAATCACCATGATCCCCAGGCGACGCAGGCCGTCTTCGCGTTCCTTTTCGCGTTTCATCACGTCGAACTCGGACTCGCCGGAGCGACGATGCTGACGGTACTTCGCCATTCCGTCGAACTCTGCGACGAGCCGGCCGAGCCAGTCGTAGTCAGTACGAGCGACGAAGGTTCCCGAGTCGTCGTACAACTCGTGCTGCAGCCGAGGCACCGGCAAACCCGCGACGATGATCTGCGCCCGACCCCATGACTCGCCTGCGTTCTCGGCCCGCCCATCGGCGTGACCGAATGCCCGCTTGGCCACCCCTACCCCGCGCCGACGGTTGTCGAGCAGATCGGCGAGCACATCGGGCTGCGCTCCGCGCCTCAATGCGGAATCGAGTACCGCCAGAGCCTGGGCGAAACTCACACTGCACGCGATGTCGACCGCGGTGCGTTCGAGCGATGTCACCGAGACGCCGTCGATGACAGTCGTGTGAGTGGAATCCAGCTCGCCCGAGTGCACGTGACGACGCTCCTCGATCCGGCCGCCGGTCTTCGCGCCGGTCGAGAAGTGCACTCGGTCGAGGCTCGGGTTCAGGAGGGACAATCTGTGCACGACGCCCGCCGTCTCATGACTCAGGACACTGCTGCGCTCGGCGAGTTGGATGGCCGCGAATGCCTTCAGACGATGCAGATCCTCGGGTTTCGTCTTCGACACCGACCCCGGTACATACGCGGCAGGCCAGATACGGGTGATCTGCTTGCTCTCGAGCGCGCGAGACAACTGGGTGTCGGTGAAACCGTGGTCGATCGCGGTCCGACGAAAGATGATTCCGTGGGCGTCGGTGGGGAAATCCAGCATGCCCATTAGACGCACGCGCGCCCCGCTCGGGTCCATCCAAAGCGAAACACACGTAGAACACACACAATCACGCAATGCACGGCGTGATTGTGTGAGTTCTGGGTGCGTCAGCCCGACGGCGATCGTTCGGGAGCGCCTGATTGTGCGAGTTGTACGTATTCGGGTATCGGCCGACTTCCTCGACATCAGGCATTGATGTAACCGCGAGTAACGTCTAATGTGACGGCATGCTCGATTGGCGAAAGCGCGTCGTCACCAACGATGGTGTCCATCTGGCCGTCTTCGAGGTCGATGGCCCCGCGACAGACACCCGACCGACGGTCTTGTTGATCCACGGCTGGCCGGACACACATCACCTGTGGACCCACGTCGCCCCGATCCTGGCCGAAGACTTCCATGTGGTCGCTTACGACGTGCGTGGGTTTGGCGAGAGTGACCGCCCCGACGGCGACTCCCCCTACCGCCTGAGCGCACTCGCCGACGACCTGTTCGCCGTCGCAGAGGCGGTCAGCCCGGACCGACCCGTCCACGTGGTCGCGCACGACTGGGGGTCCGTGCAGGCATGGGAGGCCGTCACCCGCCCAGGCGCCGAGGTCCGCATCGCCTCGTTCGTCTCCGTGTCCGGGCCGAATCTCGACCAGCTCGGCGACTGGGCGCGCGAACGCCTGGCCAGTCCGACCCCACGCAATCTGGGTCATGCACTCGCGCAAGCTGGTTCGTCCGCCTACACCGTGTTCTTCCAGCTGCCGGTGCTGCCGCGGCTGTTCTTCTCGGCCGTCGGGTCGCCGACGGTGTGGCGCGAGTTCCTCCATCGTGTGGAGGGCACACCGCGACGAAACGTCGTGGTGGGTGACACCCTGCGTGAGGACATGATCTCCGGACTCCGCCTGTACCGGGCAAACATCCGACGCAAACTGCGTGCTCCGCAGACGCGGCCCACCTTCGTCCCGGTCCTCGAACTGGTCAACGAGCGCGACATCGCGTTGCGGCCCGCGATCTTCGACGACACGCATCGCACCGTGCAACGGTTGTGGCGGCGAAGCACGGCGACCGGCCACTGGCTGCCCTACACCAATCCGGGATACCTGGCCGAGACCGCACGCGACTTCATCGCGGCTCAGACGGCGGGAACACGCGAGGACTCCGCACGACTGGATCGGGCGCGGCTGTTCGCCACTCCGAAACCGTTGTCGGGCAGGCTCGCTGTGGTCACGGGTGCCGGTAGCGGCATCGGGCGCGAGACCGCGTACGCCCTGGCCGAGCAGGGATGCGAACTCGTCCTCGCCGACCTCGACGTGGCCGCGGCCGACGAGACGGCACGCGAGTGCAAGGCCTTCGGCTCACCGACGTCGGTGTACGAGCTCGATGTGTCCGACACGGCTGCGGTGACCCGCCTCGCCGACGAGGTCGCGGCGCGCCAGGGCACACCGGACATCGTGGTCAACAATGCGGGAGTCGGCCTGGCCGGCAGCGCATTGGACGCCACCGACGACCAGGTCGACCGGGTGCTCGACGTCAACCTTCGCGGCGTGATCTCCGGTAGCCGGGCCTTCGGCCGACACATGGTCGAGCGCGGGGTCGGCGGGCACATCGTGAACGTCTCGTCGGCGGCCGCTTTCACCCCGCAGCGCTCCCTCGGCCTCTATTCCGCGTCCAAGGCGGGCGTGCTCCTGTTCTCGGAGTCGCTGCGTGCCGAACTCGCCGACCATCGGATCGGCGTCACGGCAATCTGTCCGGGCATCGTCGACACCGCCATCGTCGGCAACACCCCCATCGCCGGGCTGAGCACCGACGACGAAGTCGCCGAACGCAATCGGCTGGTCGGGCAGTACCAGCGACGCGGCTTCACCCCTGACCGGGTGGCCGCCGACATCGTCCGGTCGATCATCCGGAACAAGGCCGTCGTACCGGTGACCCCTGAGGCGAAGATCGGGTACCGGATCTACCGATTCACTCCCTGGCTGTCGCGAATGGCGGCGCGCCACAAGGTCACCGCGTAAGAAGAGGTGTCGACGATGCCTGCTCCCGCACCCGCGGACCATCCGCATCCGATCGTCGAGGCCCGGGAACCCCGTGACCTCGACGGTTCCGATCCCGGCCCGGTCGAACTCCACGCCCGTAACGTGGCCTTCGACTGGTCGGCCACCCCGTTGCACTGGATTCCGGGCCATCCGGTGGCCTCCAACTTCATCAGCGTCCTGAATCTCCTTCTGCCCGAGGGGGAGCGCTGGTTTGTCCTGACCTACAACGAAGCGCTGCCGCTGGTCGCCGACGACGAGCTCGCCGCCACCATGCGTGGATTCATCGGCCAGGAGGCGATGCACGCCGAAGCGCACGACCACGTGCTCTGGGAGTTCCTCGACCACTACGGCATCGATCCGCGACCGTACCAGCGGCAGATGGAGTGGATCTTCCGAAAAGTCCTGGGCCCCATGGACAAGGGCAGTCCACAGGCTCGGCAGAAACACCTGATCGAACGGCTCTGGCTGATCGCCGCGCTCGAGCATTACACCGCAATCCTCGGCGACTTCGCGTTGAACAACACCTGGGTGACCTCGGGTGCCGATCCCACGATGACCGATCTGTTCACCTGGCACGGCGCCGAGGAGGTCGAGCACCGTGCGGTCGCCCACGAGGTCGCGGTGTACTTCGGCGACAGTTACCTTCGTCGCGGGCGCGCCATGCTCGTGGTGCTCCCGGCGCTTCTGCTGCTGATCAACCGCGGTTTCCGGTTCATCATGCATCAGGATTCGACGGTGTCCTACAACTACTTCCAACGCCAGTACCACTACTTCCGGGGTGTGCGTGCCGGCGTCCTCCCCAAGATGAGGCACATCGTGCTGGCGACCTTCAGTTACTTTCGACCGGGATTTCATCCCAACGAGATCGGCAGTACCGCCCAGGCGGTGGCCTATCTGGCCGCCTCCCCCGCGGCGCGCAAGGCACACTGAGCGAGACGACGATGAATCAGCGGCTGCACCCCCACTCCACCGAGATGACTTCTCCCCCTCCGCATCTCTACGGCCGGTGGCGTCACGATCCGATGTTGCTGATGGGCACCGCGATCGCCAAGGTGTGGTGGCCGTTCTGGCGCCCGATGGCCCCGCTGCATCCGACCACGGCCGACGACGGCGTGACCGCGGTACGACTCGTCGACAGGCAGGTCGTGGCCGCCGACGAGAACGTGGTCACTCTCACCTTCGAGGCCCCCGACGGTACGCTTCTGACCCGTTGGCATCCCGGGGCGCACCTGGACATACTGTTGCCGTCCGGCCGGATGCGCGAGTACTCCCTGTGCGGCGACCCCGCCGACCGTCGGCAGTACCGGATCGCCGTGCGGCGCATTCCCGACGGTGGTGGCGGATCGATCGAGGTCCACGACACCCTGCGGGTCGGTGATCTCGTCCGGATCAGGGGACCGCGCAATGCTTTTCCGATAGCCGTGCCCGGTCACGGGTCGTCGGCGCGGTCGGTCCGGTTCATCGCGGCCGGCATCGGCATCACCCCCATCCTGCCGATGATGGCGGTCGCCGAACGATTCGGACTGGACTGGTCGATGATCTACACCGGCCGCAGCCGCACGTCGATCCCGTTTCTCGACGAGGTCGCGCGATTCGGCGACAAGGTGACGATCCGGACCGACGATGAATCCGGGCTGCCGTCGATGACCGAGCTCCTCGGCCCGACCGATCCGCAGACGGGCAGCACGCCAGGCGATCTCGCGGTGTACTGCTGCGGTCCGGTACCGATGCTCGATCGACTGCGTACCCACCTGGCCGACCGCCCCGACATCGAACTGCACTACGAACGGTTCAGTCCCCCTCCGGTGGAGGACGGTCGTCCGTTCACCATCACGCTCGCTTCCACGGGACAGCAGATCCCGGTGGCCGCCGACGAGACCGCGCTGTCGGCGATCCGCAAAACCGTTCCCTCGGCGCCTTATTCGTGTCAGCAGGGCTTCTGCGGAACGTGCAAGGTGAGGACGTTGTCCGGCGCGGTCGATCACCGGGACAACATCCTCACCGAACCGGAACGCGCCGACGGTCAGTTCCTCACCTGTGTGTCACGGGCGAGCGGTGACCACATCACCCTCGATCTCTAGGGGCTGCACGTCGGCCTCGTCTGCACGGGCGGTGCCGCGCAGCAGATAGGCTGCGGCGATGGCCGCGACCAGGGTGACCGCCACGGCCACCCACACCGCGCTGTGCAGCCCGTCGACGAACACCTGCTGGACCGCGACACGCACCGACTCCGCGACGTTGCCCGGGGCGCGCTGGGCCACCTCGACACCGGCCATCACCGACTCACCGGCGATACCGCGCACCGCATCGGGAACCCCCAGCGCCGCAAGGCGACCACCGACTCCTGCGGTGTACACCGAGGTCAGCACCGACCCGAGAACGGCGACACCCAACGTCCCACCGATCTCGCGGGTGGTGTCATTGACCGCCGACCCGGCACCGGCCTGTTCGGGTCGCAGCGCATCCATGATCACCTGCGTGCAGGGGCCCGAGATGAACGCCAGACCGACGGCCATCAGCGACATCGACCAGATGATCAGTTCCCAATAGCCCGAGGTCCGACTGGCCACCTCGACGAGTGCGAAACCCCCGGACATGAGCAGCGCACCCGCCACCGCGACCACACGCGGGCCGAACCGGTGCGACAACGCCATGGCGACCGGCGAGAACACCGCCATCACCACCGCGAACGGCAGCGTGCGCAGCCCGGCCTCGAAGGGGCCGTAGCCCTTGACCGCCTGGAAGAACTGCGTGATCAGGAAGATGAATCCGAACAGGGCGAAGAACGCGACGCTGATCATGGCTGCCGCCGTTGCGAAGTGGCGGTTGGTGAACAGTCGCAGGTCCAGGATCGGGTGTTCGACGGTGAGCTCGCGCCACGCGAACAACGCCAGCACACCCAGAGCCACCACCAGGCCGCCGATGGTGCGCGGATCAGACCATCCGAAATGCGGTCCCTCGATCACCGAATAAGTGAGCAGTCCCAGCCCGATGATCGACAACACCAGACCGGGCAGGTCGAACCGGGAGGTAGCCGTCGGCCGGGTAGCCGGCACCACCAGCAGGATCGCGGCGATGCCCGCGGCCCCCAGCGGAAGGTTCACCCAGAACACCGACGACCACGAGTAGTGCTCGAGCAGCCATCCGCCCAACACCGGGCCGACGGCAACGGCGACTCCCGACGTGGCAGCCCAGATACCCACGGCCGCAGCACGTTCGGATGCACCGACGAACATGGAGACGATGATCGCCAAGGTGGCCGGGAAGACCAGCGCGGCAAACATGCCCAGGCCGGCCCGGGTGGCGATCAGCTGGTCGAGCGTCTGCGACGACGCCGCCAACACCGACACCCCGACGAAGCCGACGATGCCGGTGAGCAGCATCCGACGGTGCCCGAACCGATCGCCGAGGTAGCCGCCGGTCAGGAGCAATCCGGCGAACACCAGCGTGTAGGCGTCGACGATCCATTGCAGGCCCGAGATCCCGGCGTCGAGGTCACGCGACATCGTCGGGAGCGCGACGTTGACGATTGTGTTGTCGACCATCACGAGCAATTCGGCAAAACACAACGCCGCGAGGGCGAGCCAACGGTTCCGCATCAGGTTTCTCCTTCGAAAGGGGGCCGAGTGGCGAGATAGAACGTCGTCACACCGTTGTAGGACATTGTTCTATTCAAGAAGAACACTGTTCCAGTAGGCTGTCAACATGTCGCCGCAGAAGTCCCGCACGCCGGCCACCGAGGTCCGCTCGGCTCTCATCGCCGCCGGACGGCGGATCCTCGAGCGCGACGGTGCTGCCGCGTTGACGGTGCGGGCGGTGGCCACCGAGGCGAATGTCGCGCCGATGGGTGTCTACAACCATTTCGACGGCAAGGACGGCCTGCTCGACGCCCTGGTCACCGATGGTTTCGCCGATCTCGCCGCGGCCGTGGCGGCCACCGATGCGGACGCGAACACCCGGCTGCGCAACAGTGGACGCAACTACCGCCGGTTCGCCGTCGACAACCCGAAGATGTATTCGCTGATGTTCTCAGCCCAGTGCACGGCCGAGGACGAGGTCGCCGCACGCGCCTTCGGCGCGCTGGTCGAGATCGTGCGCTACGGCCAGGTCGCCGGACTGATCCGTGACGGCGACGCGGTGGCTCTGGCCGCCGAGATCTGGGCGTGTGTGCACGGCGCGGTGTCGCTGGAACTCGGCTCGGTGCACCCGCCCTTCGTCGACGGCGCCGCGGTCTACGAGGGTGTGCTCGATCTCGTCTCACGCGGTGTGGCGACCTGAACCGACGACACCTCGGCATCTGGGACAATGTCGCGGTGACTGAGTACCGGATCGACGATCTGGCACGGGCTGCGGGCACCACGACCCGCAACGTGCGGGGCTATCAGGACCGCGGGCTCCTGCCCCGCCCGGTCCGGCGCGGTCGCATCGCGATCTACACCGACGCCCACCTGGCCCGCTTGAAGGTCATCAATGACCTGCTCAAACGTGGGTTCACCATCCGCCACATCAGTGACTTCCTGTCCGGGATACAGCGCGGCGACAACTTGGCCGAGGTGCTCGGGCTCGAAGAGGTGATGGCCGAGCCGTGGTCGACGGCGACGTCGACGACCGTCGCGGCCGACGAACTCAAGGACCTGCTCAACTCGGGCAACCCGGCACATTTCCAACGCCTCATCGAGTTCGGCCTGATCGAGCCGCACGGCCCGAACACCGATCATCCGGACCGCTACACGATCCTCGATCAGGAGACGGTCACCGCATACGGCCGGCTGGTGAAGCTCGGGGTACCGCTGAGCGGCATCCTCGATGTGCACGGTCGGCTCGATCGCCAGATGGCCACCGTCGCCGAGACCGTCATCTCCGCCGGGCGCCGCGGCATCACCGAGGGCCGATCGGACGGTTGGCTCCCCCGGACGACGGCCGAATCCGAATGGGCCACAGAACTACTGAGCGAGATGCGGCGTGCTGGGTCGATCTCGGCGCACAACGCACTCGACCGCGCGCTCGATCGTGACCTCGCTCGCCAGCTCAACGAATACCTGGGCCGCGCCCGGCAGAGCTCTTCCCCACCGGCCGAGTAACCCGCTCACCCGGCCCCGCCCCGCTGGTGCAGCAGACCACTCACCCCGCCCCACCCCCGCTGGTCGACTAGCTGTACTGACCTGCCAGGTTGGGTACGCGGCTGACGGGTGAGTTGCCTCGCAGTGCGGT
>NZ_JBCLVL010000012.1:0-178083 GCF_048537895.1 Gordonia sp. CPCC 206044
TCTCGCGCTGGGTCGTTGGTCTCGATACGGTGCCTCGGCTGGCGCCTCGGCGCCTACTCGACCGGCAGTGTGCGTGCCTGCCGAATTCAGTAGCGTCGGAGCCAGCGGGGTGGGCCTGTACCTGTCGAATCCAGTAGCGTCCGAGCCAGTGGGGTAGGCCTGTATCTGCTGATCGAGTAGCGTTCGAGCGCTTGCGAGGCCGCGTATCGAGATCTCGCGCTGGGTCGTTGGTCTCGATACGGTGCCTCGGCTGGCGCCTCGGCGCCTACTCGACCGGCAGTGTGCGGTTCCGAAACTCGACCGGCAGTATGGCGTGCCCATGAAGCAACCAGAAAGCGATGGGAGTTCCCCGGGTCTCGGTACGGCGGCTGGCGCCTCGGTGCCTACTCGGCCGACGGTGCTGGCGTACCTAGGGCGACCGACGGTGTGGGCGTGCCGGTGGCGGCCGCCCTCCTAGGGTTTGCGATGGGGTTTGGTGGCTCGGCATCTCTGTACCGTTCGGCGATTCGGGCGCGATGCCACGCCGGCGAACCGTACAGCGAGCGGTTGAGGGTCGCCCGCTTGAGATAGACGTGCAGGCCACTCTCCCAGGTGTATCCGATCCCGCCGTGTAGCTGGACAGCTTTGCCGCACACCGACACCGCGGCTTCGTCGGCGAAGGACGCAGCTTTCGAGACGGCGATGGGGGCTGCCGGGTCGTCGGAGACAACGGCGTCGATCGCCGCCTGAACGAGACGACGAGCCACCGACACTTGCACCAGCATGTCCGCGCAGGCGTGTTTGACCGCCTGGAACGAGCCGATCTTGCGCCCGAATTGCTCTCGGACACCCGCATAGGTGACCGTGGCGTCGAGCATCGCGTCGGCAAGCCCGACGCTGTCGCACGCGATGGACAGTGCAGCGCGGTCACGAAGCCGGTCGATGGCGGTCCCGCCGTCGGATCCCCACCGTGCCACCTGGCCGCGGGTGACATGAACGCCGTCGAGGCTGATGTCGGCGAGGTCCCGTGTCGCATCGACCACGGGCTTGGTCCGGATGGACACCCCCGTGGCGTTCGGATCAACTGTCACCAGCACGATCTCGCCGTCGGGAGTGCGGGCCGGAACGAGCAGGAGGTCGGCACGGTCGGCGTCGGGTACAAAGGTCGTCGACCCGGTCAGCGTCGCGTCCCCGTCGGCTCCGAGTTCGAGTTGACTCGGCCCGTCGCCCGCGGCGGACAGGACGACGATCGGTGTCGAGTGTCCGTCGATGGCTCGACTCAGCGGCCGGTCGAGGCCGGTGCCGACCAGGGCTGCGACGGCCAGGGTCACAGACGGATACGGTCCCAGCGCGGCTGCTCGTCCCCACTCGCGCAGGACAACCGCGACTTCGGCGAAGGTGGCGTCGGCGCCGTCGACCGACGATGGTGCCTCGAGGCCGACCCACCCCGACCGCACGACCAGATCCCAGTCGACTGCTTCCTCCGGGGCAGCGGTCGCCAGTGCCTTGCGAGTGACGTGCGCCAATTCCTCGTGTGCGGCGGCGAGGTCGGTCACGGTCGTCATCATCGTCCCCCCGGTTCCCGCGGCAGGCCCAGGCCTCGCTCGCCGATGATCGTCCGCTGGATCTCGCTCGTCCCGCCGGGGATCGTCCACTCCCAGGAACCCACGAAATCCAGCATCCAACAAGCTGATTCCCACCCACTCGACAGCGGCTTGCGCAGAGCGGTGTGAGCATCGAGCCCGCCGACCTCGGTGCCGAAGTCCATCATGCTCTGCAGGAGTTCGCTGTAGTAGAGCTTCACCACCGACGCGTCGGCAGGCCCGGGGTTGTCCTGGGCGACGAAGTCGCCGACCAGCATCCGCAGTCCGTCCACTTCGATCTCGAACTGCGCCAGACGATCCGCGATCCGTGCATCGTCCACCGGGCGTGTTCCATCGGCGCCGGGACGAGCGCACTCCGACAGCAGCCAGCCGAAGCCGCCATGTCCCAGCCGCTCGGTGAGTTCGAGCATCGTCATGCCGCGTTCGGCTCCCAGCGTCTGCTGCGCGACCTGCCAGCCCTTGTTCTCGGGTCCTACTCGATCGGCGGCGGGGATCACCACGTCATCGAGGTAGATCTCGCAGAAATGGGACTCGCCGGTTGCCTGCCGGATCGGCCGCACGTCGATTCCGGTCGTCCGCATATCGAGCAGAAAGTACGAGATTCCGTGTCGCTTGGGCGCATCCGGGTCGGTGCGGGCGAGCAGCAGGCACCAGTCGGCATGCCGGGCGCCGCTGGCCCAGAGCTTCTGGCCGTTCACGATGTATCGGTCGCCGTCGCGTCGGGCCGTTGTGCGGATCGCGGCCATGTCGGAGCCGGCCTCCGGTTCGGAGAACCCCTGACACCAGATCTCACCTTCGAGGATGGCGGGTAGGTGACGACGACGCTGATCGTCGGTGCCGGCGGCCAGCAGGGTGGACGCCGCATGATGGATCGACACGAACGGGAGAACCAGCCGTGGCGCATCGTGGGCCGCCAACTCCTGGTACAGGATCACCTGCTGCTCCACCGACATCCCGCCGCCCCACTCGCGGGGCCAATGCGGGACCGCATAGCCTGCCTCGCGCAGTTCGCCGAACCATGCCTTCTGGAAGCGTACGAACTCGTCCTCGGACACCCCGGTCTGTGTGGCTCGCCAGTCGCCGGGTATCTGGGCCCGACACCAGGTTCGGACCTCGTCGCGAAAGGTGTCCACGGTCGGGGCGGGTGCGGACGGGCTCATCGTCGGCGACCCCGACCGGCCAGAGCTTCGAGGCGTTCTCGGTGTTCGGGCGAGCGCATCGTGACCGCCTCCGCGGCGAAACCTGCCTGCATCGGCCCGCCCAGTGCCTGGCTCAGATACATGTTCACGATGCGTTTGGTGCTCTGCAGCGCCTCGCGGGGTTGCTCGGCGAGTCGGAGGGCGAGCTGGCGAGCTTCTCCCATGAGGTCTCCGGGCGTCGTCGTGCGGCTGGCCAGCCCGAGTTCGACGGCGGTCGCTGCGGGGATGCGGTCGCCGGTGAAGAGGTACTCGCGCGAGCGCAGGATCGGTGTGAGCAGCGGCCAGAATGCCGCGCCGCCGTCGCCGGCCACGAGTCCGACCGCCACATGGGGGTCGGCCAGATACGCGGACTCGGACATCAGCGTGATGTCGCCGAGTACTGCGATGCTGCAACCGAGTCCGACTGCGGGACCGTTCACCGCGGTGATCACGGGCAGGGGGAAACGGAGCAGCTCCTCGATGATCTCGGCGCCCTCGCGCAGACTCTCGTCGCGTGCGACCGGATCGTCGAGGAACGAACTGATCCAGTCCAGATCGCCGCCGGCGCTGAAGGCGCGGCCCGTACCGGTCAGAATCACGACAGCAGCCTCGCGGTCTGCGGCGATCTGTCGCCACACGTTCGCCAGAGCCCAATGCAGTGATTTGTTCACCGCACCGAGCTCCTCCGGGCGATTGATGGTGACGACCCGTATCGGTCCGTCGGCTTCGACAATCAATTCGCTCGGAAGGTCATGGTTCACGAAGTCACCTCGGCATCGATGGCCCCGGGCCCGATGTCGTCGATCCCGGGGAGGCCGCGTCGGCCGGTCAGGTCGGTCAGCGCGGTGGCGGTGGCGGAGAGCCCTAAGGGCAAGCGGCGCAGCGCGAGACTGTACCGCGACGTCCACGACAGGGTCGTCTCGTCGCAGAAGCCCGATGCGCCGTGCAGTTGGTGCGCGATCCGGAACACCACTGCGGCGGCCTCGATGGCGGCCAGCCGGAGAGCCAGCGCATCGACAAGAGCGCCGGGATCGCCGGTCTGCAGGCTCCAGAGTGCATGTTTGGCAAGGACTTCCACCCCGACTCGTTCGACCTCGGCATCGGTCAACTGGAACTGCACGCCCTGCAACTTGGCGAGCGGTCGACCGAACTGCTCGCGGAGGAGGACATGCTCTCGGGTGAGTTCCATTGCTCGATCGAGCATTCCGAGCAGGGTCCAGACCGGCAGGACCAGACCGAGGGCGATGTCGCCTGCGCCCTCGTGGTCGACGGGCTCGAGATCCAGACGGGTCACGAAGCCCGATGTGCGTGGCGGTTCCGATGACGGGTGAGCCGCGGCGATGCTGCGTCGGCCGTCCAGAGTGGCCGCCGCCCACCGCAGATCGAGATCGGCGACCGGGCCTGCGGGGTCGTGCTCGGCAACCACGAGCAGGCCGTCGGCCTCGAGATCAACGGGCCTCGCGAGTCGCTCGGCAACGGGATAGGGCACCGTCCAATGTCCGGCGCTGCGGCACAACGCCGCCGCTGCCTCGAGTTCGTCTGCGCTGTTGCGGGGATCGAGGTCCCAGGCGCCGAGTTCGGCGAACACAGGTGCGAGCACCTCGTGTCGCCGCGACGGTTCGATCTCGGCCGACTGGATGAGCTGGTCGCCGCCTGCGGCCTTGAACGCATCGCGGGCGGCGTTCCCGTAATCGGTCGCCTCCGCACTCAGGTCGATGTTCACGAGGCCGCCAGCAGGTCGCGGGCCAGCAGAATGCGTTGCATCTCGATACTGCCGGAGGACACGGTGGCCGCCTGCGAGTACGCCCAATTGGCGTGGACGTCGTGGCGGAACGTGTCGGCGGCCGCGTTGTCGGTCGGTGCGTACGCGGCGATCTCGGTGAGGACGTCGGCACTGGTCTGGTCGAGACGGGTCACCGCGATTCGATATGCGGCCGAATCGCCGGGACGCACGCGCCCCTCGTTCTGTGTCGCCAGTACGCGATAGGCCATCAGCCGAGCGCGGCGACAGAGCAACAACTCTCGGACCCACCGTGAACGGAGGTCGTCGGGGAGGTCCGGCCAACGGTCGCCGAGGATCTCGGGAGCTGATCGGAGGAGTCGTTCGCATCGTGCGTATCGAGCGATGCCGACGCGTTCGAACGCGAGGACCTCCTGCACGACATGCCAACCGTCGTCGACCTCGCCCAGGACATCGGATTCGCTCACCTTGAGTGAATCGAAGAAGACCTCGTTGAGGTGGTGCGGTCCCAGCATCGATCGGATCGGTCGAACCTCGATCGCGGGATCGGACATCGGTACCAGAAAGACGGTCAGGCCTTCTTGCTTGCGGCCGGTCGACGATGTCCGGGCGAGGAGGAAACACCATTGCGCCATACCGGCATACGACGTCCAGATCTTCTGACCCGAGATGCTCCAGCCGTCGCCCTCGCGGTGCGCCGCCGTGCGCACCGAGGCCAGGTCCGAGCCGGAGCCGGGTTCGCTGAACCCCTGACACCAGATCGACTCGCCCCGCGCAATCGGTGGAAGGTGCTTGCGCTGTTGGGTTTCCGTGCCGTGGCGCATGATCGCCGGACCGACCCAGTTGACCCCCATGTACTGGGCGCCGCGTGGCTCGTGATGAGCCCACATCTCCTCGCGGACCACGGTCTGTTCCCAGATGGATGCGCCGCGACCGCCGAATTCCTCGGGCCAGGCGAGGCAGAGCAGGCCCTGATCGGCCAGGAGGCGGCAGAACTCCTGCGCCGTCTGCAGATCGGTGGGATCGTCGGTGAACGGCCCGCGGAAATCTTCGGGTAGGTGCTCGCGCATCAGGCGGCGCAGGTCCCGGCGTAGGTCTGTCGCCGCATCGCCCATGGTGAAGTCCATAGCGGCCACAGTACGTCAATCCTTGCAAGGATTGGAATACTTGCATGGTAAAGACCATGGCCTTGTCCTACACTTTCGTCATGAACGAAATGTGGCCGGCGTGACTGCTGTGAGAAATGGTCGTGTCCCACAGCGGCGCATCGCAGAGACCGTGGCCGCCGAGCTCCGCACCCTGATCCTCGACGTCGAGGATTATCGGCTGCCCACGCAGGAGCAGCTCGTACGGGACTTCGGCGTCAGCTATCCGTCGATCCGAGAGGCCCTGCGGATACTCGAGACCGAAGGCCTGGTCACCGTCCGACGCGGCAACGTCGGTGGTGCCGACGTGCATCGTCCCGACGAGACGTCGGCCGCTTATCACCTGGGGCTCTCGCTGCAGGCCGGTCGGGTGACCTTGCGCGACCTCGCTCACGGGCTGCGCATGCTCGAGCCGCTGTGCGCCGCCGAGTGCGCGAAGCGCGACGACCGCTCCGAGGTCGTGGTGCCCGCACTGACCGCGGCGATCGAAGAATCCAGTGACGTGGTCACCGAGGGTGCGGAGTTCACCCATTCGGCCCGCGATTTCCACGACCTGGTGGTGTCGTTCACGCCCAATGCCACCCTGCGCTACGCCGTGGGGAGCTACGTCGCGTTGTGGACGGCGCAAGAGGAGGCGTGGGCGGAGGCGCGTCATCGTCACGGCGAGTATCCGTCACAGCTGGAGGCCGAAGCGGCGGTGCGAACGCACCGGAAACTTCTCAAGGAGATCACGGCGGGTCACGCCGACAAGGCCGAGAGTCTGGCGCGTGCCCATCTGGCGGCCACCCAGGATCTCGTGCTGGAGCGTTACGGCGACCGGATCGTCGACGCGTCGGCAGCCATGGCCCGACAGGCGCTGCGTAATCGCGGACGCTCCCGCCTGTAAGGGCCAGTGGGGGCAGGGGCTCCAGGGGGCTCCACCAGAACCACCCGGCAGTGAGGCGCCGTGGACGTGAGGTCAACGGTGCCACCCTGCCGGGTGGCCGTCGGAAGATCAGGGCCGAGTAGGCCCGAACAGGTCAGCCGGCCGGTGCGGGCTCGGCCATACCGGCGAGCACCTTGCGCTGTACCTTTCCGGTCGCGGTGCGGGGGAGTTCCGACAAGACCACCACCACCTTCGGGACCTGGTATGCCGCGAGTCGCGCTTTGCACCACTCGATCACCTCGGATTCGCTGATGTCGCGATCGGCAACGATCGCGGCGGTCACCCGCTGCCCCCAATGTGGATCGGGTGTCCCGTAGACCGCGCATTCCTGGACGCCCGGAAGCGTGATGACGACCTCCTCGACGGCCTGCGGATGCACATTCTCGGCGCCGCTCTGGATCATGTCGTCGGAGCGGCCTTCGACGTAGATGTAGCCGTCTGCGTCCACGAACCCGACGTCGCGGGTGTTGAGCCAGCCGTCGATCAGCACCCTTCCGGTGGCCTCCTGGTTGCCGATGTACCCCCGGGTGAGAGTTGGTGCGCGAAACCATAATTCGCCCGACTCCCCGGTTCCGAGAACGGCGCCGGAAAAGTCGCGGACCTCGACCTCGACACCGATACAAGGTCTTCCGGCCGAGGAGAGATGAGCGGGGTTGTCGCCCACATGGTCCTCGGGCGGGAGGAACGCGATCGCGCCACCGCCCTCGGACAGTCCGTAGACCTGGCAGAAGTCGCATCCGAGGATCTCGAGAGCCTCGCCCAACAGGTGCTGGGTGATCGGCGATGCGCCGTAGGCGACATGGTGCAGCGAGGGGAGAGGTTGTGGATTGCGCTTGAGCTCCTCGACCAACGAATGGATGAGGGTGGGTACCAGGATGGCGTGGGTGATCTGGTGCTCGTTGATCGTTCGCGCAATTCCGGCCGGTGACGCGTCGTCGGTGTAGACGACCGTTGCGCCGTTGTGCAGACAGTAGTTGGTCCAGGTGGCACCGGCGGCGTGGAAGGCGGGCGGGATGATCAGGGCTTTGCTGTCGGTGGTGAACTCGTGCACGTCGGCCGAGAGCATGGTCGCCTCGACGGCGCTGCGCGTCAGCGGCACGGCCTTCGGATGGCCGGTCGACCCGGAGGTGAAGTAGATCATCGCCTCGTCCTCGTCGTCCCAGACCACGGGTTCGGCGATGGCGGGCTGATCGAGTGGCGGCCAGACCTCGGATCGTTCGACCACGGTGGTGCCACGCGCGGTGAGATGCTCTGCCATCGCCGCGAAGCGCGCGTCGACGACGGCGTGCGCGACGCCGATCGCCTCGGTGATGGCGGCGAGCTCGCTCGGTGGCAGGCGGAAGTTGAGGCCGACAACGGATGCACCGACTCGCCACGCACCGATCACCATGGTCGCGTAGGCGGGTGCATTGGGTCCCAGCCATGCGACACGGTCACCCCTGCCGACTCCGAGCTCACGGAGTTGTCCGGCACAGCGGTCAGCGGCCGCGTCGAGTTCCGCCCAGGTCACCAATCGCTGCGGATCGACGAACGCCGGCACCTCAGGTCGGTCTGCCGAATGGCGTCGTACCGCCTGGTCGATCGTCTCAACTTCGGTCATGGCGATTCCTCTCCGGCGGGGCGGCAACAAACGCTCATCGCTCGCCGGAGGGTGATCTCCGGCGAGGTCGGCCCATCTTGTGATGTGCGATACGCGCGTGAACTGAATCTGACTCAAGATTCAGTTCATGTCAAGAGGGATCCCCGAATCCGTCGTGATCCGGAGGCGTCGCCGCCTGCGACACGTGATCGACCGATACGGTGACGAGGTCGATGCGGTTGAGGAGGCGGTTCGTGGCAGGCAAGAGCAAGGGGCAGCGTACCGAGGACGCATTGCTGCAGGCCGCCCGTGAGGTCTTCGCCCGAAACGGCTACTTCAACGCGAAGATCGCCGACATCGCCCGGGCTGCGGGCCGCTCGCCGGGGTCGTTCTACAACTACTACGAGAACAAAGAGCAACTGCTCGACGCGTTGCTCGAACAGTTCGGCGGCGAGGTCACGCACGCGGCCCTGAGTGCCAGATCCGACGACCCGTACGAGAGTGTGCGGGGTGCGGTGACCGCCTACTGGACCGCATTCCGGCAACACGTGCCGGAGATGATCGGACTTTTCCAGCTGTCGATGACCGACGAGTCGTACGCGGCCCGATGGCGCGCCGTGCGCGGCATCGGTGTCCGTGGCGTCATCGGGCAACTCGAGGCGGCTCGCGACGCAGGGCACCTCGAGGATGTCGACATCCCGACGATGGCTTCGGCCATCGTGTCCATGCTCGAGTCGTTCAGCTGGACGTGGTTGGCAGGCAAGGGCGACAAGGGGGTCGAGCCGCCCGACGACGACACGGCGATCGACACGTTGACGGCCATGTGGTTCGGCGCCGTGTACGGACCGGCCGCGGCCAGGCGGGGGCGGACCGCTCGATCCGGCGCGTCCTGACGAAACTGCCACTGCCGGAGGCTGGTTCATCGCGTCGACCATGCGTGCCCTGACTGCGCAGACCCTCGGTTGTCTGGGGCGGCGGCATGGGATCGGTCGGAATGCGCGCGTGCTCGGCGCTTTCTGGTGACCGTTGTCGAGGGCGGTCACTCCGGCGGCTCGCGGCAGGCAGCGCGGCCGGGATCGGTCGCGCGGTCGGCGAGAACGGACCCGAGTGTCTGCGGCCGAGGCCTTGACGCATCCTCATAACTGAACCTAAAGTCAGATTCAGTCCACTTGTGAGGAGAACCACCATGGAAATCGGTTTGATGTCTCTGGGAGATCACCTGCCAAACCCGAACACCGGGGAGCAGGAGTCCCAGGGTGAGCGCATTCGCTCGATCGTCGAAACCAGTGTGTATGCCGAGGAACTCGGCTTCGAAGTGCTGGCCATCGGCGAGCACCATTTCAACGACTACATCATCCCGTCGCCGTTCCCGGTCCTGTCCGCGGTAGCGGCGCGAACCAGCCGCATCCGGCTGACCACCGGTGTGACCCTGTTGCCGATGCTGGACGCCGTCCGGGTGGCCGAGGACTTCGCCACGCTCGACCAGATCTCGAACGGTCGCGCCGAGATGGTGCTCGGACGCGGCATCTCTGCCGACGGGTACGCCGAATTCGGTGTGGAACAGGACAAGTCGCGCGACATGCTTGTCGAGAAGCTCGAGCTCGTGCGTCGGCTGTTCACCGAGGAATCGGTCGTCTGGTCGGGGGCGAGTCGTCCGGACCTCAACGGCATCACGCTCAAGCCGTTCCCGGCCCAGCGCACGCCGTCGATCTGGATGGGCACCGGTATGTCCGAAGAGTCGGTGCGCTGGACCGCTGCGATGGGGATGCCACTCATGCTGCCGTCGATCTTCAAGCGCGCCGAGGAGTGGAAGGACATGATCGCTCTGTATCGGGAGCTCATGGTCGAGAACGGATACGAGGAGCAGTCGTTCGTCGGTGCGTGCAGCCATATCCATGTCGCGCCGACCTCGCAGCAGGCCCGGGACGAGAAGCGCCCGTACCTCACGTCATACGCCGACTGGGCAAATCAGCTCCGGGGCGTCGACGTGAAAGTCGACTTCGATCGCCTCATCAACGGCCCCGCCCTGGTCGGCTCGCCGGCTGAGGTGGTCGATCGCCTCGAGTCGATCAAGGAGGCGCTGCAGCCCGATCGTCACCTCGCGGTGTTCGACATCGGTGGCATGCCCGAGTCTGAGGTCCGCGCGACCATGGACCTTTACGCGGCGGAGGTCATGACCAAGGTTCGCTGAGCCGGTCAGCTGTGACGTATTTCCGAGTCCTTCCGCTGGGCACCCGGTCCTCGCGTGCACGAAGGGCGGGCCGAAACCCGGCGGAAGGACGGTTCGGCAAAAAATATCCGTGTGACCGTCCGCAGCCTGGCGCAGTTGCTGTGACCTGCATCTCTAGCGTTTCCCGGCGGTAAAAGTGTCGTTACACGGCCCGTCCGAGGGGGCCGCACCCGTTGACCTCTTAGCGCCAAGCCATTACAACTGTCTTGTCGCAAAGATAAAACAGGCCCCGGTGCAGGAACTTCAGCCCTCCCGCCCGACGACGACGAGGACGACATGAGCGGACCGACCGCCGAAACATCCGGCACCCAGGACCGGCCCAACTGGCCGGTGCTGATCCTGGCCTTCGTCGCCGTCGTGCTCGACGGCTACGACACGATCGCGCTCGGGCTGTCGGTCCCGGCGCTCGCCGACGATTGGGACGTACCCGCGTCGCATTTCACCCCCGCACTCTCGCTGACCAGCCTGGGCGTGGCCCTCGGCTACATCGCTGTTGGCCGACTCACCGCGCGCTTCGGATGCCGTCGGGTGGTGCTGGTGGCGGTCGCGGTCTTCACCGTGGGTTGCCTGCTCACCGCCTGGTCGCAATCGATCGTCGAACTGAGCGCGCTGCGGTTGCTCACCGGCCTCGGGTTGGGTGCGGTGATGCCGGCAGCGGTCGCGCAGGCGACCGCACTGAATCCGACGCGCTACCGGCAGTTGATCGCGGTCTTCGTCACCATGGGTATCTCCGCAGGTGCGCTCATCGCGGGGCTGTTCGGGACCGCGCTCATCCGGTCCTACGGTTGGCCGTCGGTGTTCCTCGTCGGAGCGGCGGCCTCTGCGGTGTTGATCCCGTGCCTCTGGCTGGGACTGCCCGACGAGCGGTCGGTGCAGGCGGTCGCACCGATGTCGTCGTCGGACGCCAAGCATCATGCAGCGGTCACCCGGTTGTTCGATCCGCGTGTCCGGACTCGCACGATCTTGTTGTGGGCGTTTGCCTTTCTGGTGTTCTGTGTCTTCTACATCTTCTCGTCCTGGCTGCCGACACTGCTGACCAGTTATGGGTTCGGCAAGGATCTCGCACCGCTGGGGTCGGCCGCGCTCGGCGTCGGCAGCATTCTCGGGGCCGGTGTGTTGATGGTCGGTGCGTTGCGTTTCCGGATGACGTCGGTGCTGGCCGGCACGACGGTCGTCGCGATCGTCTTCCTGGTGCTGTCGGCAAACCTCGGCTCCGACAAAGCCTTGCTGCTCTTGGTGTTCGGCGGAGTCGGACTCGGCCTCCAAGCCGGGATGATCGGTCCGTCGGCGGTGGCGGTGTCCATCTACCCGCAGGCCACCGCGGCGACCGGCGTCGGCTGGGTCTCGTCGATGGGTCGGCTGGGATCGGTGGTGGGCCCCATCGTCGGCGGCATGCTCATCGGCATGGACTTCTCGGCAGCGTCGATCGTGCTCATCGCGTGCATCCCGGTGGCGGTGGCTCTCGTCCTGGTCGTGGTGCTGGGGCGACTGAAGGCACCGTCGATGCTCGACGACGGTGTGAGTCCACCGTCGGTGCCGGGCCGACCCCGGCCTGGCGCGTCAGTCCAGTAGCTTCTTCTGCACCTTGCCCATTGCGTTGCGAGGAAGCCCCTCGACGAATCGGATCTCCCTGGGCCGTTTGTGATGTGACAACTCGGTCGACACCAGGTCGATGAGTTCGGAATCGCGCACCCGCTCGCCGACGACGTAGGCGACGATACGTTGGCCGAGGTCGTCGTCGGGGACGCCGATCACCGCGACCTCGTCGACGGCGGGGTGACCCAGTAGTACGGTCTCGATCTCACCGGCGCCGATACGGTAGCCGCCGGACTTGATCAGGTCCGTGGCGCGTCTGCCGACGATGCGGTGCATGCCGTCGGGATCGATCACGGCGACGTCGCCGGTGGCGAAAAACCCTTCGTCGAGCCATGATTCGTTAAGATCGATCCGAGTCCCGGTGGCCGGAACGGTCGATGGGAGATACCCGGTGGACATCATCGGGCCGCGTACATGCAGATCGCCGACGCTCTGACCGTCATGGGGGACATCGGAATCGCCCTCGCGCAGACGGGTGTCCACGCCGAGGAGGGGGAGTCCGACCCAGCCCGGGCGGCGTTCGCCGTCGACGCGGGTGCTGACCGTGATCATCGTCTCCGTCATGCCATACCGTTCCACGATCTCGTGTCCGGTACGGGCGTGGAT
Organism: Gordonia sp. CPCC 206044; assembly: GCF_048537895.1. NCBI lineage: Bacteria > Bacillati > Actinomycetota > Actinomycetes > Mycobacteriales > Gordoniaceae > Gordonia > Gordonia sp. CPCC 206044. The sequence continues at coordinate 12,584 of NZ_JBCLVL010000012.1, forward strand.
TGCGTCGAACACCGGAACAGGCAGCGGTGCACTGCCGGACACGAGTAGCCGGGCACTCGACAGTGCTTGTGCCGCAGCCGGTTCTGCGGAGACGCGCGTCCACACCGTCGGAACCCCGAAGAACATCGTCGCGCCGTCTTCGGCGGCACCGGCGTAGGCCTGCGGGGTGGGTTTCACGGTGTGGACGAGTCGGCCTGCGCGGCGGAGGGGGCCGAGCACCCCGAGGATCAGGCCGTGAACATGGAACAGCGGAAGGCCATGTGCGAGAACGTCGTCGGCAGTCCACCGCCATGCGTCGGCGAGGGCGTCGAGTCCCGCGGCGATCGCGTCGCGAGTGAGCGGCACACCCTTGGGTGCCCCGGTGGTCCCGGAGGTGTAGAGGATCAGCGCCGTCGACGTGCCGGGCGGCTCCGGGTGACGATGCCAGGATCGTGCATACCGTCGAACCGGGATCACGGGGAGCGACGTGTCGTCGGGGGCCGCACCCAGCCACGCCTGCGCGCCGGAATTGGTCAGGATGTGGTCGAGTTCGCGAGGACCCGAGTCGGGTGGGACCGGTACCGCGGTCACCCCGGCGATCAGGCACCCGACGATCGCGAGCACGGTATCGGTGCTCGGACGTGCCAGGACGGCGAGGGTCCGCGCTCCCGCGATCCGCTCGGCGACCGCGGTGGCGGCACCGACGAGGTCCTCCCGGGACAGGCGGTCGTCACCCACGGTGACGGCATCGGGCAGGTCGGGAGCGGTCGGGCTCAGCGTCGGGAACAGCACCCTCTCACTCTTGCACCTGCGACCTCGTCACCGAAGTCCCCCACCCGCCTCCGTGTCCCACGGGCTGCATTGTCCGGAGTGCGTGACTGCTCAGGCCGGGACGATCTGCCCGTCGGTGACCTTGACGGGGGTGCTCGCCAAGGGGTCGGTCGCCGGGCCTGCCGTGACGCTGCCGTCGGTGGCGGAGAACTCACTGCCGTGGCACGGGCAGATGATGTTGCCGTCGGTGACGTCGCTGACCAGGCAACCCTTGTGGGTGCAGACGGCGGAGAACGCCTTGTACTGTCCGGCTGCCGGCTGGGTGACGACGGTTTTCGCCGACTCGTTGACGACGCCACCGCCCACCGGGACATCCGCGGTCGCGGCCAGTGCGCCGGATGCCGCGCCCTGGCCTCCGGAGGTCGTGGCGGTGCCTGTCGACGACGTGGAGTCGTCATCCGAGCCGCATGCGGCCAGCGTGGCGGCGCCGGCCACCGCGACGACCGCACCGCCGAGCACTCGGCGGCGGCCGATGCCGTCGGCGCGACGATCGGGATCGGGTGAGACGTCGACGGACGTCGATGATGTGGTCATGGCTCTCCCGGGCTGTGGGTGATGGATGATCCGCGTCCAATCGTGCCAAACCCGAGCGATATGAGAGGGCTATCGCGAGACTCCGTCGCGTGCGTTCACCGGGGGAGCGACGCCGCCGCCCAGTCGGTGAACGACATCCAGCCGATATCGGGATGATCATGATGGAGTGCGGCGATGTCCACCGAATATCCCTCGCGACTCAGGAACCCGAACATGGCGCGCATGTCCGGTGACGAAATACGTTCGGGATCATAGGATTCGGCACGTACTTCGTGTCCGAGGACGGTGGACAGGGTGGCCGCCATCGCCGCCGGTGTGGGGTCGTCGGACGCCAGGTCGATGCGACGACCAAGGTGATCGGAGGGGTTGTCGAAGACCTCCACGACGAATCGTCCGAGATCGCGACGGGACAGCTGTTGCAGGGGTTTGTCGGAGGGCATCGCCAGAAGCATCACGCCTGCAGTCAGTGCGTCGGACGCCCCGAGGATGTTGTCGTAGAAGTAGGTGGGTCCGACGATCGTGTGGTCGAGTCCGGACGCCGTCAGGAACTGCTCGACGCGGTACTTGGACTCGAAGTGGGGGACACCGGTGCCCAGATTCGCACTCGCCACCGACGAGAACACGAGATGGCCGGCCCCGGCCGAGGTGGCGGCCTCGACGATGGCCGTGCCCTGTGTGATCTCGGCATCCGGTCCGGTCTCGAACGGTGTGGTCAGCGCGAAGACCCCGGTGCTGCCGGTGAAGGCCTCGGTCAGTCCGTTGCCGCTCACGAGGTCACCGACGGCGAGCTCCACACCGCGGTCCGACAGTGCCCGGGCGCGGGCGGACGAGGTGTCCCGGATGACGGCGCGGACGGGCAATCCGGCGGCGAGGAGTTCGTCGACCACCGCTCCGCCTTGACCCCCGGTCGCACCGAGCACGACATATGTCATGACGTCAGCCTAGTGAGCGACGGGGCCGGAACCACGAAATCCGTGGCATGCGATCTCGGCTTGCGCGATCAGATGCCACGGATTCCATTGGCGGAGGATGGGGGATTCGAACCCCCGAGGGCGTTAACCCAACCCGCGTTCCAGGCGAGCGCCATAGGCCACTAGGCGAATCCTCCAACCTGGGCATGGTAACCGCAGGAGGGCGTCAGCCCCAAAACGGCGTCGCAGCCCGCCTGGTCGACGGGGCTGTCCGCCGGGTGCCCTCGGCGGCATGACCCGTACCGTCCGCACCCCCGGATTCACCGTCGCGCGGGCGTCTCGCAGAACCGTCCGACCTGGTCGATCGGCAGGTCGTCGGCCGGTTTGTGGTCGGCATCGGTGGTACCGCTACACTTGACGGCGGATCCCGCGCGGCGTGCATCCTGTGAACTCCCCCAGGGCCGGAAGGCAGCAAGGGTCAACGGGCTCTCTCGGGTGCGCGGGGTCCCCTATCCCACATACCGCTTTCCACAGCGTCGCCGATATCGGTGTCGCAGCGAGAGGTCCCGCGTTGAACTATCACTCGATGAGTGCCGATCAGCTTCGCGAAACCCGAGTCGACCTGCAAAAGCTGTACGACACGCTGTGCGCCGCCGGATTGAAGCTCGACCTGACGCGCGGCAAACCGGCTCCCGAACAGCTCGATCTGTCCAACGGTCTGTTGGCGCTGCCCGGTGACGAGTACCGCGATGCGGCCGGCACCGACTGCCGCAACTACGGGGGTCTCACCGGCATCCCGGAGCTGCGGGAGATCTTCGGCGAGCTGCTCGCAGTGGCCCCGGAGAACCTGCTGGCGCTCGGAAACGCGAGCCTCGAGGTGATGCACGACCTGGTGGTCTTCTCGCTGCTGGGCGGTAACCCGGACTCCTCCGGCCCCTGGCGCGACGCTGACGAGCCGGTCAAGTTCCTGTGCCCGGCCCCCGGCTACGACCGTCATTTCGCGATCGCCGAGGCGTACGGCATCGAGATGATCCCGGTGCCGATGTTGCCGAACGGGCCCGACGTCGATGCCTGCGCCGAGCTGACCGCGAACGACCCGAGCATCAAGGGTCTGTGGGCGGTGCCGACCTACTCCAACCCGACCGGGGTCACCTTCACCGAGGAGGTCACCCGGGCGTTGCTGGAGATGCCCGCCGCCGACGACTTCCGCATCTTCTGGGACAACGCGTATGCCGTCCACACCTTGGTGGACGCGCCCCCGACCCCGCTGCCGGTCCTCGACATGGCCGCGCAGGCCGGTCACCCGAATCGGGTCTATGTCCTCGGGTCGACCTCGAAGATCACCTTCGCCGGTGCGGGGGTCGCGTTCTTCGGGTCGTCGAAGGCCAATGTGGACTGGTTCGTCAAGAACACGTCCGTCAAGACCATCGGCCCGGACAAGGTCAATCAGCTGCGGCACGCCAAGTTCTTCGGCGACGCCGACGGTGTCCGGGCGCACATGGCCCGCCATCGCGAGATCCTGGCGCCGAAGTTCAAGCTGGTGCTCGAGATCCTCGCCGACCGGCTCGCCGACTCCAAGGTCGCCGCGTGGTCGGAACCCGAAGGCGGATATTTCATCAGTCTCGATGTCATCGACGGCACGGCACGCCGTGTCATCGAATTGGCCAAGCAGGCGGGGATCGCGTTGACCGCGGCCGGGTCCACCTACCCGTACAAGAAGGATCCGTTCGACCGCAACATCCGGTTGGCCCCGACGTTCCCGTCCACCGACGATCTGTCGGTCGCGATGGACGGAGTGGCCACCTGCGTGCTGCTGGCCGCTGCCGAGAATCTCTTGGCAGCGCACGAATCCTGACTGACGCTCGACCGTGAAAATCTCCACAGCGTGAAGTACATGCGACCGGCCGGGCCCGCTCGGGGCGCCCGGCGGGTGCTGGTGACCATCGGATTCGCCGTCATCGGTGTGCTGGCTCTGTGGCTGCAAGACGTGATCGTCCCCTACACGTATCCGTTCTGGGGGCTCTTCGACAACCAGCTCGACCTCGAGGTCTATCGGTCCGGGGCGCAGACCGCCATCGACGGTGGCAGCCTGTACGACGCGAAGCTGCTCGGCCAGATGGACTACACGTACGCGCCGATCTCCATCGCGTTGTTCGCGCCGTTCACGTGGGTGACCTTCGAGGCGGCGCGCATCATCTGGACAGCCGGGATCTTCGTCGCGCTCTATCTGGTGATCATGCTCGGCTTCAAGAGTCTGGGGCGCCGAGCGTCCTGGCCGCTGCGTGTGATCGCGCTGTCGCTGGTCGCAGTGGTCTTGCTGCTGGAACCGGTGCGCACCACCATCTGGTACGGGCAGATCAACGTGTTCCTGATGTTGCTGATCGTCGCCGATCTCTCCCGACCCGAGAGCAGTCGGCTGCGTGGCGTGGGCACCGGGATCGCCGCGGGCATCAAACTGACCCCGTTGATCTTCGTCCTGTATCTCGGGATGTTGCGTCAGTGGCGTGCCCTCATCGGCCTGCTCGGAGCCTTCGTGACGACGATCGCGATCGGGTTCGCCTTGATGCCGCACGAGTCGTGGTCGTATTGGACGAGCAAACTGTTCGATTCCAACCGGGTAGGGGCACCGCAGACGCCGGGCAACCAGTCGGTGCGTGGCCTGCTGGCCAATCTCATCCGCAGCGACGAACCCAATATCGTGCTCTGGTTGTCGCTGGCTCTGGTGGCACTGGCACTCGGCATGTACGCGGCGCTCGTCGCGCATCGCCACGGTCAGGAACTGCTCTCGGTCTGCATCGTCGGGATGACGTCGTGCGCGGTGTCGCCGATGTCGTGGGGGCACCACTGGGTCTGGTTCGTGCTGCTCGTCGTCATCGGTGTGGATCTGCTGCTGCGGCCGGGGCTGCGACCGACCGGGCGCGCGCTCGCCGCCGGCGGTCTGGTCGCGCTGCTGCTCGTCGCGCTCTCCTGGCGCAGCCACCTCGCGCATCCGATCTGGTTCGTCAACCAGACGGTGCCCGATGCGTACCTCACCGGACTGTTCTTCAAGACCGGCATCGCAGGCCTGCAATGGTTCACCTACTACCCGTACAACTTCGTCTTCCTCGGCACGGCCATCGCGACGATCGTGTACTTCCGCCGACGAGACGTCATCGATCCGGCTCTGATCCGGGCCGTTCCGGAACGCGACCACAGTCCGGCGACGACCCGCTAGCGTTGCCGGTCGGCAGGTGTTTGTCCGGACCGTTGCCGCCACGCATGACGTCGAGGTGGAGGCACCGGACGGCATGACGGGGTCGCGATACAGCGGTGCCACGCCCGATTACGCTGACGTCATGGCCACTCTTCGGGACATCCAGAAGCAGCACACCCGCCAACTGCTGCTCGACAATGCCTTGGAGATGTTCACGGTCAAGGGCTATGCGGCCACCACGATCGACGACATAGCGGCTGCCGCGGGGACCACCCGGACGACCTTCTACGCCCATTTCCCGTCCAAGTCCCAGCTGATGTCGGAGCTGATCCGGGGCGTCGACGACATCCTGACCGGTGCCGACGAGCCCGTGTTGGAAACCGTCGTCGAGGTGGGCAGCCGGGACCTGATCGAGAAGTGGCTCGACCGCAAGCTCACCCAGTGGGAGGTCATCCGCCCGTACATGCTCATCGCGTACCAGGCGGCCCCTGAGGAACCCGACGTCCAGGAGACGATCGACAAGTGGTTCGCGGACACCACCGAATCGATGCAGCAGGGCCTGACGCGTGCCGGCAGGCACAGTGAGGAGGATCGCCGGGTCCGGTGCATCCTCGCGTTCGGGCAACTCGAGTTCATGTCCCAACTGTGGTTCCGGTCCGGATGGGTCACGCCCCGACAGGTGTGTCTGTCCACCCTCACCGATTCGTGGATGTATCTGGTGGGCAGGGTGTCCGCGGACTGACATGCGCGCCGTTTCGGCCCGTCCTGGGGATGGACGCGAGGGTTGTGGGGGAGCAGGCGATGCTGTCGGGCGGCGCCGGTAGTCTCGACGCGTGGCTCTGTATCGCACTTACCGCCCGGCAACATTCGCCGACGTCGTGGGACAGGAGCACGTCACCGACCCGCTGAGCCGGGCACTCGACTCGGGCCGGATCAACCACGCGTACCTCTTCTCCGGGCCGCGCGGTTGCGGCAAGACGTCGTCGGCGCGCATCCTGGCCCGCTCGCTGAACTGTGTGCACGGCCCGACGTCCGCGCCGTGTGGCGAGTGCGCGTCCTGCGTTGCGTTGGCCCCCGGCGGACCGGGCAACCTCGACGTCATCGAACTCGACGCGGCGAGTCATGGCGGCGTCGACGACACGCGTGAACTCCGCGATCGGGCGTTCTACGCGCCGTCGGAGTCGCGCTATCGCGTCTTCATCGTCGACGAGGCGCACATGGTGACCAACGCCGGCTTCAACGCCTTGCTCAAGATCGTCGAAGAGCCGCCGGAGCATCTCATCTTCGTGTTCGCGACGACCGAACCGGAGAAGGTGCTCCCGACGATCCGTTCGCGCACACACCATTATCCGTTCCGGTTGCTCGCCCCGCCGGTGATGCGGGGTCTCCTCGAAAAGATCTGTGCCAGTGAACATGTCACGGTCGCTCCGGATGTGTATCCGCTGGTCATCCGTGCCGGTGGAGGTTCACCGCGCGACTCGCTGAGCATCCTCGACCAGTTGCTCGCCGGTGCAGGCGATGAAGGTGTCACCTACGATCGTGCCCTCTCACTGCTCGGTGTCACCGACATCGCACTGATCGACGAGGCGATCGACGCGCTCGCGGAAGCAGACGGATCCCGATTGTTCGGTGCGGTCGAGAAGGTCGTCGACGCGGGGCACGATCCGCGACGGTTCGCTGTCGATCTGCTCGAGCGGTTGCGCGATCTCATTCTGCTGCAGGCGGTCCCGGATGCCGCCGATCGGGGACTGGTGGAGGCGCCGGGCGACCAACTCGAACGGATGCGATCCCAGATCGAACGGTTGGGCCCTGCGTCGTTGACGCGGTTCGCCGAGACGGTCCATGCGGCACTCGGCGAGATGCGGGGGACCACCTCGCCACGCCTGCTGCTCGAGGTGATGTGCGCGCGGATGCTGCTGCCGGCCGCCTCGACCGAGGATGCCGCGTTGCTGCAGCGACTCGAACGACTCGAGTCCGGTGTGCCGGTGTCCGCTGGGGCTCCTTCGCACGCAACGTCTTCCGCGCCTGCACAGTCGGCGGTACCACCCGCCCCGGCGGCGAACGAACCGCCGCCGAAGTACGTCCGCCCGTCGCAGCGCAAGGCTGCCGAGGCGGCCAAGGAGGCGGCCGCCCCCGCTCCGGTCCCGCCGGTGCCCACGGCCCCGCAGCCCCCGGTACCGACGGCCCCAGAGCCTCCGGCCCCGACCGAACACCCGTCGACGGAGCCGTCGGCGCACACCACGGCCTCGCAGCCCGAGGTCGGAGCGCCGCCCGTATCCGAGGCGCCCGTCGCGTCGCCGGCCGCGCCAGAGCCGACGCAGGCCGGGTCCGATGCGGTGCTCACAGAATCGAACCCCTCAGGACCGAACCCTTCAGCGCCGAACCCTTCAGCGCCGACCCCCGCAGAGTCGACGCCCGCAGGGCCGCCGGCAGTCACCGACGAGGTGCAGCCGGCAGATGCCGAGCGGCAGTCGGGTGTCGGTCAGGTCGACGATCGGCCGGTGGCCCCGTCGGAGGTCAGGCCGGCAGGTCCCCGCGGCGGGGGCACTCCGACCGCGCCGCAACCGCCGGCACGAGTTCCGGCCGAGCGGCCCGAGCCTGCCCCGGTCGCGGAGAGCCCCGCGGGATACGACGACATCCCGCTGCCCGACGAACCGCCGGACTACGACGGCGAGCCCGACGTCGAGGCCACCTCGGCACCGCGCCCGCAGGCTGCACCCGCCCACCCCGAACCGGAGCCCGAGTCGAGCACCGGTCTCGATCTCGACACCGTGCGCAAGCAGTTCCAAGACGTTCGCGTCGCCGTGCGCAATCGGTCCAAGAGCCTCGAACCGATGTTGTCGGCCGCGGTGATCCACGATCTGCAGGACCGTACGGTGGTGCTCTCGCACCCCGTCGAGGTACTGGTGGGAAGGCTCTCCTCCGACCACGCCACAGGCATCATCCGCGACGCCTTGCGCGAGGTGTTCGGCACCGACCTGGATGTACGTGCTGTGCATCTGCCGCCGGACGCTACCCCGGCCGCGCCGCGCGCCGCCACCACGCAGCAGCCGACCCAACGCCCCAAGTTCTCACGTCCGAGCCGCGCCGCGGGTCCTGACGCCGAGCGTGCGAACCGGCCGAACGAGACGTCCACCGAGCCGGAGCAAGCGCCCGAGCCAGAGGAACCCGAGCCGCCTCGTCCCGACGACGAGCTCACCGATGCCGAGCGCGACGAGATGATCGCCGACGCGCGTTCTGGTCCTCCCGAGAAACGCCTCGACCCCGACCAGGTCGCACTCGATCTGCTCAAATCAGAGCTGGGCGCCCGACCGCTCGAATAGTCGGCCACACACGAGAACCGCCCTGGGCGCTGACCGGTCCGGACATATCCGGCGACGGTCCGCTCCAGGGCGGTTCTCGGTGTTTCAGAAGTGTCAGGCCTGCCACCACGGGCGCAGTGGCAGATCGTTGCCGCCCTTGTCGTCGAGCTTGGTGGCGAGCACATGGTGCAACTGCACGATGTCGCGCTCGAAACCGATTCGGCAACCGGCCATGTACAGCCCCCACAGACGGGCGGTTCCCTCGCCGACCTCGGCAACGGCCTCGTCCCAGTGCTCGACCAGATTCCGGTTCCAATCACGCAGCGTCAGCGCATAGTGATCGCGGAAGTTCTCCTCATGCACAACCTCCATGCCGCCGATGTCCTGCAGTTTGGAGATGATCTTGCCGGACCCGGTCAGCTCGCCGTCGGGAAAGACGTAACGGTCGATGAACGACCCGGCCCGCGCGTTCTTGAAGTTGTCCGGTCGGGTGATGCAGTGGTTCAACAGCATTCCGCCGACACGCAGTCGGTCGCGGATGAAGCCGAAGTAGGCCGGGTAGTTGCCGACGCCGATGTGCTCGGTGAGGCCGATGGACGAGACTGCGTCGAAACCGGTCTCGGTGACATCGCGATAGTCGCTGTGTCGAACCTCGGCGAGGTCGGACAGCCCCTCGTCGACGATGGACTTCTGGGCCCACTCCGCCTGCTCGGCCGACAACGTCGCACCGATCACCTTGACCCCGCGGCGCGCCGCATAACGAACCATTCCGCCCCAGCCGCAACCGATGTCGAGTAGGCGGTCGCCCGGCGAGAGACGCAGCTTGTCGAAGATCAAGCGGTACTTGTTCTCCTGCGCAGCCTCCAAGGAGGCCTCGAGGTCGGGGTACACCGCACAGGTGTAGGTCATCGACGGGCCGAGCACCCACTCGTAGAAGGTGTTCGAGACGTCGTAATGGTGGTGGATGACCTCGGCGTCACGAGCCTTGCTGTGCCGCAGTCCTTCCGCGAATCGCCGCCACCGCGGCAAGGCCTCCTGCGGAGGCGGCGCGATCGGCTTGAAGTGGTCGATGCCGAGCGAACGGGCCACGTGGGCGAGGGTGAGCGGCGACGGACGCTTGAACTCGAGGTCGGCCGCGAGCGCGCGCAGTGCGTGGTACGGATCGCCCGGGTGGGCGCCGATGAGCTCGAGATCGCCTGCGATGTAGGCGCGGGCGAGCCCCAGATCGCCCGGCGCGGTGACCAGATACGTGGTGCCGCGAGGGGTTTTCAGGTTCAGTCCGTACTTCGCGTCCGCGGGCCCCGCGCTGCTGCCGTCGTATGCGGTGATCCTGATGCTGAGATCGCCGCCGACGAGGGACTCGAAGATCTGCGCAAGGGTCATCTTGCCGGAGGTGTCCCCGGTCGAGGAGACAGAGCTGTCCTTGAATGTGGTCATTGTCTTTTCACCGCTTTCGCATACAGATCCAGCAGACGGCCCCTCGGGTCGTACCGCTTCTTGAGCAGCCGATAATTCTCGCCACCGTAGAGTTCGTCGAACTCGTCGGGTGGATAGAAGGATTCCGAATACAGCGACTTGTGGCCGTCGAGGTCGGCGACCTTGCGTTCGATCAGTCGGTTGGTGTGGCCGGGATCGCCCGGTGTCACCGGCACCGCCGACCAGAAACCGACATTGACGTAGGTGCGGTGCGGTTCCAGCGGGTACAGCGGCCATGGGCGCGTCTCGTCGGCTCCGGATGGCACCGGCTGGCGAAGACGCAGCGGGCACAACCAGATCGGCTCGATCGGGATGTTCTCCAGAAACCACTCGACATAGTCGGTGGTGTTCTCGATGGGCACCTCGATATCCTGCACCACACGTTCACTGGGCGGCAGGCCCTTGCGCGCATTGAGTTTGTCGCCGATGTTCCAGCGATGGTCGTAACCGATCAGCTTCCAGTAGAAACTGCTGCGCAAGAACTTCTTCGGCCAGAATCGTCGGATGCGAGGGTTCTGGGCGCCGAAAGCGCGGGAACACCAGAACCAGTCGGTGTCCCACCGCCACAGGTAATCGTGGATCGTCAGCCGATCTCTGGTGACTCGCTGGATGGAGCGGTAGAAGATGTCCATCCCGGTGTAATCACTGGTGGGCCCGGGTTCGTCGGTCTGGCGTCCCAGCGTCAGGTACGACTCGCCGGCGGTGAACACCACGCCGTCGAGATAGTCGACCCGCTCACCGTCGTAGTCGGCGGTCTCGACGATGTCGGCCATGGTCTTCTGCAGCTCGGCCAACGATTCGAACCGGACATGAAGCAGTTCGACGAACGGCGGCACGGATTCCAGCTCGATCTTGAGGCGAACCGAATACCCTAGTGTCCCATAGGAATTGGGGAATCCGAAGAACAGGTCCGAGTATTCGTTGGTCGGCGTGGCCGTCACGATCTCGCCGTCACCGGTGAGGATGTCGATCTCGGTCACCGACTCGTGCGGCAACCCGTTGCGAAACGACGTCGACTCGATGCCGAGGCCGGTGACCGCGCCGCCGAGGGTGATGGTCTTGAGCTGCGGAACCACCTTGGGCGCAAGACCGTAGGGGAGAGTCGCCGCGACGAGGTTCTCGTAGGTACACATGCCGGCGACATCGGCGGTCTTGGCATCGGCGTCGACCGAGATCACCCGATCCAAACCGGACACATCGAGGCCAGGGTGCGGATTGTCGGCGCGTTTGCGGAAGAGATTCGACGTCTTCTTGGCCAGGCGCACGGTGGCGCCGGCAGGGATCGCGCGGTAGCTCGCCAGGAGGGTGGCGACACCCTCCTCGAATGCCTGCGCCCCCATCTCCAGTCGGTCAGAGCTCACTTGGATAGCCTAGGACTTGAGTTAGTCGCCCGCCAATCCGTCCCGTCTTAAGGAGTGCCCGCCGTGGGTCAGGTTTCCGCAACCCAGTCGATCGACATCGCCGCTGCCCCGGATGCCGTGGTGGCCGCGCTGGCCGACTACGCCGAGGTACGCCCCGCGATCCTGCCGTCCAACTACCGCGATTACCAGCTGATCAGTGGTGGCAACGGCGCAGGCACGGTGGTGCACTGGATTCTCCAGGCCACCGAGAAGCGTCAACGAGACGTGAAGGCGACCGTGTCCGTCGACGGCGACACGATCACCGAGACCGACGAGAACTCGTCGATGGTGACCACCTACTCCGTGGTGAAGTCGGGGGCGGGCAGCACCGTCACCACCAACACCACCTGGACCGGAGCCGGGGGTATCGGCGGCTTCTTCGAGAAGACGTTCGCGCCCAAAGGTCTGAACCGGATTCAGGCCGAGCTGCTCGGCAACCTCAAGAAGCGTCTCGAGAGCTGAGTCGTCGCCGGCCCCGCGGGGGCCTTCCGGTACCGCTGCCGCCACGTGATGGGGTCGACGCCACGCGCGTCGTCCTGCGTTCCGGTCCGGAACGCACCATTGCGGATTGCCTGCTGGGTACCCCCGCGCTGGCCGGGATGAGTCTCGAGGATCTGGCGCAACGCGCCGCGGGTGGTGAGATCGTCGACGCTGCCGGTGCGCCCGTCGGGCTCGACGAACCGGCCCGTATGCACGCATCGATCTACCTGTACCGGGATCTGCCCGACGAGCCGGAGATCCCGTTCGACTTGTCCATTCTCCACGCCGACGCGGACATCGTCGTCGTCGACAAACCACATTTCCTGGCGACGATGCCGCGCGGCCGGCATGTCACCCAGACGGCATTGGTGCGCCTGCGCCGAGAACTGGGCACCGATCTGGTGTCGCCCGCACATCGGCTGGACCGTCTCACCGCGGGCGTACTCCTGTTCACGCGGCGCCGCGAGGTCCGGGCCGCCTACCAATCGCTGTTCGCGCAGCGGCGAGCGGTGAAGGAGTATCGGGCGTTGGCCCCGGTCGCCGAGGATCTCGCGACGACGGTGACGGTCGCCGACCGTATCGAGAAGACGGCGGGCGACCTCCGTGCCCGGGTCGTCGAGGGCGAGGTGAACGCCATCAGCGACATCACGCTGACCGAGCGCACGGATGTGGGAGGGATCTATCGCCTGCAACCCCGTACCGGGCGTACCCATCAACTCCGGATGCACATGGCCGGTCTCGGCGTCGGTATCGTCGGCGACCCGCTGTACCCGGAGATCCGCCCGGACCTCGCCGAACGGCCGGACCACGGCGACTTCTCTGCGCCGCTTCGGCTGATCGCGCATTCGCTCGCGTTCGACGATCCGCTGACCGGTGAGCATCGGGTGTTCACCAGTACGCGAACCGTCCTCGACACGTTGCACTAGCGATCTCCCGGGTGCGGTCGGACTCGCGAGACGTGCCGGACTGACCGGCCCTGCGCGGTGGCCTTCGGTTGCGTCGAAGTCTGCGTCCGATTCCGTCAGCGACCTCGCCCCGCCGCGACCCTCACAACCACCCAGCGGGACCTGAGCCCCTGACAACCGCCCACCAGCGGCACCACATCGACATGACGTCAACACCACCTCTGACCTGGGTAGATCTCGGGCAAGCCCGATTCCCGGGCGCATCTCGGGGCCCCAGCCCGAGTCCTCGCCCACCTGCCGAGTCCGCGACCGCCATCCGGACGGGGCTGACGGCCGGGTGGTACCGCGGAGCGATTCGCCGGGAGATCATCGCTCACCACTACCCTGGCCGCATGGCGATCACGGCATCCTACGAACGTCACCCGGACCTGGGGTGTGAGGCCGTCGTCTTCATCGACGACGAATCGCTGGCGTGCTTCCAGATCCAACGTGACCTGGTCGGCGGTCCGCGCGCGCACGAGTACTGCGTCACCACGGGTGCGAGCGCGCCGATCTACGGCGGCATCGTCGAGTGGCGTCGGGTCGACGACCGTTTCGAGTTCGCGCTGACCAGGCGTGCGAGCCGACTGTTCGGTGACGAGGTGTTGTCGTTCGTGGTGACCCCGGTGGGGGAGTCGACGGTCGACGAACTCGCCGCGCATGTCGATCGGTTGCTCCGCTGACCGGGGGATTACCCTGGAAAGCGTGACTCAACCTTTCGATCCCAGCGCTCTGTTCGGCGGCGGTTCCGGCGATGACAATCCGATGGCCGGGCTGCTCGCACAGGCACAGCAGATGCAGGAACAGTTGGTGAGCGCGCAGAACGAGATCGCGGCGACCGAGGTGACCGGCTCGGCAGGCAACGGGCTCGTCACGGTCACCGGCAACGGGACCGGCGAGGTGACGTCGGTGACGATCGATCCCAAGGTCGTCGACGCGGACGACGTCGAGACATTGCAGGATCTCGTCCTTGGAGCGCTGAACGATCTGTCCACCAAGAGGGACGCGTTGGCACAGGAGAAGATGGGACCGCTCGCGGGAGGCCTCGGCGGCGGACTGCCGGGCCTCGGCTAGACACCCATGTACGAGGGACCGATCCAGGACCTGATCGACGAGCTCGCCAAACAACCAGGGCTCGGTCCGAAAGGTGCCCAGCGAATCGCCTTCCACCTCCTGTCGGTGGAGAACTACGAGATCGACAGACTGATCAACGCCCTCGGCCGGGTGCGCGACGACGTCACCTTCTGTGCGGAGTGCGGCAATGTGTCGGCCGATCGACTGTGCCGGATCTGCTCGGACTCACGCCGTGACGCCACCAAGATCTGTGTCGTCGAGGAGCCGAAGGACGTCCACGCCATCGAACGCACCAAGGAGTTCGACGGCCGCTACCACGTGCTCGGCGGGGCGCTCGATCCGTTGTCCGGGGTAGGACCCGATCAGCTTCGTATCCGAGAGTTGTTGCGCCGCTTGGGCAACCAAGCAGACGGTGTCGATGTCAGCGAGGTCATCGTGGCCACCGACCCGAATACCGAGGGAGAGGCCACCGCGACCTATCTCCTGCGTATGCTCAAGGATTTCCCAGGGCTCTCGGTGACTCGACTCGCCTCGGGCCTACCGATGGGTGGCGACCTCGAGTTCGCCGACGAACTGACACTGGGCCGGGCGCTCTCCGGGCGTCGTATCCTCGCCTGACCGCGCGTGCTCTCGCCGGATCGGCAGGGCAGGTGCGCCGTCTGCTACAGATAGACCGGTGACGAGCCTGGGAAGAGCGCACATCCGTCATCTGCGGCGGACCCTGTCGATCGTCGGCGTGGCCGTCGCGGCGATCGGACTGTCGGCCGTGCCGACCGCGGGAGCGGCACCCGACCGGACACTCGAGTGGGGTTCGTGCCCTGGAATCCATCGCGCGGCACCCGGCACGCAGTGTGCCACCCTGCAGGTACCGCGAGACCATGCGCGCCCGGACGGACCGACGATCTCGATCACCGTGAGCCGGATACCCGCACGTGATCCGGCGCGCCGTCGAGGCATCCTGATGGGTAACCCGGGCGGGCCGGGAGGCGACGCCATCAGCATGTTCTCCGCATTGCATCCGCCGGCCGCGGTGGCCGACGAGTGGGACCTGGTCGCGGTGCAACCCCGTGGGCTGCTCTCGTCGACGCCGGTGACATGTGCCGGCCGGCCGAGCGCCGACGACGTGGTCGCCTTCGGCAAGGCCAACCGTGAACGCTGTGACCGCGCCACACCCGGTTACGTCCGAACCATCACCACCGAGCAGACGGCTCGTGACATCGAGTCGGTGCGCCGAGCCCTGGGTGCGGACAAGGTGAGCCTGTACGGCATCTCGTACGGCACCGTGCTGATGTCCACCTACGCGACGCTGTTCCCCGGACACACCGACCGGTTGGTCTTGGACTCGGCTGTCGACCCCGCGTGGCTCTGGAATGACGTCCTGGCGAACCAGACGCCCCTGTACAAGCGACGCGTGCACGCGATGATGTCGTGGATCGCGCAGCGCGACAACATCTATCATCTCGGCAAGACCCCGCTGACGGTTTACCGGTCGTGGAGCGATGCGGTGGCCGCCGAGGCCGGGGTGCCCCCGTCGCTGGCCGCTCCGCCTGCGCAGATCGGCGATGTCCCGCCCGGCCTGCGGGCCGTCGCGCAGCAATACATCGCCGGCACCAACCTCACCGCCGACGCGCGGGCGCGGTTCGGGAACTTCATCGCGACGATGCTGGTCCCCGATGGGGTACAGGCGAAGTCGTCGTTGCTGGGCATCACCCGGATGGCAGCGCCGGATCGCAACGCATGGCCATTGGTGGCGTTGCGCGCCAACGGATCGTCGAAGCCGTCGAAGGAGTCGCCGGACACCGTGCGAATCCTGACGAATCTGCAACAGATGCAGAACCTGATCTTGTGCAACGAGAACCAGGTGCCGCCCCGCCCCGACCTGGTGCCCGCCTCGGTGTTCGCCAACTACGTCGTCGGCGACATCTTCGAGGCACCCGGCCTGATCTACCAGTCCGGCATGGCGTGTGCGGGTGCTCCCGCCGTGACCCGGCCGGTGGCGATCGGCAACCGTGGACTCGCGGTGGCGCCGTTGCAGATCCAGAGTCTGGGTGATCCGCAGACACCGTATCGAGGTGCGCTTGCGATGCAACGGTTGATGCGCAGCCACATCGTCACCGTCGGCGGTGGCGACCACGCCCAATTCGGTCGGCGGAACGGGCCACTCGATCGCACCATCGTCGACTACCTGCGCACCGGTCGGTCGACGGTTCGTGCGGTGCCCCAGGCACCGATCACCTCGCCGTTGACGGCTGCACCGCGGACCGCAGTGGGCGCCGTCGGATGACCGATGCGACCGTCGAGCACAATCTGGACGAACTCGCGGCAGAGATGGTGTCGGGCATCGTCGCCATCGACGGGCCGTCCGGATCGGGTAAGTCCACCGTCGCCGACCTGCTGGTGGAGAAACTCCGCGCGCGCGGGACCGGCGTCGTGCTGATCCGCACCGACGACTTCGCCACCTGGGACAACCCGGTGGCGTGGTGGCCGGAGCTGGAAGTCGATGTGCTGCAGGCATTCAACCGACGACACGACTACCACTACCGTCCGCGGGTGTGGCGATCGGGAGTGCCGGAGATCGGGCGGCCGGTGTGGGTCCGCTGGGAGCCGCTGCTGATCATCGAGGGCGTGTCGTCGGCGCGCACCTCCATGGCCGACCGCCTCACGTACGCACTGTGGCTCGACGGCGGAACCGCAGCCGAACGCCTGGAGAGAGCGGTGGCGCGGGACGGCGAACCGTCACGGCCGTTCCTGGAACGGTGGCAACGTTTCGAACGGGGCTGGTTCGCGGTGGACCGCACTCGCGACCGATGCCGGGTGCTCGACTGACGATTGCTCGGCCCGCTCGCTTCGCTCCCGGCGCCGTGCACATTCGGCCCGCTCGCTTTGCTCCCGCGCCGGGAATCAGAAGACGGGGATACCCAGCCTCCGCCGCATCCGGAGATCCATGAGATTGGCCCGCATGACGCCACGCATCATCGGCCCGAGTACCGGATCCAACAGCCGAAACCACATCAGCGTCGTGCGGTATCGCGCGGCATCCCGAGTGTTCCACCGCCAGCACATCATCTCGCGGACCTCCGCGGGTAACCCGGCCCGGATCGCATACGCCATCGACTTTCCGAAGGTGGCATGTGCGAGCGTGCCCAGCCGACCTGCCCGGAACTCGAGGAACGACAGATCCGACAGGCGCTGGAGTTCCTCGCGCACAGGGTCGTCGATCCGAAGGGTCGCCAACTCGTTGTCCCAGTAGCGAACGAGCTCCGCGTAGCTCTGCGGCCAATTCTCCGGGGACACGTTCAGCGTGGTGCCCAGCGTGTGTGCCTCGCGGACCACCATCTCCTTCTCCTCGGAACTCAGCGGACCATAGAGCAGTTCGTACTGGTCGATGAAGTACTTGAGCAGACACACCGCGACCCAGAGCTGTAACCGGGAATCGTTGCCGCTGTAGCGGACCGGACTCTCCGGTGTGGAATGCACCAGCTTGTGGATGCGACCGACCTCGGCATGGACGTAGGCCATGTCGTCGGTGTTGCCCAGCAGCGCGACGGCCAGGAAGGTGCCGGTGGTGCGCCCCCGTTTGATAGGACGTTTGATGGCGTTGCCCGAGTCCACCCGGCTCTCGTGGACGCCGTAACCGACCTTCGGGTTGGCCAACTGCATGATCACGTTGGCGCCCGCGATCGTCGGTCCGAGCGAGGTGACCAGATCGAAGGGCCGACGAATCGGCCGCCGTCGGCGCTCGCGGGGGATCTGTGCGACGAGATCGTGCTGAAAGGTGTCGGCGGGCGACGGCTCGGACACCGGGTGCGTGGTCATCGGCGTGCCCCCTGGGTCTCGGAAGTGCGATCCGGTCGAGGACGGGTGACGAAGAAGTCGGGCAGAGTCGGACTGGGGGTGACCCGACGGAACGGATATCGCGCCTTGTCCGGCAGTACGCGATCGCCCCATCGAACAATTCGGATCAGACGGTCGAATCGATTCTGCCGCCGCGAATTCCACGGAATTCCGAGGAGCCGGCGCGTCTGCGGAGGCAGTAGCCCGGCCCCTGAGAGCACGATCAATTTCTGGAAGGGACGGGCACCGAGGTTCCAGAGGAACGTCGGACCGCGGAAGGACGGGTGACGTGGCAGTGGTCGGCTGTCGACGTCGAGAACCCGGTCGGTGCACAGGTTGCGTTCGAGTATGTCGTCGATGACGTGCCAGTAGTAGGACCAGAAATCGGTTCTGGTGGCCGGGATGACACGCTCGGGGACACCGAGGACCCGCGCAGTGCGCTTCCATTCCTCGTAGAGGCCGTCCTCGAGGGTCTCGTCGACGACGCCGTCGAAGACGCGGCGGATGTCTGCCTGCATCGAGTATCCGGTCGCGGCCACCCACAGGTAAGCGTCCGCATTCAGTGCGTGGTAGGAACGTCCTTGAGTGTCAACGCCTTTCACGGTGCTGTGAACGGCGCGTAGATGTTCCGCGGCGGCCACGGCTCCAGCGTCGGTGTGTCCGCCGTACAGGGCGAACATGGTGTGGAACCGGCGGCTCAGCGTTCCCCACCGGTCGGTGTCGAATCGTGAGTGTTGGCCCACACCGGCCCCGACCACCGGGTGGGCCACCTCCAGCCAGATCGTCGACCGGGCTGCAAGGACTCCCCGCCAATCGTTTCCGTACCGCCAGGTCAGTGATTCCGGCCCGAGCGGTACGGACGATCTGTCACTCGTCCTCGTGTCGTCGTGATCGATCAGATCGTCGGTCCCCGTCTGCATCGTCGCAGCACCTTCCTGATCACGCCGGCGAGCTCCCCTTGATAGAAAAGCTACGTGGAGTCTATCAAGCGCAGTGTGACCAGCGCTACACCGAAGTTCTGAAGGGGCGTCGAGCCGTCAGCGGGTCTGCAGCAGTGGGACGAGATAGGTCTCGGCGAACTCGCGCGCTCGCTCGGGGTCCCCGATCGGGATGGTGCTGTCGTCGGGGGATTCGATCAGCGACAGCACCATGCGAACCAGGATCTCGGCGACCACATCCGTGTCCAGATGTGTCGGCAACCGGCCACGGTCTTGCCAGACGCGCAGGCCCGAGGAGACCAGACCCCGGCCGAGGCCGACGATGGCGGTGTCGGACAGGAAGGCGGACAGTTCCGCGACCTCGTCGGATCGACGAAGGTTGCGGGTGAGCAATTTGGGTGCCGACGCCTCGTGGACGAAGGCGCCGAAGGTCTCGACGAGCAGTTCCTCGGGGCCGTCGACCTGTTCGGCGATCTCCGACATCAGGGTTGCCATCCGCATCGACTCGTCCATGATCGCGTGTCGCACCAGCGTCTTTCGGTGGCCGAAACGTCGATACACGGTGGCCACCCCGACGCCTGCCGCGTCGGCGATGTCCTGCATCGTGGTGTCGGCGAATCCGCGTTCGACGAAAGTGATCCGCGCGGCGGTGACGATCTTGCGGGCAGTGGCGTCCAGGTCGCCGGCAGATGCCGAGGCGACGTCCACGCGCAGCGGTCCCGTAGAAGCCCCGTCGCTGATGTCCCCGTCGCTCATGTCGTGCCGCTCATGTCCCCGCCGCTCATCTCGATGTCGATCTCGTCGCACGCACACCATCACGATAGGCTCATGTCATCCGGTCGGAGGACAGTTCGCTCGCCGATTTCAGCCTTCTGCAGACGGCCTGTCGCCGGCAGTGGTGGCCACCGGGCAGAATCGGATCACCTCGGCGACGACCGGACCGGTGCGCGGTCACCCGACCTATGGTGGGAAGGTGACGTACCGGAGCATCGCGGCACTCGACGACGATATCGTCGACTGTCGTGCATGCCCGCGATTGGTCGCCTGGAGGGAAGAGGTGGCCCGGGTCAAGAGGGCAGCATTCGCCGATCAGACGTATTGGGGCCGTCCCGTTCCCGGATTCGGCCCGGCCGATGCACGCGTGCTGATCCTCGGGCTGGCGCCTGCCGCGCACGGTGGTAACCGGACCGGTCGCATGTTCACCGGCGACCAGAGCGGAGACGTCCTGTTCCGTGCCCTCTACGACGCAGGTCTCGCGAGTCGACCGACGGCCACCTCGCGCGACGACGGTATGGAGCTGTACGGCGTACGAATGACCGCGCCGGTGCATTGCGCGCCGCCGCAGAACAAGCCGACCGTGGCCGAACGGGATCGCTGCGCGGCGTGGCTCGACCGGGAGCTCGGACTGCTGGCCCCGACTCTGCGATCGGTGGTGGTGCTCGGCGCCTTCGGCTGGCAGTCGGGGTTGAGGGCATTCGCCGATCTGGGATGGGCCGTCGATCGGCCACGACCGAAGTTCGCCCACGGTGCGTCGACGGTGTTGACCCGCGACGCGCAGCAGCTGACCTTGTTCGCGAGTTACCATGTGAGTCAACACAATACGTTCACCGGACGTCTGACGGGACCGATGCTGGTTGATGTGCTGACGGCGGCGGCCGAGAATGCGGGGATTCTTCGATGACAATCGTGGGACGGCTGTTGGGTCGCGACGACGACGCGATGTGCCGGTGCGGGCATCGGCGCGAATCGCATCTGCACTATCGCGCCGGCACCGATTGTGCCGAATGCGGCGCGCAGCGATGTCCGCGTTTCCGCGTCGCACGATTCCGTCGACGCTGACGTCCTCAGCCGCGGCGTCCGGCCGCGAGCCGTTCCTTGCGCAGCCGGTCGACCTGGGGAAGGTCAAGCGGGGCCAGGACATCGGCGCCCGTGGCCTGCGCGAGCAGATGGTCGGCGAGTTCGGGATTGCGGGCCAGCGCCGGGCCGTGCATGTACGTGCCGATCACCGAGCCCTGGACGACGCCCTCGGTTCGATCACCGACCCCGTTGCCGACCCCATGGCGTACGCGGCCCAACGGCTGCGCGTCCGAACCGAGAGTGGTTCCGCCGCGGTGGTTCTCGAAACCGGTCAATGGCTGGGTCAGCCCCGGAAGCGTCGGATCGGTGACGAGTTCGCCGATGCTGCGCTTCTCCTGAGGGGAAGTGGTGAGGTCGAACAGCGAAATCCCGTCCACGCGTTCACCCGCCGAGGTCTCGTACCAATGTCCGAGCACCTGGATCGCCGCGCAGATCGCCAGGACGGGTCGTCCCGCAGCGGCGGCGCGTTGCAGACCCGGAAACCGGGTGAGGTGGCGGGTGGCCAGCCGCTGGGCATAGTCCTCCGCGCCGCCGAGCGTGTAGACGTCGAGTGAATCGGGAACCTCGTCGTCGAGGGTGATGTGCACGATCTCCGCGTCGATACCGCGCATCCGAGCGCGCTGCCGAAGGATCAGTGCATTGCCCCCGTCGCCGTAGGTACCCATCACGTCGGGTAGCACCAACCCGATGCGCAAGGTGGATTCGCTCACTCCTCCACCACCTTTCGTGACTCGTTCCCCGTCGCTTCGCTCGCCCGGGAAGCACTTCCCTTCGCTTCGCTCGCCCCGGAGCGATTTCCCGTCGCTTCGCTCGCCCCGGAGCGATTTCCCGTCGCTTCGCTCGCCCCGGCGACACCGCGTTCGACCCGATCGAGCGCCACCCCGAGATCCCGGAACGCCGTGTAGTTGGCCAGCACCTCGACCCGTCCCGGTGGGCACGATGCGATCGCCTTCATCGGGTCGGGGACGGTGGTGTGCTCGGCGCCCGCATACAGCAGCCGGACCGACAGGTCGGCCGCGCGCTCGCCTGCGGCGACCACCTGCATCGTCTCGAAGGCTTCGAAGCGCACATCCCACAACCAGGACAGGTCTTCGCCGTCGGGGACCTGACCGTTGACGGCGATCACCAGCCCGTCGGCGTCTTGGTCGATCATCGACAACGCCTCCTGCCAGCCTGCCGGGTTCTTCGCGAGCAGGGTTCGCACCGAATGGTTGCCGATCTGGTGGATGCCGTAACGGCCGGCGACCTCTCCCACGGTGCCCACCGCAGCGACCGCCTTACCCGGATCGGCGCCCATCGCCACCGCTGCGGCAACTGCCTGGGTGGCATTGCCCCGGTTGGCCCGGCCGGGCACCGACAATGTCATCGGGGCGCTGAATCCTTCAGGGCCATAGATGTTCTCGTCGTCGAACCACCAGTCCGGAGTGGGGCGCCGGAACGACTCGTCACCGCTGGAACGCCAGTCGTCGCCGGACCGGATGATCGGTTCGCCGGTGCGCGGGCAGCTCACCGAGTCGCCCACCCAGCCGGCACCTGCGGCCACCCAGATCACCTGGGTGGAATCGAATGCGGCAGAGGTGATCAGGACGTCGTCGCAGTTGGCGACGATGGTGGTGGACGGATGTCGGGCGATGCCGTCCCGCAGTCGCCGTTCGATCATGTTGATCTCACCCACGCGGTCGAGCTGGTCTCGCGAAAGGTTCAGCAGCACCAGCACTTCCGGGTCGACCGCGTCGCTGACGTGGGGGACGTGCAGCTCGTCGACCTCCAACGCACAGATGGGGGCGCCGCGATGCAGGGTCAGCGTCGCGATGATGCCGGCATCCATGTTCGCGCCGTCGGCCTGGGTGGCGACATCGCCGAGTTCGGTCAGTGCGGCGGCGGTCATGCGGGTCGTCGTCGACTTGCCGTTCGTTCCGGTGATCAGTGCTGTCCGTTTGCCTGCGGCCAGACGACCCATGATGGCCGGATCGATCTTGGCCGCGATCAGCCCGCCGATCATCGAGCCCTTGCCGCGTCCGGTTGCGCGGGACGCCCAGCGCGCTGCGGTTGCGGCACCCAAGGCGACGTGGGTGCGCAGCGGTGTTCTCACGCGGTCGGACATGCCGTCGAGTCTGACACAAGCCGTGCGGAGCAGCGCGACCGTGCGCCGACGGTAGGCTCACCGTCGTGAGTCAGGCCACAACGATGTCCCTGTCCGTGCAGGCCCGCGTCCAACGCGTTGTCATGAAGGGCGCCGGGCACATTCCTCCGGCGCTGTTGAGATTCGCCCGACGATGGGGCCGGGTGAACGCGGTCGGCGATCGTCTCGCGCCGGAGATGGCCGTCACCGGCTGGGTCGCCGACACGCTGCCGGCCTTCGAACTGGCCGGTAAGCCGATCGATCAGGCCCGTGCCGACCTGCGGGAGAACGCCGCCGCGATGGCGGAGGATCTGCCCGCTATGGCGGTCGAGGAAGACCTGGTCATCGAGGGCCCGGGCGGCCCGATCCCGGCCACTCGTTACCGCGCACAAGTGTCGTCGTCGGGCATCGTCGTGTTCTTCCACGGCGGGGGATGGGTGCAGGGCGATCGCGTCAGCCACGACAACCTGGTGCGGCGGCTCGCCTTGTCGTGCGGCGCCGACATCCTGTCGGTGGATTATCGTCTCGCACCCGAGCATCGCTTCCCGGCTGCCGTCGACGACGCGCTCGCCGCGTGGCAGTTCGCCGTGGACAAAGCGCCCGACTGGGGAGTCCGCACCGACCGGATCGCGGTCGCCGGGGACAGCGCGGGAGGCAATCTGAGTGCCGTCGTCGCACAGCAGGTCAGCCGGAAGGGCGGGGTGTCTGACCGAGACGGCGGACATGCCGTCATGCCGTGCCTGCAGATGCTGATCTACCCGGTGACCGATGTGTCCACCAAGCGGGCATCCCGCCACGAGTTCGCGAGCGGCCTGTTCCTCACCGACGAGCACATGGATTGGTTCCTGGACCACTACGTCCCCGATGTTGAGCAGCGCACCGACCCGCGGGTTTCACCGCTACTGGCCGACGACCTCTCGGGTCTGCCGCCCGCGTACGTGGTCGTCGCCGGGTTCGATCCGCTCCGCGACGAGGGCATCGCCTACGCCGAGGCCCTGGAGGCGGCCGGCGTGGCGGTCACCCTCGACCGTGCGGGCAGCCTCATCCACGGCTTCGCCAACATGACGCTGATCAGCGCGGATGCGCGTGCCGCGGTGGACCGGATCGGTGCTGCCCTGGGCCGCGCCCTGCGCTGAGCGCTCGTCGCCGTCGGCGCCGTGCGGTGGCGCGCCGACCGTGGACCGTGGCCGGTTCACCGGCGCGGCCAGTACACCGGCCGCGCATCCGACGATGACGACCGCCGCGCCGATCACCTGCAGCGCGGTCGGTGACTCGCCCAGCAACAGCCATGCAGCGGTGATCCCGACGACCGGCACGAGCAATGACAGGGGTGCGACTCGGCTCGCCTCGTAGCGTGAGAGCAGCAGCGTCCAGAGTCCGGAACCGGCGATCGTGCCCAGCAGCACGACGTAGAGGAGGCCGGCGAGGGCGAGCAGTCCGGATCTCGTGCCGATGGTGGTGAGTGATTCGATCCCGGCGGTCGGCCCGTCGACCATGAGACTCAGCGCGAGCAGGGGGATCGGCGGCACGACCGACATCCAGAGGGTCATCCGGAGCGGTTCGGAGAGCCGGGCGCCGGGAGCGGGGTGAGGGGTCGCACGCTGCACCGCGAGACGATTCCCGATGTTGCCGAAGGCCCAGCCGAGGCCGCCGAGCACGGTCAGGAGCATCGGCACGATCGCGCCGATGCCGAGTGAGCTCTGGGTGGCCCGATCGACACCGATGAGCACCATCCCGCCGACCGCGACGCCGATACCGACGATCTGCAGCGGATTCATCCGTTCGCGCAGGAACAGCACACCGAGGATCACCGTGAACGGCGCCGACGTCTGGAGGACGAGCGATGCGAGACCTGTCGGCATGCCGAGGTGCATCGCGAGGAAGAGGAAGGCGAACTGGACGATGCCGAAGCCGACCGCGTAGAGCAGGAACCACCGCAGCGGGACCCGCGGGAACCGTACGAACGCGATCACCGGCACGGCCATCACGGCGAACCGAAGGGCGGCGAAGAAGAATGGTGGAAAGTGGTCGAGGCCGAGCCGGATCGCGATGAAGTTGAAACCCCAGAGCGTGATCACGAACAGCCCGAGGAGTCGATCGCGGTTGGTCATGACTGCCATGGTCATCACCGAGTCCGTGAACAACAATCGAATTATTTCGCAGGGACGATGTAGGGGAGCTTCACTATCGTCCCGGAGTCCCACTCAGGTGTAGCGCGGGTTCGCCACGGCCAGGCGCATCGCCACCCCCTCCCGGATCGCTGCCGCCACCGCGGGATCTGCGGCCGATCGCTCGCCGGCGCGCAACCCGCGAGCGAGATCGTGATCGTCGGCGCAGCCGATCTCGGACAGGGTTTGTCGGTGTGTGGCGCGGAAGTCGTCGCCCAGGGCGAGTTCGCGGCCGACGATCCGCAGCACATTCGCCGTCACGCGGCCCCGATATCGCAGCTCGGGATCGGCGTCGGAGAACTGTTCGCGCACGAAGTCGCCGACCGCGCCGAGGAGTTCGACCGACGACGGGCGCCCGAAAAGATCTGCGTCCGAGTCGGCGGTCCGGGCATCGGGGGCGGGGACGGTGCCCAGGCCGAGCTGGTTCAGCAGATCGTGCTCGCACTCGGCCACGCGCCGGCCGATGGCCAGTAGTTCGACGGCATTGCCCTCATGGTCGTCGAGGACGCGGTTGGCCTGAATGCGGCACATCACCGCCCACCGTACGGTGGCGTAGACCTCCCACCAGTGCACCGTCGCGGGATCCGGGGCGATGCCGCTCTCGTCTGCATATCCGCTGAACAGGTCCTCGCGGGAACCGAAGCCCCCTACAGGCTCCGGCGATCCGAACCGCCAGGTCTTCATGCAGAGCCAGCCCAGATCCTCCATCGGATCTCCCCGGTGCACGAGCTCCCAATCCAACACGGCCCGCACCCCGGAGTGATCGACCAGGAGGTTTCCGTTACGGAAGTCCCCGTGCACCACGGTCTCCCGAGTGGGTTCGGGCCGGTTCGCGAGGAGCCAGGCGAAGGCGACCTCGAGAATCGGGAGGTGCAGACCCGTGCGTTGGTATTGATCGAACAACACGTCTCGTTGATCGCCGCCGGCGAGATGGCCGGGCAGGGCGGCCAGGTCCATGCGGTGAATCCGGGCGAGGATGCGACCGAACTCGTACGGGAGGCGAGAGCGGATGTCGTCATAATCGTTGTCGCGCAACAGCCTTTGGGGCAGCGCTTCACCGGGGACGCGCTCCATCAGCAGGTACGCGCTGCCGAGTGGGCCGTCGGGCGCTCGGCCGCTGTGGTCGAGCAGCGTCGGGACGGGAACCGACTGCGCGGCGGCCTCGATGATCGATGCGGATTCCAACGCCATGCGTTGCGGGTCTTCGACTCCGACGGGGTCGCGGCGGAGGACCAGATCGCGGGTGTCACCCGATTCGTCGGTGACGGTGAACGTCCACGTCTCGCGGCTGGCCCCACTGGTCAATCGGGTGAGATCGGAGATCGAACGGGTGCGGGCATCGAGCTCGATGAGTCGTTGGCGCAGAGCATCTTCGAGGGTCGGGTCGTTCATGATCGGGGGCCTCGGAATCCGGCGGCATCCAGGGCGACCGCCTGGTAGCGGGTGGTGATCTCGTCTGCGGTCAGCGGGCCGTCGGGACGAAACCAGGTGGCAACGGCGGTGCACGCGGTGATGATGAAACGCGCCGTCTCTCGCGGGTTCGTGGTGTGAAAACTGCCACGGTCGACACCGTCTGCGATGACTCTTTCGAACATCCGTTGCTGGACATCACGTTTCGTCACGATGACCTCGCGAGCGGAGGGTTCGAGGCTGCGTAGCTCACTGTTGCCGAGCAGGCTCTCCAACGGAGACTCGGCGTGACGTCGCACGTGTACCCCGACGATCGCCCGCAGTCGCTCGGCCGGGTCGGTGCCGGCGTTCAGCAATGCGGACTCGGTGGTCTCGACCAGGCCGTCCATGCCCCGGTTGAGGATCACCGCCAGGAGACCGTGTTTGGAGCCGAAGTAGTTGTAGAGCGAGCCGACGGCAACACCGGCGGCGCCGGCGATGTCGCGCACCGACGTTCCGTGGTAACCCTTCTCGGCCATCGTCCGCACGGCCGCGGTGATCAACTCTGCGGCGGCCGGGTCGTCGGTCGGGTGCACCGCGGAACTCGTCACGGCGTGCACGGGCTCGGTCGGACCGGGCATTGCTCTCCTGTCTCTGATGAACGTTCGCTCAAGTATGCCCGGACCGAGTTGAGATCGGAAGTCGATTTCGCCATTTTACTGCCGAATTGGCGACGAACGATCTAGTGTCTGTCTCGATCAAGCTCATGAACGATCGTTCATGGCGCTTCGGTGAAGGAAGGTAGGCATGGAGAACGACATCCCCCGCGACATCAGTGAATTACTGGCCGACATCGACCGATTCATCGACGACGAGATCGTCCCGCTGCAGGCCGCCGACGACAACGAGCGGTTCTTCGATCACCGCCGCGAGTGGGCGCGCACCGATTTCGAGGCGGGCGGACTGCCGCGCGAGGACTGGCACGAACTGTTGTCGGAGATGCGTCGACGCGCCGACCGTGCCGGATTCCTGCGGCGTGATCTGCCGACGGAACTCGGCGGATCGGGCACCACGAACCTCGAGATGGCCATCGTCCGCGAGCACCTCGCGCACCGCGGGCTCGGTCTGCACAACGATCTGCAGGACGAGTCGTCGATCGTCGGCAACTTCCCGAGTCTGCATCTGGTGTGGAAGTTCGGCACCCAGGACCAGAAGGACGAGTTCGCGCAGGCGCTGATCACCGGGGAGCGTGTGCTCGGATTCGGGCTCACCGAACCCGAGCACGGTTCCGACGCGACCTGGATGGAGACCTCAGCGGTCCGCTCCGGGGACGACTGGGTGATCAACGGAGCCAAGCGGTGGAATACCGGAATGCATGTGGCGACACATGATCTGATCTTCGCTCGGACCTCGGGCAAGCCCGGTGACGCGCTGGGGATCACCGCGTTCCTCGTGCCGGTGCAGGCTCCCGGTTTCTCGGTGGATCTGTTCCGGTGGACGTTGAACATGCCGACCGACCATGCCGACGTGTCCCTGCACGATGTCCGGGTGCCGAACTCGGCGATCCTCGGCGAGGAGGGTCAGGGGCTGGTGCTCGCGCAGGCGTTCGTGCACGAGAACAGGATTCGGCAGGCCGCGTCCAGCCTCGGTGCCGGACAGTACTGCATCGACCGATCTGCGGAGTACGCCCGGGAGCGAGTCACCTTCGGGCAACCGCTCGCGGCGAGACAGGCAATCCAATGGCCGCTCGTCGAACTCCACACCGATGCAGCTCTGATCCGCGCTCTGGTGCGACAGACCGCAGCCGAACTCGATCAGCGGTCACACATGGACGTCTCCGACCGTGTGTCCATGTGCAACTTCCGCGCCAATCGGCTTGCCTGCGACGCCGCCGATCGGGCCATGCAGGTGCACGGCGGCATGGGGTACAGCCGACACCTCCCCTTCGAGCACATCTATCGGCACCATCGCCGCTACCGCATCACCGAAGGCGCCGAGGAGATCCAGATCCGCAAGGTGGCAGGACACCTGTTCGGCTTCACCGGAAAGAAGAAGCACTGAGATGACGACGGACATCGCGGTCCACCGCTCGATCGCACACGGTGAGCAACTGGCCCGTCAGGCGCGTCGCAGCCCCGACCAGACCGCGCTCAGTTTCGAAGGCGTCGATCTCACCTATGGCGAGCTGGACAGTCGGGTCAACCGATTGGCACGGACATTTCGGCGACACGGTGTCGGGCCTGGTGACCGCGTCGCGGTGCTGATGTACAACCGCCTCGAGGTGATCGAATCCTTCTTCGCGGCAGTACGTCTGGGCGCCATCGCGGTCCCCATCAACTTTCGGCTGGTCGCTGCGGAAGTCCGATACATCCTGGAGAACAGTGGGGCCAAGGTCCTCGTCGCCGACGAACCGATGGCCGGAGTCGCCAAGGACCTGGCGGACCTTCCGATGGCCGCGGTCCTGGTGACCGGTGGTGCGGCGGCATCGGTGGGAACGCATGCCATCGACTACGAGGCCTCGCTCGACGCGGACGATTCGCCGGTGGAGGTGGCCGTCGCCGACGACGCCCCGGCCTTCCTCATGTACACCTCCGGGACAACCGGACGTCCCAAAGGCGCGGTGCTCACCCATCAGAACCTGACCATGAACTCAGTCAATTGTGTTCTTACACAGGCGATGGAGACCAAGGGGGAGGTGTGGTACTCGGGACTGCCGCTGTTCCACATCGGTGGCCTCAACGGCATCCTCATGTATCTCACCGTCGGTGGGCGGTCGATCATCGCGCCCTCGGGCAACTTCGACGCCGCGGCCACCATCGAGATCTTCGAGCGGGAGAAGGTCACCTCCTGCTACTTCGTCCCGACCCAGTGGAAGGAGCTCTGCGCGATCCCCGGTGTGCGGGATAGGCAACTGGCGCTTCGGCGTATCTCGTGGGGAGCGTCGGTCGCCCCTCCGTCGGTACTGGAGGCCATGGCCGAGACCTTCCCGGAGATCCCGACGTTCAACATGTTCGGCCAGACCGAGATGAGCTCGGTGACCTGCGTGTTGCGCGGTGAGGACGCGATCCGCAAGATGGGGTCGGTCGGCCGGCCGATCACCAATGTCGAGGCGATCATCGTCGACGCCGACGGGAACGAGGTCGCGGTCGGTGAGGTCGGTGAGATCGTCTACCGCGGGCCGACCGTGATGAAGGAGTACTGGAACAACCCCGAGGCGACGGCAGAAGCGTTCGCGGGCGGCTGGTTCCACTCGGGTGACCTCTGCGTGATGGACGACGAGGGCTTCATCCGGGTGGTGGACCGGGCCAAGGACATGATCATCTCCGGCGGCGAGAACATCTACTGCGCCGAAGTGGAGGCGGTCATCGACCAGCATCCCAAGGTGGCTGAGGTCGCCCTCGTCGGTGCGCCGCATCCGCGATGGGTGGAGACACCGATCGCCGTCGTGGTGCCGACCGACCCTGCCGATCCGCCGACCGAGGACGAGATCGTGGGGTTCTGCCGGGAACATCTGGCCTCGTACAAGAAGCCGACCGGTGTCGTGGTCGTGGACGAGCTGCCCCGCACCGCGACCGGAAAGATCCAGAAGTTCATCCTCCGCGACACTGTCGCGGCCAACTGATCCATAACGAAGGACGTGAGGAGATCATCCATGGGTAGGACCGCAGACGGTGAGTACACCGAGTCATCTTGGACTGCACCGGCATTCAGTGTCGATGTCAACGGCAAGATCATGGGTGTGGAGAACACGAACACACCGAACAACTGGGGGCGGTGGGGTGCCGACGACCAGCGTGGCACGGCCAACTTCATCACGCCGGATGTGGTGGCATCCGCAGCGGG
Source organism: Gordonia sp. CPCC 206044 (assembly GCF_048537895.1). Classification (NCBI taxonomy): domain Bacteria; kingdom Bacillati; phylum Actinomycetota; class Actinomycetes; order Mycobacteriales; family Gordoniaceae; genus Gordonia; species Gordonia sp. CPCC 206044. The sequence continues at coordinate 42,859 of NZ_JBCLVL010000012.1, forward strand.
TCTGATCCGTTCGGGACGGACCGTCAGCCTGGCCATCCCCCTGGACGCGGCAGGCCCGGTACACCCCTCGCGGCCGAATGTCGTGCACCTGTTCGGTTACAGCGGCGCCGACTACGCGGTCGGTACCGCCCTCGGACAGATCGCCCCCGGATTCCAGGGTGCCGACGACTACATCTTCATGCCGTTGCAGGGCAGCACCCAGTGGGACGGGCTCGCCCACGTCTACAGCGGTGACTCGATGTACAACGGTTACTGGATGGGCAACGTCGAGGGCTTCGCCGGAGCCAAGAAGTGTGCGATCAGTCAGCTGAAGGACTCGCTCACCAGTCGTGGTGTGCTGCTGGATATTCCGCGCTTCCTCGGTGTCGAACGCTGCCAACCCGGCGTCCCGATCACCGCAGCGCAACTCGACGAGTGTGCCCGCGACCAACAGGTCGAGGTGCGCACCGGTGACATCCTGGTCGTCCGTACCGGCCATGTGCCGTGGTTCTACTCGCTCGCCGACAAGAGCGAGTTCTGGGCGGCCGGAGCACCGGGTCTGGCGATGGACACCGTCGACTGGATTCACGAGAAGGAGATCGCGGCGCTCGCGGTCGACAACATCGCGGTGGAGGTGGAGCCGTCGGAGAACCCGGGCGGGCTCTACCCGTTGCACGCGCGACTGATTCGCGACCTCGGGCTCACTCTTGGTGAGGTGTGGTGGCTGGAGGATCTCGCCGCGGCGTGTGCGGAGGAGGGACGGCAGGAGTTCTTCCTGACAGGGTCGCCGTTGAACATCACCGGCGGGGCGGGCACCCCGGTGAATCCGATCGCCATCTTCTGACCGATGCGTGCCGGTCAGACGGCGCTTCGTCCGCCGTCGACCGGCACCACGGCGCCGTGCACGAACCCGGCCCCGGTTCCGGCCAGATAGCAGACGACGTCGGCGATTTCGTCGGCTGCCGCGAATCGTCGTGCGGGAGAGCCCTTGGCGAGCCTGGTCAGACCCGCCTCGCCGAGGACCTCTGCGGTGCCGTCGGTCATCGTCGGTCCGGGTGCGACCGCGTTGACACGCACGCCGCGGGGACCGAACTCGGCAGCCCACGACTTTGTCAGTAGTTCCAGCGCGGCTTTGCTCGAGCCGTACACCCCTGATCCGACTGTGCCGAACGAGGCGACCATGGTGCTCACGTTCACGATCGTTCCGTGTCCGCGCTCGGCCATCGCCGGTGCGAGTGCCGCGACCAAGAAGAACGGGGCCTTCACGTTGACGGCGTAACAGGCGTCGAGATCGGCCTCGGCGATCGTGGGCGTCGGGCCCATCGGGGCGATCGCGGCGTTGTTGACCAGGATGTCGACCTGGCCCGCGGTGGCGATCGCATTCTGGGCCAGCGCGCGACAGCTGTCGGGGTCGGCGAGGTCGGCAGCCAGGAAATCCGCGGTGCCACCTCCGTTGCGCACCTCGGTGACCACGGCCGCACCACGGTCGGCGTCCCGGCCGCTGATCAACACATGCGCACCGCGCCACGCGAGTTGTAGAGCCGTGGCGCGACCGATCCCGCTGGTCGCGCCGGTGACCAGCGCGACCTCCCCTGTGACAGACACGCCGCCCAGCGTATCGTCGGCGGTCGCCGGGCGGCGGTCTCTTCGGCGAACTCGGGGATGGCGCTCAGCGCCAGCCGAGTTCGGGTGCCACGTGGGTCAGGATCGATTCGATGACGTGTGCGTTGTAGTCGACCCCGAGCTGGTTGGGCACGGTGAGCAGCAGGGTGTCGGCCGCGGCGATCGCCTCGTCTTCGCGCAGCTGCTCGATCAGCTTGTCCGGTTCGTCGGCGTAGCTGCGACCGAACCGCGCCACCGTGTCGTCGATGACGCCGACCTGGTCGTCCTCGCTGCCGCCTCGCCCGAAGTAGGCGCGGTCCCGGTCATCGACGAGTGCGAAGATGCTGCGGCTCACGGAGACCCGTGGCTCGCGGGGATGACCGGCCCGGGTCCATGCCTCCCGGAAACGCTCGATCTGTTCGGCCTGCAACTGGTGGAACGGCACCCCGGTGTCCTCGGTCAGCAATGTGGAACTCATCAGGTTCAAGCCCTGCTGTGCGGTCCACTCGGCTGTCGCACGGGACCCGGCACCCCACCAGGTGCGATCGCGGAGGCCGGGGGATTGCGGTTCGATCGGCAGCAGCCCGGGCGGGTTGGGGAACATCGGTCGCGGGTTGGGCTGCGCGAACCCCTCACCGTCGATGACCTTCAGAAAGACATCGGTGTGCTGGCGGGCCATGTCGGCGTCCGAGGTGCCTTCCGGCGGGACGTAGCCGAAGTACTTGTACCCCTCGATGACCTGTTCGGGCGAGCCGCGGCTCACCCCGAGTTGGAGTCTGCCCCCGGCGATGAGGTCGGCCGCTCCGGCGTCCTCGGCGAGGTACAGCGGATTCTCGTAGCGCATGTCGATGACGCCGGTACCGATCTCGATGGTGCTCGTCTTGGCCCCGATCGCAGCGAGCAGTGGAAACGGAGAGGCCAGCTGCCGGGCGAAATGGTGCACACGGAAGTAGGCGCCGTCGGCGCCGAGTTCCTCGGCGGCCACGGCCAGGTCGATGGACTGCAACAGCGCGTCCGAGCCTGAACGCACCTGCGAGCCGTAGGCGTCGGACCAGTGTCCGAAGGAGAGGAAGCCGATCTTCTTGGTCATGATCGGTTAAATGGAACTGCGGTCCGGTTAATTCCCGGTGTGGCGCGGTAGCGTCGCTTCCCATGGAGCTCAAGCGCCTGCGGTTGCTGCGCGAGTTCGCCGACCGCGGCTCGGTGGGTGCGGTGGCCGACGCGATGCACATGACCCCGTCGGCGGTGTCGCAGCAGTTGAAGGTGCTGGCGAAAGAGGCCGGGGTCGATCTCCTGGAGCAGGATGGCCGGCGTATTCGGCTGACCGATGCGGGTCAAGCGTTGGTTCTGCGGGCCGACCAGGTGATCGCTGCGATCGATCTCGCTCAGGAGGAGATGGAACGCTATCGGGCCGGGAACGCATCGGTACGGCTGGCCATGTTCCCGTCGGGTGCCGCGCTGTTGCTTCCCGGCGTCCTCGACCGCGTCGGCGGGACCGGGGTCGACGTGCACGCCTCCGAACTCGACGTCGGGTATCCGGAGGCGCCGCCCGCGCTGGCCGACTTCGACATCGTCGTCACACATCGTGACGAGAGGACGGCCTCGGTGCGTCGGCCACGAGTGCAGGTGACCGAGCTGATGCGGGAACCGCTCGACGTGGTGGTCGCGCGTCGGTCGGTGCTGGCCGAGCACGACGAGGTCGAGGTCCGGCAACTCGCCGACCACGACTGGATCAGCGTTGTCGGTGGCTTTCCCGTCGACGACGTGCTGCTGTCGATTTCCGCGATCACCGGGGTCGCCCCGCGCGTCACCCAGCGCATGCTCGACTTCGCGACCATCGAGGCCATCGTCGCGGCCGACCACGGGATTGCGCTCGTCCCTCGATTCGCCGTGCGCCATCTCGGGGTGAAGCGATTGGAACTCAAGGGAGTTCGGGCAGCTCGGGTCTACGAAGCATTGACTCGCCCATCGCCTCGGCAGGCCGTGAGCGCGGTGGTCGGACATCTCGTGGCGACCGCGAGGTCGGGCTGACGCCACCCACGAGTGCGTCGCCGACCGCCCGCCACCTGGTCTTAGGGCGAGCGGTCGCCGTCATTCCGCGAGCCCGAACATACCGGGCTCTCCGAACATCAATAGGCCATGAAAAGGATCTCGTCGCGGCTGTAGTCGTGGCCCGGGTGATTCTCGGTGAGATGCTTGCGCACCTTGTCCACCAACTCGTCCTCGTCGACGCCCTTGATCTGTTCGCCACACGGGCAGGTCAGTCGTGTCTTCGCGGCCATGGTGTCCCCTCCGTCTCGTGATCGTCGTGCACGGTCTGTGACCGAGGTTACCCACGTATGGTCGACCGGTAATGTGAGGCTCTCGTACAGGCAGGGAGCGGGAGGATGCGGTGATCCGTCGTCTGCAGGTCATCGTGGTCGTCCTGGCCGCGGCTCTCGCTCTGACGACGACGGTCTCGATCGGTTCGGCGACCACCGCCGGACTGAGGCCCGGCACGGTCACCGGGGTGGCGCAGCTCGGGGCGTGGGGCGGACTGTCGGGTACGCACCGGATCTCCTATCTGACCACCGACGCGTACGGCGCGATCGTTCCGGCGGCGGGCATCGTGCGCATCCCGACGGGCCCGCGCCCGGCGGGCGGATGGCGGATCGTCTCGTGGGCCCACGGCACCTCGGGGCTCGGCCCGTCATGTGGCCTCACCGGTTCGCCGGATCTGATCCGGGGCACCGCGCCGACCATCGACGACCTGAACCGGGCGGGCTACGCCGTGGTCGCCACGGACTACATCGGCCTGAGCCCCGGTTCACCGGACCCGCACCCATATCTGCAATCGCGGTCGGAGGCGTCGGCGGTCATCGACATCGTCCGGGCCGCACGGTCGATGTTCGTCGGCCTGTCACGTAGCTGGGTTGTCGGGGGCTCGTCCCAGGGAGGCCACGCCGCCCTCGCCGCTGCGCACCTCGCACCGACCTATGCGCCCGAACTGGATTTTCACGGCACCGCGGCGCTGGCGCCCGCATCGAACTTCGAGCAGCTGATCCCGCTCATCCGTCCGGGGGCCACCAGACTGCCGAAGGTGACCGCGGGCTCCTTCGCAGCCGTGCTGGCCGGCATGTCCGTCGGTCAGCACGATGTCGACGTGTCCGACTATCTGTCCCCGCTGGGAAAGCGGATCGTCGAGGAGATCGGGAGGAGTTGCGGACCCGAATGGGAGGGCATCCTCGACGGTGCCCGTCCCGACGACCTTCTGTCGAAACCCCTGGGCGACGACACTTTTCGTGCGGCGATTCGCAAGTACATGGGTGTGCGCGCGGCCGGTCACACCGAGCCGATCCTGGTGATCCAGGGACTGCGTGACACCACCGTCCCGATGCCGCTCACCATGGCGCTGCTGTCTGAGTTCCGCTCTGCAGGTACGACATTCGACCTGAAGCTGTTCAACGCCGGGCACAGCGATCTACGCGCACACGGTGCCGATCGCACCCTGCGCGACTTCTACACGAAGATCCTGGCGCCGCGCTGAGACCTCACGCCAGGGCTTTCGCCTTGAGTGACTCGAACTCCTGCGGCGTGATCGTTCCGGCGTCGAGGAGTGCCTTGGCATCGGCGATCTGTTCGGCGGACGACTTGCCCGACACCGACCGGATGTACTCGTCGGTCTGCTGTTTGGCCAATGCGTGCGATGCGGCCGATCGTTCGGACATGCCACGGCCACGGGCTATCAGGTACACCAGCGATGTCAGCCACGGCAGGATGATCAGGAAGACGACCCAGACCGCCTTCCACCACCCGGACAGGGCCCGATCCCGGAACAGGTCGGTGATGATCCAGAACAAGACCATCAGGTAGGCCAGGAAGCAGAAGATCACGAGTGTGTACCAGATGAAGTCCCAGAATGAATCCCACATGTGCGTCTCCTTCGATACGGCAGCCGGTGCCGCCGGGCCGATTCCGGCCCTCGGTCACAGCATGCGGCGCGCCGTGGCCCGACGGATCATCCGGACGGGGTGAATCGGGACGCCGCGCTGCGCCGATGACCCGTTCATACCCTCCGGGTGATGCCCGGAACGCGGTCCGCTGCCATCGTCGAGAGATGAACAGCGGAACTGGTGCCGCCGTGCCCACCACGCGGTATCGGACCTTGGCTGATCGTCTCGAGGAAGGCCGATCGGCGCGCGACCGGCTGGCGCCCGCCGATCTGGGTGCGGTGTCGCCCGACACGCCCGATTCGAGTTCCCGGGACCCCGTCGCCCTGCTGCTCGAACAGGCGGGTTCACGTGTGCCCGAACTCGTCCCGGTTCGTCACGGACGGATGGCGCGCACGCCGTTCACCTTCTATCGGGGCGCCGCCCTGGTGATGGCCGACGATCTGTCCCGCACGCCGCACAGTGGTTTGACCGTGCAGTTGTGTGGGGACGCGCATCTGAGCAACTTCGGGTTCTTCGCCACGCCCGAGCGTCGTCTCGCGTTCGACGTCAACGATTTCGACGAGACCTATCCGGGCCCGTTCGAATGGGACGTGAAGAGACTGGCAGCCAGCCTGGCCGTCGCCGCCCTCGACAACGGATTCACCCGCAAAGACGCAAAGCGGGTCGCCCGCGCCTGTGCGCGAGAGTACCGGGAGACGATGGCGTCGCAGGCCTCGCTGGGCACCCTGGCCGGCTGGTACAGCCATTCCGAGCCGACCGAGAAACTCGTCGAATTGCGTGCGCTGGTGGACGTGTCGACGATGGAGAGTCTCCGTAAGCAGATCAAGAAGGCATGGCACCGCGACAGCCTGCAGGCTTTGTCCAAGTTGACGACCGTCGTCGATGGCGAGGTCCTTTTCATCAGTGCGCCCCCGCTGATCGTGCCGGTCGAGGAGATTCTCGCGGGACGTGACGTCGCAGGCATCTATGACGAACTCCGTGGGCGCATCGACAACTTCCGCGCGACGATGGCACCCCATCATCGGGCGCTGCTCGACAAGTTCGAGTTCGTTCGCATGGCCCGCAAGGTGGTCGGCGTCGGGAGCGTCGGGACCCAGGCGTGGGTACTGCTGTTCCGGGGCAAGGACGACGCCGACCCGCTTCTGCTGCAGGCCAAGGAGGCTCAGGAATCGGTGTTGGCGCGCTACCTGGACGGTCCGGCATACCAAAATCAGGGGCAACGGGTCGTGGAGGGACAGCGTCTCATCCAGGCTGCCGGGGACGTGTTCCTCGGCTGGGACACCGGCCCTGGATTCGATGGTGTCGGGCGCGACTTCTACCTTCGTCAGCTACGCGACGGCAAAGGTGCGGTGATGATCGAGACGCTCGACGTCCGGGCACTGACCGTGTACGGCCGGGTGTGCGGGCGAGTCCTCGCCTATGGACATTCCCGCTCCGGCGACCCCGTGACGATCACCGAATATCTTCGGGACACCGACGAATTCGACCGCGCCATGGGACGATTCGCGGTGGGTTATGCCGAACGCAACATCGCCGACCACGATGCGTTCGTGAACGCGATCGAACGAGGTGTGGTGACCGCGGTCGCAGACTACTGACAACGGGAGGTCCATGTGGCTGATGTGACCGGGGCGCAATCGGATCCGCTCGACGTGCAGGAACGTGCGGAGCTGGAGCGACTGCGTGAACGGGTTGCCGAACTCGAGGGGCGGACACCGCGCGGTCGGGGCTTCTGGCGGCGATTCGGCGTGGTGGTGCTCATCGTGCTCACCGCGCTGTTGGCGCTGTTGTCGGTGACCACCCGGTTCGTCCGCGCGGAGATCCTCGACACCGATCACTACGTCGCGACCGTCGCCCCACTCGCATCCGACCCCGCAGTGCAGACCCAGGTGACTGCGTCGATCACCGCCGCGATCGACGACCGTCTCGACATCGAGCAGGTCGTCACCGAGGCGCTGCAGACCCTGACGGAGGTGACTCCCGCCGACCGTCCCCGCGTCGACCAGGCGCTTGTCGGTCTCGCCCCGGTCATCGCCGGTCAGGCGAAGTCGTTCGTACACAACACCGTCGCCGAGTTCGTCGGCTCACAGCAGTTCAAGGATCTCTGGAGCGCGGCGAACCGTCAGGCACACGAGGCGGTGGTCGCGACGGTCACCGGGGATACCCGACACGGTGCGATCAAGATCGACGACAACGGCACGATCAGCATCCAGTTGGGCCCGGTCATCGACCAGATCAAGACCCGCCTGGGCGAGCGTGGATTCGGGTTCGCCGACCGGATCCCCTCGATCGACAAGCAGTTCGTGATCTTCCGGTCACCGGAACTCGCGCGGGCCCAGGGTCTGGTCAACGCGCTGGACAAGGTCGCGACGATCCTGCCCTGGCTGGCGATCCTCGCCGCGATCGGTGCCGTCGCCCTTGCCGGCCACGGCCGCCGACTGCGCACCACGACCGTGGTCGGCGTGGCCGTGGTGGTCGCGATGCTGCTGTTGGCGTTGGGCATCCTGACCGGCCGCTTCGTGTATCTGAACGAGATGCCGCCCGACGTGCTCTCGGCGGACGCCGCCCGGTCGATCTTCGACACCATTGTGGCGCCGTTGCGAACCGCCCTGCGCGCCGTGGCGGTGCTCGGTCTGGTGATCGCAGCGGTCGGATTCTTTGCCGGTGGCTCGCGATCTGCGAGTTTTGTGCGGTCCGGGGTGGGGCGCGGATTCGGTGCCGTGGACGCCCGGCGAGCCGATCGACCGCCCAAGGATTTCGAGCGGTGGGGATGGCAGGTCCGGGTCCCGGTCCGCGTCGCGATCATCGTGCTCGCCGCGCTGCTGCTGATGTTCTGGTCGTACCCGACCGCGATGGTGGTCGTGTGGACCGTGGTCGTCGCCGCGCTGCTGTTGGTCGTGTTCGAGTTCGTGATCCAACCCGCGCGCCGCGCACGCAAGACGGATGCCGACGAAGATTCCGGGTCAGGAGCTCAGATCCCGGATGACCGGCCGACCCCGGACGCCGAGGCCGGATCGACCGCGACCGTATCGACGGAGGACGCCGAGGCGTAATCCGCCGGCACCTCACGGATCGGGTGTCGTGTCTCGGTTGCTCTCGCGGCGGCGTCGGACCCCGAATTCGAGTGCGATCGCCGAACCGGGAATCGCCGGTGTACGGACAACCGGATGTCCGATGACCGCGCGACGATGGAGGCGACCGGGACGCAGCGGCATGGAACCTCCCTGGGCGGACCGGCGACACGAATTTCGTTGCCTTGGCTCACGATGCCAGCTCGGAGGGTGCACTGTCGTCACCCGACTCAGATGATCGGACACATCTGCCGTCATCGGCCGGGCAGATCGTGTCGTCGGCGTTACGATTTCTCCGATAGGTCCCCGACCGTGCGCGGGGCGCCGGCAGATCGGATCAACACGTGAACGAGGCGATCGGACACATCGCGCCCGGGCTGCGGCTGCGTCTGTCACGACCCGAGATCCCGCCGGGCTTCGTGCCACGACCCCGCCTCGACCACGCATTGGCCGCCGGCCGTGGCGGACAGGTGATCCTGGTGACCGCCGGACCCGGATACGGCAAGACGCTCGCCGTCGCAGCATGGTCACGGTCGACGGCGATGCGCGAGACGGTCGCCTGGCTCGGCGCAGACGAGACGAGTGATCTGCAGTCGTTCTGGTCCGACATCCTGGCCGCGGTGACCGCAGCGGTGGCGCTGCCACCGGACAGTCGCCTCCGACAGATCATGCCGGGCACCGGGTTCGGCCGACCTGAATTGCGTTTGGCCCTCGACGGGTTGGCTGCCGAGCTCGGCCCGATCACGGTGGTGCTCGACGATTTCCACCGGGTCACCGACCCGGATGTGCTGGCCTCGGTCGATCATCTGATCGACCGTCAACCGCCGAATCTCCGACTGGTGCTGGTGACCAGGGTGGCTCCCGCCGCTCTGCACCTGCGTCGGCGCCAGCTCGACGGTCGACTCATCGAGATCACCGCAACCCAGCTCGAGTTCACCCGGGCGGAGGCGTCGGATCTGTGTGTTCGCGCCGGCAGCGAACTCCCGGACGCCGAACTCGACGTGCTGCTGGAACGCACGCAGGGCTGGCCTGCGGGATTGCGTCTGGCGCTGCTCGGCGCCCGGGGAAACGACATCCAGGCGGGGCTGCGTCAGTTCAGCGGTCGCAACGACCTGGTCGCGTCCTATCTCCTGGAAGAGATCCTGGAGCAGGTGCCGCCCAGCGATCGTCGTTTTCTCCTCGCCACCAGCATCGTCGACCCGATCACGGCGGATCTGGCCCGAGCGCTCACCGGTCGTGCCGACAGCCGCCAGGTGCTCGACGATCTGGTCGCCCACAACACGCTCACCGTGCGGCTCGCCGACCGGCCCGACTGGTTCTCCTATCACCCGCTGTTCCGTGAACTGCTCACCGATCGTCTCGCCGCCGAGAATCCAGACGGCCCGATCGACCTGCAACGCCGGGCGGCGACGTGGTTCGCCGACGCAGGCGACCCGATCTCTGCGATCCACCATTCGTGTCGTGTGAGCGCTTGGCCCGACGCACTGCGGGTCCTCGGGACCCAGGCGATCCCGCTGATGCTGTCACCGCAGGCGCCTGCGCTCGCCGCGGCCCTCGCACCGGCCACCGAAGCAGCGGTTCGTGTCCCGACGGCCGAGAACCTGTTGTGCGCGGCCGTCGCACAGTTTCATCAGCGCGACTTCGACCTGATGGTCCGCGACGTCGACGAGGCCGAACGCCTGTTGAGCCGACAATCCGACTGTCCGTCGTTCTCGGCGCGCATCGTCATCGCGCTGAGCCGGATGGTCCGCGCACGACTCGACCGACTCGGCGACATCGTCTCGCGATGCGACGACGTCGTCGCGGTGACGACGGCCGCACCTCTCTCCGATGCGCCTGCCGCGGCCGCCTACGTCCTGATCGCCCGCAACGATCGTGCGATCGGACTGTTCCAGGACGGAGAACTGACCACTGCGGCAGGCGAACTCGAGGGAAGTCGGGTCCGCGCCGCGGCGTCGGGGATGACGCTGATGGCCATGGCCGCCGATGCCTATCTCGCGTTGATCGAGTTGATCGGCGGGGACCTGCCCGCCGTCCGCACACGCATCGATGCGATGCGCACCGTTGCCGCCCGACGGGCCTGGCACCGTCAACCGCAAGCGATGGCGGTGCACGCGGCCGCGGCGCTGCTGGAACTCGAATGCCATGATCTCGACGCCGCCGAACGCGCGATCGACGACGGCCGGCGGTCGAGCGCCCAAGCCGCGGACGGTGGCGCCTGGCTGATCCTGGAGATCGCGGCGGTGGGGGTGGCTGTCACGCGCGGCGACCTGCAGTCTGCCCGAGTCGCGGGTGAGCGACTCGACGCGATCCGGACGCGAACCGGTCCGCTGCCCCGGCTTCTCGAGGCGTGGTATCGAACGGCGAAGGCGGAGATCGCCGTACTCGCGGGTGACGGCGACATGATCGAGGAGGCCGAATCGGCGTCGGGGATCGGCGCGTACGGGGTCGCGTTGAACCGGATCGCCAGGGCCAAGGCGTATCTCGATCTGATGCGTCCGCGGGATGCGCTCGTGGTGCTCGGATCGGCCCGTCGTTTCGCGCCCTATCGTCTCCAGATGACCGAGGCCGCGGTCCTGTCGGCGGTGGCCTCGGCGCGGCTCGATCATCTGTCCGATGCGTTGACACATCTGGGCGAGGCGGTGGATTCCGCGGCACCGGTGGGGCAGGTGCGCCCCTTCGTGGTCGCGGGCCCCGAGATGCGTATGTTGTTGCAGCGCTTCGAGCATGTGGCCGACAAACACACCGACTTCGTGCGCACGCTCATCGACACGTGTGGCGGGCGTGCCCCGTCCGCCGACGCCATCGGTCCGGTGATCGACGATCTCACCGAACGCGAGATGGTGGTGCTGCGATATCTGCCGACGATGTACAAGGCATCGGAGATCGCGGCGGATCTGTTCGTGTCGGTCAACACGATCAAGACCCACCAGCAGTCGATCTATCGCAAACTCGGGGTGTCGTCGAGACGGGATGCGGTGGATCGGGCGCGTGCCAAAAACCTGATCTGAGGAACGTCACTCGGTGGCGGACTGGTCGGCGTTCAGGGTGGCGACGATGGCTTGGGTCGGGATGCGGCCCTGGGCGACCAGACGGCACCCCGAGGTCTGCGCGGCCGCCGACAACGGTCGGGTCACCAGGTATTCCCAGACGATCACCGCGGCCGCATGGCCCGGGATCACCGCCGTCGCGAGATTCTCGACATCCTCCAACGCGAGGATCTCCGCGAGTTCGTCGCGCAACACGGGCAGGCGCGACGAGTCGAGTTCCTCGAACTCGGTGACCGAGATGGCGCCGGCCCGGTCGCGGTCGATGACGAGGAGATCGAGGACCCGGATCATGCCGCGGTTCACCAGTTCGGTGATCTCAGCACACACCGAGTCAGTGAAAGTGCGTGTGTCACCCGGTAATTCGATGACGACGTAGTCGATCGGCCCCAGTTCGGTCGCGGTGCCCATCACGAACCTCCTCGTCGCGGTCCGCTCCCGCGGTGTGCCGTACCCGGTTTCGCAAGGCATGAATCTCCCGGTGCCCTCACCGAAGTGTCGGCCGACTCGGGCGCGGTGTCGTCACCCGGAACGGGTGAGGACACCGTCGTGGCCGGCAGGTGGCCACGAAAAAGACACAGGCCGGGCCGTGATCGGCGGGGATCGCCCGCCGATGACGGTCCGGCCCATGATCGGTCCACGACAGCGGGGGATGGCCCCGGGTCATGGAAGTCTGGTGTCCGGTGGTGACAGCTGCCGTGTGTTACGGCGCCCAGGTGCGCGGGGCGGCACCGGCTTCTTCGGTGTCGGGCGCGCTCACCCGGTGGGCGCGGTTCACGGCCGACACGACGGCTCGCAGGCTCGCCGTGGTGATCGACGATGCGATACCGACGCCCCACACGGTCTCGCCGTTGACCTCGGCCTCCACATAGGACGCCGCGCTCGCGTCGTCACCCGCGGTGAGGGCGTGCTCGGCGTAGTCGAGGATGCGGACGTCGTACCCGACGGTGGACAGGGCATGGACGAATGCGGCCAGGGGACCGTTGCCGACGCCGGAGATCTCCTTCTCCACGCCGTCGATCTTGACGACCGCGGTGATTCCGTCCTCGCCGCCGTCGACCTCTGCTGCGTCCACACGCTGACGCATCCGCTCGAGCGGTCGGACCGGGTTCAGGTACTCGTCGGCGAAGACATCCCACATCTCCTTCGGCGACACCTCGCCGCCCTCGCCGTCGGTGATCTTCTGGATCTCGCGGCTGAACTCGATCTGCAGGCGCCGCGGCAGGTTCATGCCGTGGTCGGCCTTCATGATGTAGGTGACGCCGCCCTTGCCGGACTGGCTGTTGACGCGGATGACGGCCTCGTAGTTGCGACCGACGTCCTTGGGGTCGATCGGCAGGTACGGAACCTGCCAGAGGATGTCGTCGACGTCGGAGTCTGCCTCGTCGGCGTCGATCTTCATCTGATCGAGGCCCTTGTTGATGGCGTCCTGATGGCTGCCCGAGAACGCGGTGTAGACCAGATCACCGCCGTAGGGGTGACGCTCCGGCACGTTCAGCTGGTTGCAGTACTCGACGGTGCGACGGATCTCGTCGATGTCGGAGAAGCTGATCTGCGGGTCGACACCGCGGCTGAAGAGGTTCATGCCCAGCGTCACCAGGCAGACGTTGCCGGTGCGCTCGCCGTTGCCGAACAGGCAGCCCTCGATGCGGTCGGCACCCGCCTGGAAACCCAGCTCGGCGGCCGCGACGGCGGTGCCGCGATCATTGTGCGGATGCAGGCTCAGGATGATCGAGTCGCGACGCGCCAGGTTGCGGTGCATCCATTCGATCGAGTCGGCGTACACGTTGGGCGTCGCCATCTCGACGGTCGCGGGCAGGTTGATGATCATCGGGCTCTCCGGCGTCGGGGCGATGATCTCGGTGACCGCGTCGCAGATGTCCTTGGCGTAGCTGAGCTCGGTGCCGGTGTAGGACTCGGGCGAGTACTGGTAGCGCCAGTGGGTGTCCGGATACTTCTTCTGCTCCTCGAGTACCTGGTGGGCCGCGTCGGTGGCGATCTTGGTGATGGCGGCCTTGTCGGCGCGGAACACCACCCGACGCTGCAGCACCGACGTCGAGTTGTAGAAGTGCACGATGACCTTGTTCGCGCCGCGGCAGGCCTCGAAGGTCCGTTCGATCAGTTCCGGGCGACACTGGGTGAGTACCTGGATGGTGACGTCGTCGGGGATGGCTTCGTCTTCGATGATCTCGCGGACGAAGTCGTAATCGGTCTGGCTGGCCGACGGGAAGCCGACCTCGATCTCTTTGTAACCCATGCGGACGAGCAGCTCGAACATCCGCCGCTTGCGGGCGGGGCTCATCGGGTCGATCAGCGCCTGGTTACCGTCGCGCAGGTCCACCGCACCCCACATCGGGGCCGTGGTGATGACCTTGTCGGGCCACGTGCGGTCCGGCAGCGAGATCGTCTCGACCTCGTCGGCGAACTGGCGATAACGGTGGACTGGCATTGCCGAGCTGCGCTGGGTGTTCCAGACGGGCTGGTCGGCGGGGATGGGGCCGGACGGCTCGACGATGCGGCTCGCGCCCGAGGTGAAAGTGTCTGCTGGTGCCATGTGAGGTCAACTCCGAATCAAGATGGGGAAGATGACCGGCGCGCGAAAAGGCCCGCGACGGAGGGCCGGTCGATCAGACCCCGCCGCGGCGGCCAAGAAGGAGGGCACGCTGCATGCAGGCCACTGTACCCCTCGCGATCAGCGTGGATCAAATGGGGCGATGCCGCACGCAGGGCCCAGCCCGTGCTCAGGGTGAGTAGCGGACCCATGCGACCGTCATCGTCGCCGGGCTCGGCGTCGTGGAATCGGCTGCCCCGGGCCAGATCCCGCCGACCGCGAGGTTGAGGATCGCGTACATGGGTTTGTCGAAGACCCATTGTTCGCCGGTGGCCAGCCCCGATCGTTTGAATGTATAGACCGCCGATCCGTCGAACGAGAACGTGATCTGGGTGGACGTCTTGGTCACCGCATAGGTGTGGAACGCCGTCGGATCGATGCCCGTGATGTTGTAGCCGTGCTGGTATCGGCCGTTGAGTCCGTCCGGTAGTGGGAGGACGCCGGCCAGGGAGCCGAAGGCCGCCGATCCGGAATCGATCGAACCCGAGCCGGTGGTCAGTCCGGTGGGTCCGTGCAGGCCGACATGCACCCAGTCGTTGGCGTTGATCGCCTCGGCGATGTCGAGTTCGCCGGAGCGGGGGAAGCCCACCAGGTCGTGGTCGGTGCCGAGCGTCCAGAATCCCGTGTGCAGTCCCTGGCCGTGCGGGATCGCGATCCGGGCGGCGACCGTGCCGTAGGTGAACGAAAAGGTGCCCTTGGTGGTCAGCCGTGCCGAGGTCCACGAGTTGCCCGACCCACGTGCCTGGATCAGTAGATTCCCGTTGCCGTCGAGTCGGGAGTTCTCGCGCGAGTTCGTGTACGTCTGCTTCTCGTTGTTCCCCCATCCGCCACCACCGGTGTCGTACCGCCACAGCGCGGAATCGGGTGCCGCGCCTGCGGCGCCATCGAACTCGTCGGTCAACGATTCCGCCGCACGAGCGGTGGTCGGCACAGTGATGGTCGTCACGGTCAACGCGGCTGCGGCGACGGCGATCAGCAGAGGGCGCAAGCCGGATCGTCGCAGTCGGGGAGCGCTTTTCGGATCGTGGGAGCGGGGTGGCATGAGGTCGCGACTCGAGGCGGTGCGCACCACCACAAATCTGCCACATCGGTGGGCACTTCGCAGAAGTCGTGCTGCAATGGGACTATGGCCCCCGACGGAACCAGACCGTTGGTCGCCGTCGTCATCCCGGCGTTCAACGAGGAGAAGTACATCAGCGAGACACTGGCCGCGGTGTGCGGGCAGTGTTTCGACGACGTGGTCCACCGCGACGTTCTCAACGGTTATCGGATCATCGTCTGCGACAACAACAGCACGGACCGGACGGCAGAGATCGTGCGGGAGTTCGCGTCCGCCGAGCCCTCGGTGCCGATCGAGCTGGTCACCGAGAAACAGGCCGGTACCGGCTGCGCCGCCGACACGGCCTGCCGTCACGCGATCGACACCGGCGCCGTCTATCTTGCCCGAACCGATGCCGACACCCTCCCCACGGCCAACTGGCTTGCGGCACTGTTGGTGCCACTGCTCGGCGGGAAGCGGCTCGTGGGTGGTCGGGTCCTGGCCCGGCCGGAGGCCGGGTCGTCGGCGACGCTGTTCAACCTGGCGGGCCGACTGTGGCGTCTGGGGCATGCGGCGCAGTGGTGGCGCACCAGGTCCGAGTCAGACGAGCGACGGCGCAGTTTCGCGGTTGTCGGCAACAACCTCGCGATCGATGCCGAAATGTACGAGTGCAGTGGCGGTTTCCCCCGTACGAGTATCGGCGAGGCCGACGAGGACGCGATACTCCAGCAGCGTGTGCGAGCGCTCACCGGCGCGCGGGGCATCGCACTGTCGAAGCGTGCGGTGGTGCACACCTCGTTGCGACGGTTGACGGCCTACGGGGTGGCGGACTACGTCAACTGGTATCGCTCGGACGACCGTTCCGCCGTCACCCACGATGCCGATGTGCGCTGACGCCCCACATCAGAACGGCTGTCCCCAACTCCCGGCAAATGCCACCTGATCCAGCGGCAGTCTGGTGCGGGGGCGTTGGTCGCGCTCCCGGATGTCGTCGGCGACGGTGGTGGGGTCGGCGAGGCGCCCGATGCCGAGCAGGACCAGGGCACGCCGATCGGCCGGGATGGCGAACGCGGCGCGCGCCTTCTCCGGATCGAATCCGGCCATCGGGTGGCCGTTGAATCCCAGCGATCCGGCTTGCAGGATCATCTGTGCGACAGCGAGTCCGGTGTCCACGTCGGCGTAGGTGCGGGCTTTCTCGTCGTCGGGCTCGTCGGCGGTGCAGACCAAGATCAGGGCCGCCGAGGCGGGCGCCCAGCCCGCGTTGCCGCGGGTGAGTGTCTCGGAGATCTTGCCGAACGTCTCGTCGCCACGCATGCCGACGATGAAGCGGATCGGCTGCACCCGTCCCCATGTCGGCGCCCAACGCCCGGCCTCCAGGATGGTCGTCAGGTCGGTGGTGGAAATGGTGGCGGCGGGATCGTAGCCCCGTGCGCTCCAGCGGTTTTCGATCAGCTCATGCACACGGCCCAGGCTAGGGCATCGTCGGCGACACTTCCTGCGGACTGTTCGGACGCGAGGTCCGGCGCGTACGCATGACGAGCGTCAGCACCACGGCGAGTACTCCGAGCAGGATCACGCTGGCCAACGACGCCGCGTGCATGCCGTCGACGTAGGCGGCGCGCGCGGCCGACGCCAGCGCGGTGCCGTCGTCACCCATGCCGAGTGCGCGGTGCAGCGTCTCGCCCAGGGTGTCACCGAACGACCACCCGCCGGAGTTCTCGCGGAACACCAGGGTCGCCAACGACCCGAGCAGCGCCAGTCCCAGTGCGGTGCCGAGTTCGAAGCTCGTCTCCGAGATTCCCGAGGCGGCACCGGATCGTTCGACCGGGACCGACCCGACCACGACGTCGGACACCACGCTGAACTGCACGCCGTAGCCGATACCGGCGATCGAGGTGAACACCAGATAGATCCACAGCGGGCTGGACATGTCCAGCATGAGCAGCCCGAGGTTGCCTGCCGCGGCGAGCAACACCGAACCGACGAATGCGGTCCGTAGCCCCACCGCCGCGACGACCCGGGACGCACCGATGGAGAAGACCGCCACGGCGACCGCCATCGGTAGGCCGGCCAGTGCTGCCGACAACACGTCGAAACCGCGCACCGACTGCAGGTACACGCCGGTCAGGTACGACATACCGCCCAGCGCCATCATGCCCACCAGCGCGACCGAGACCGCCGAGGAGAACAGCGGGTTGCGGAACAGCGCGAGGTCGAGCAGCGGTGCCGCCGCCCGGCGCTGCTGGGCGAGGAACAGCGCCAGCATCAGCACGCCGAACGCGCCGATGACGAACACCGTGGGGCTCGCGCCCTCGGCCGCGAGGGTCTTGACGGCGTACACCAGCGGGAGGATGCCCAGCATCGAGAGCACCACACCGGTCACGTCGAACGGAGCCGAACTGCCCGCTCGGTATTCGGGGACCAGCCGGGGACCGGCGAGGAACAGAATGGCGAGGACCGGCACGTTGATGAGAAACACGGCGCCCCACCAGAAATGGTGCAGGAGGACCCCGCCGATGACCGGGCCGATCGCGCTGCCGCCGGCGAACGCTGCGGTCCACACGCCGATGGCCTTCGCGCGGTCGCGGGCGTTGGGAAACATGTTGGCGATCAGCGACAGACTCGACGGCATCAGCGTCGCGCCGCCGACCCCCATCAACGCGCGTGCCGCGACCAGCACGGCGGCGTTGGGTGCGAACGCCGCGATCACCGACGCCACGCCGAACAGTGCCGCACCCGCGAGCAGGATGCGCCGACGGCCCACCCGGTCACCGACGTTGCCCATCGTGATGAGCAGGCCGGCGATCAGGAAGCCGTAGATGTCCAGAATCCACAACTGCTGGGTGGCCGACGGGTCGAGGGCGTCCGTGATCGCCGGGATGGCCAGGTAGAGCACCGAGAAGTCCATCGAGACGAGCAGCACCGGCAGCGTCAGCACCGCCAGGCCCCACCACATACGTCGCTCAGTGCCCGGCGTCTGGCCGTGGCGCTGATCCGACGATGGGGTGACGGTGGACATGACTGCTCCTGGTTCGGTCGAAATGCATCAGGCGCACGTCGACCGGTCTCGTCGCGTACGCCGTACGCTGGAAGGCTACGAGATTGGGTACGCTGTACGCAAGCGAAATATTCCCCGCAGTGTGCGGGCCGGAGGGGAGCAGATGGCGCGGGTGGAGAAGGGCGCGGACACCGGTGGGGCGAAACTCACCCTCTCGGCGATCGTCGATGCCGCCATCGATGTCGCCGACCGCGACGGGATCGGTGCACTGTCGATGCGACGCATCGCCGACGAACTCGGCGTCGGTGCGATGTCGCTCTATCGCCACGTCGACGACAAGGACACGCTGCTGCAGCAGATGTCCGAAGAGATCGGTCGTCGTTTCCCGTATCCGGTCGATGATCCCGGAATCGGCTCGTGGCGAGAACGTGTCCGCGCGGCCGTCGACATCGACTGGGAGCTGTATCAGCGCCACCCGTGGGTGGTGCTGGCGTACTCCTCGCCGCGGCACAGCTTCGGCGACGAGTCGCTGCGCTGCCTGGACTGGTTCGCTGCGGGGTTCCTCGAACTCGGTGTCGACATCGTCGAGGCGACCGGGATGGCGTTGACGGTGTGGAGCCACGTGCACGGTGTCGCCCTCGTGGCGGTCAGTGATGACCTGCTGCGCGCGGAGAAACCCTCGGATCGTCCGGATGGACTCGAGGACCTGATCGACGGACGCAGCACGGTCGGGGCGCCGCACCTGGAGTCGCTCTCCGACTACGGTGCGGCGCCCCGCCTGCGTGATCCCCGCGCTCGGGTCGAGGACGGAATCGATTATCTCTGTGCGGGATTCGAGGCCAGAGCCGTGCGTTCCTGAACTCGTTCACCCTGGGTGAGTGCCATCAGGACACCGCCTGCGCTCAATAACACCGCGGCGGCCAGCACGGTCACCGTCATACCGTGTGCGAAGGTTGTGTCCGACGGCGTCATGCCCCGGGTCGATGCGCCGAAGATCGCGACCATGATGGCCAGTCCGACCGTGCCGCCGAGTTGCTGGGCGGTGTTGACCAACCCGGATGCCGCCCCCGCGTCGTCGGGATGGACCCCACGCAACGCCGCCGTGGTCAGCGACAGGAAGGCCATACCGCCACCGGCGCCGATCAGGATCAACGGGCCGAGCAGTCGGAGGTACGGGGTGCTCGCATCGAGTGTGCCCAACCAGTACAGGCCGGCCGCCGCGATCGAGAACGCCACGATGAGCAGGGCCCGCGTGCTGAATCGGGCCACCAGTACGCGCGCGCTCAGTTGCGAGGCCGCGAATGTCGCCGCGGTCATCGGCAGGTAGGCGAGTCCGGTCTCGAGCGGGCCGTAGTGCAGCACCTCCTGCATGTACTGGGTGAGGAAGAACATGATGCCCATGAATCCGGCCACCATCACCAACCGTCCGAGATGGGCTGCGCTGCGCGACGTGCTCGCGAACAGGCGCAGTGGCGTGATGGGTTGTGGCACACGGTTCTCGGTGTAGACGAAGGCCGCCAGCAGGGCGACGCCGACAGCGAGCGCGACGATCGTCACCGACGCCGACCAGCCGTGTTCGGCGGCGTTGACGAGTCCATAGACGATGGCGCCGACGCCCGCCGTCGAATACACGGCGCCCTGGAGATCGAAGGATCCGCTCGTGGCGGTCAGGCGCGGTAGTGACATCAGCCCGGCCACGATCACCACCAGGCCGATGGGGACGTTGACGAAGAACACCCAGCGCCAGTCGAGCCATTGGACGAGTCCGCCGCCGACCACGAGTCCGATGGAGAAACCTCCGATGGACACGGCCGTGAACAGCGCCAGGGCGCGAGTGCGTGCCTGGCCCTCCGGGAACCGCGTCATCAGCAGGGCCAGCGCGGCGGGCGCGGCGACGGCGGCTCCGATGCCCTGGAATGCCCTGGCCACCAACAGCATCGAGGTGTCGGTGGCGAACCCGCCGAAGATCGAGGCGGACACGAACAGCGTCAATCCGCCGAGGAAGGTGCTGCGACGTCCCAGGATGTCGCCGAGGCGGGCGCCGAGTAACAGCAAACCGCCGAACGTGAGGGTGTACGCGTTGAGCACCCAGGACAGATCGGATGTGGAGAAGCCAAGGGACTGTTGGATGTTCGGTAATGCGACGTTGACGATGGTGGCGTCGACCACCACCATCAGCTGGCAGCCGAGAACGGCGACCAAAACGAGGATGTCGGTGTTGATCCGGGCGCGCAGCCGGGCCGTCCGGGGGATCTGACCCGGTGTCGCGGGCTGCGCGATCGATGACGAAAGAGACATGTACGGACTCTCTTCGGTAGGGATCATCTCCGGTCGTACGCGGGCGGGGCCGCCGGGGCGTGCGACGCGTTGTGATGGACGATGCGTGAGCGTGGCGTACACTCGACGCTGAAACGGAAGCTTCCTCCGATTAATATACGGAGGATTCCTCCGGATAGCAAGGGTGTGTTCGACGATGCCGTCACGCGCCGTGGACCTGAGGAGGATGACGTGGCCGCCGGAGCTCGTCGTGCCGATGCCGCACGCAATTACGAGAAGCTCGTGGCCGCAGCCCAGGAGCTGTTCCACACCGACGGTGTCGACGTCGCCCTCGACAAGGTGGCCGCCGAGGCCGGAGTCGGGGTCGGCACTCTCTACCGGCACTTCCCGAACCGCACGGCGTTGCTGGAGGCGACCTTCCGCAGCTATTCCGCCCAGATCGTCGCCGACGGCAGACGACTGTTGGAGACAGAGTCGGCGACCGCGGCGCTCGAGGCGATGTTCGCCGCATACATGTCGACGGCGAGCACCAAGAAGGGGATGAAGGAGGCCATCCTGGCCGCCGTCGGTGACCACACCCAGGTGTTCGAGGAGACGCGCACCGATTCGCGGCAACTGATGACCGCGATCCTGGCGGCCGGTCGCGCCGACGGTTCGTTCCGCGATGACGTCGAGCCCGACGACGTGTCGCGGTTGATGGGCGGTCTGTCCATGACCTGCGCCGTCGACGACACCGCCGAGACGCGCAGACGGCTCATCCGGGTGGTGCTCGACGGACTGCGGCCCCAGGGCTGAACCATCGCCGGGCCCGCGTGGACGTACTGGCATGCCACGCGCTCGGTCCCGTTCGATTCGATGTCCGCAGGAGATCGACCCGACCGGGTCGGGTCGTCGCCGAGAACGGCGGTCACATTGCGTGTGGATACACGGTCACATTGCGTGTGGATACACGGTGAGCATGTGGGCGCCGAACCAGGCACTACCGAAGACCACGGGGACCATCGCGGCGATCGCAACGCCGGGCCGCCACCGTGCCAGCACCAGCGCCACCGGCACCAACAGTACGAATGCGGGCAGCAACAGTCGGGCCCGGCTCATCATCAACCCGCTCGACAACACGATGGACGCCACCACCAGGGCGCCGTAGAGCAACACCGGCCACGGCAACCGCGACCACGCGGCCACCACGAGCATCGCCAGCGTCGAGAGGATGATCCACGCCGATGCGACCGGGGCCACCTCACCCGAGTGCACGAGTGTCTCGTTGATGAAGGAGAAGGTGGAACGACCCCAGTCGAACTCCGTTCCCCAGCCATCGGTCTGGATGCGGAACCATCCCGTCGGTGATCCGGTGTGCGCCCACACAACGGCGAGATAACCGAGATAACCCAGCGGGCTGAGCACCACGGCGGCCCACGCTCGCCATCCGTCGCGCCGCGCCAGGATCGCGGCCAGCACGACGACGCCGATCAACACGATCGCCGTCGGTCGGCTCGCTCCCGCCAGACATGCGCAGATGCCGGCGAGCAGCCATTGTCGGCGCAACACCCCGACCAGTGCCCACACCGACAACGCGCAGAACAGCGCCTCGGTGTAGGCCATGTTGAGGACCACCGACATCGGTGTCGCGGCGAACAATGCCACCAGGAACAAGCCCGTGCGACGGGGGTTGGCCGGGCCGATGGGCGATCGGCGGGCCATCATCGTCGCGCAGATCGCCCCGAGCCGCGCGGCTCCGACCGCGCCGATGCAGCCGAGGATCAGGTTCACTGCGAGCGAGGCGCCGAACGGACTGATCAACGGCAGTTTCGCGACCGCGCCGACGAGCATCGGATAGCCGGGAAAGAACGCGTAGGCGGTGTCGGCCGTGTGCAGGCCGCGTGCATCGGTCTGGGTATACGGCACGTCGGCGTAGCCGTACTGGGCGATCGCCACCATCCACTTGCCGTCCCAGAGGGACAGGGCGTTGCCGAGCGTCGTCCCTCGCAGGTCGGTGAACCGGGCCAAGACGAGAATCCCGATGGCGCGGATGGTCAGGAAGACGAGGATCGGCTCGAGCCAGGGGCGGGTCGAGAACTGCCGGATGCTCGAGGTCGGGCGGGGGCGTCGACCGGTCACGTGTGTCGGCCGGCGGGCGGGGACGCGTCGAGGGCGGTCTTCACGCGGGGTCGCGCCGACGTCGGTTCCGGTGGCCACCTCAGCGATGGTAGGTCGCGTCGCGTAGTGGCGACCACCACATCGCCGGGCCATGTCGGGGCGCACCACATTCCGTCGAGGAGCCGCGCCGAAAGCTCCCGTCGGACCGGGGTCGAAATCGTGACCCAGCTCACGGGCGTCGCAACGGTCGATTCGGGTCGACTGGGCCGCGCCGGTAAGGTGATCCCCGCAAGGATCCCCTGTTCGTCGCGTCGATGAACGATGCGCGAGCAGGGTCGATGCATTCGACAACCCCGGAAGGTGGTTCCGACGTGGCACTCGTTGTGCAGAAATACGGCGGATCCTCGGTCGGCACGGCCGAGCGTATTCGCCGAGTCGCCGAGCGCATCGTCGAGACGAAGAAGCAGGGAAACGACGTGGTCGTGGTGGTGTCCGCGATGGGCGACACCACCGACGAATTGCTGGACCTCGCTCAGCAGGTGAACCCGACGCCGCCGGCGCGTGAGATGGACATGCTGCTCACCTCGGGTGAGCGGATCTCCAACGCGCTGGTCGCGATGGCTATCAGCTCGCTCGGTGCGCATGCCCAGTCGTTCACCGGCTCGCAGGCCGGCGTGATCACGACGAGCAGCCACGGCAAGGCGAAGATCATCGACGTCACGCCCGGCCGCGTCCGCAGCGCGCTCGACGAGGGAAAGATCGTTCTGGTCGCCGGATTCCAAGGCGTCTCCCAGGACACCAAGGACATCACCACGCTCGGTCGCGGTGGTTCCGACACCACGGCCGTCGCGTTGGCGGCGGCGCTGAAGGCCGACGTCTGCGAGATCTACACCGACGTCGACGGCGTGTACACGGCCGACCCGCGCATCGTCTCCGACGCCCGAAGACTCGAGACGGTCTCCTTCGAGGAGATGTTGGAGATGGCGGCATGTGGCGCCAAGGTGCTGATGCTGCGTTGCGTGGAGTACGCCCGTCGGTACAACGTTCCCGTTCACGTGCGCTCGTCGTACTCGACAAAACCCGGCACCATGGTCGCCGGATCGATGGAGGACATCCCCGTGGAAGAAGCCATTCTCACCGGCGTCGCACACGATCGCAGCGAGGCCAAGATCACCGTCGTCGGACTTCCCGACCAGCCGGGCTACGCCGCCAAGGTGTTCCGTGCGGTCGCCGAGGCCGAGATCAACATCGACATGGTGTTGCAGAACATCTCCAAGGTCGAGACCGGCAAGACCGACATCACCTTCACCCTGCCGCGTGAACTCGGCCCGGTGGGTATGGAGAAGCTCGCCAAGCTGCAGGCCGAGATCGGCTTCACCGATCTGCTGTACGACGACCACATCGGCAAGGTGTCCCTCGTCGGCGCGGGGATGAAGTCGCATCCCGGCGTGACCGCCACCTTCTGTGAGGCCCTGAGCCGGGCGGGCATCAACATCGAGCTGATCTCCACCTCGGAGATCCGGATCTCGGTGCTGTGCCGGGACACCGAACTCGACGACGCCGTCCGCGTGCTGCACGAGGCATTCGATCTCGGTGGCGAAGAAGAAGCCGTCGTCTACGCCGGAACGGGGCGATGACATGGTGAACATCGGAGTCGTCGGCGCGACCGGTCAGGTCGGCGCCGTGATGCGAACCCTGTTGGCGCAGCGCAAGTTCCCCGCGGACAATGTCCGATTCTTCGCATCGTCACGGTCGGCGGGCAAGACGCTGCCGTGGGGCGACGGCGAGATCGTCGTCGAGGATGCTGCCACCGCGGATCCGTCCGGCCTCGACATCGCGCTGTTCTCCGCGGGCGGGACGATGTCGAAGGAACAGGCCCCACGCTTCGCTGCCGCGGGCGTGACGGTCATCGACAACTCGTCGGCGTGGCGTAAGGACCCCGAGGTCCCGCTGGTGGTCTCCGAGGTCAACGGTGAACTCGCGAAGAACCCGCCGAAGGGCATCATCGCGAACCCGAACTGCACCACGATGGCCGCGATGCCGGTGCTCAAGCCGCTGCACGACGAGGCGGGACTGCAGCGTCTCATCATCTCCAGCTATCAGGCCGTCTCCGGTAGCGGGCTGGCCGGGGTGGAGGAACTCGCATCGCAGGCGCGTGCCGTGGTCGGCGATGCCGAGAAGCTCGTGCACGACGGAAGTGCCGTCGATTTCCCGGCGCCCGACAAATACGTGGCGCCGATCGCGTTCAACGTCGTCGCCTTGGCCGGGTCGCTCGTCGACGACGGTTCCGGCGAGACGGACGAAGATCAGAAGCTGCGCAACGAATCCCGCAAGATCCTCGACATCCCCGAGCTACTGGTCAGCGGGACCTGCGTGCGGGTGCCGGTCTTCACCGGGCACTCGCTGTCGATCAACGCCGAGTTCGCCAACCCGTTGTCGGTACAGCGGGCACAGGAGATCCTCGCCGCTGCGACCGGTGTCGACCTCGTCGACGTGCCGACCCCGCTGGCGGCCGCAGGCAAGGACAACTCGCTCGTCGGTCGCATCCGTCAGGATCCGGGCGTTCCCGACGGTCGGGGTCTGGCCCTGTTCGTCTCCGGCGACAACCTGCGAAAGGGCGCTGCGCTCAACACGATTCAGATCGCCGAACTCCTGGTCTGAGTCACCCGCGCGACCCGTTCGAACCATCGGATTGCCCTTTCGCTCGCTGCGCGAGCGGGAGGGCAATTCTTTGTATCCGCAGTCATGATGACCCGGGTCACCACCGCAAAGTTACTGTGGGGTAGCTTACGTGTTCATGACACAAGATTCGGGGATCATCTCAACGAAGGCGGGTCGGCGGTCGCGACTGGTCCGTCGTCTGGCGGCCGTCGTGACCAGCGGCCTCGTCGTCGGCTCGGCACTCACCGTGGCGACCGCGACGGCCTCGGCGGCAACGGACTTCTACACGCCGCCGAGCACCTTTTCGGCGACGCCGGGCTCGGTCATCAAGAGCGAGGCCAGCCCGCTGCTGCTGCAGATCCCCGGTGCCCCGAATCAGTGGCCGGGAAGCGCCACCAAGGTCATGTACACCTCGCGCTATCAGGACGGGAAACCTGCGGCGACCACCGGCACCGTCGTGGAGCCGACCGCACCGTGGCAGGGCAAGGGCGCGCGGCCGACCGTCGTGGTCGGTCCGGGCACGATCGGTCAGGCAGACCAGTGCGCGCCGTCGAAGATGATGGCGTTCCCCATGTCGGTGGATCTGTCCAAGCCCAGTGTCGGTGTGAACTACACGGCGCCGGAGATGTACTACCTGCTCACCCACGGGGTGCGGGTGTTCGTCGCCGACTACATCGGGATGGGCACGCCGGGCATCCACACATACGTGAACCGGCGTGAGACCGGCTACGCGATGCTCGACGGCGCCCGGGCGGCGCTCCACGCATCGGGTGCCCCGGCGGATTCGCCCGTCGGCTTCGCCGGCTACTCGCAGGGCGGCGGGGCCGCCGCGTCGGCCGCCGAACTCGCCGAGACCTACGCACCCGACCTGAACGTCAAGGGCACTTACGCAGGTGCCCCGCCCGCCGACCTGTCCAAGGTCATCGATGCCATCGACGGGACCACGATCTCCGGTGCCATCGGATTCGCCATCAACGGACTGACCGCGCGCTACCCCGAGGTCGCCAAGGTGGTGCAGCACGAAACCAACCCCGCGGGTAAAGCCGCGCTGCGGCGGATCAGCCAGGACTGCATCGGCGACATCATCCTGCAGTACGCCTTCCAGCGCACCAACAGCTGGACCCGCACCGGTGAGCCGCTGAGCGCCGTCATCAACCGTCATCCGGAGGTCGGGAAGGTCGTCGACGAACAACGAATCGGACGACTCGCACCGAATGCGCCGGTGTTCCTCGAGGGCGGGCTCAACGACGACGTGATCCCGTACGGCCAGGTCGAACAGCTCGCTCGTGACTGGCGCGCCCAGGGTGCCGACGTCCGATTCGTCACCAACCCGACCCCGCCGATCATGACCAAGACGATCGTCAACCACGTCGTCCCGATGCTGGCGACCCTGCTCCCGGGGATGGAATTCCTGCTCGGCGAGTTCAACAGCTGATCTCGTTCGACACGGCGTAACCGACCCTCGCGGTGTGTGCTCGGCCACGAACCTGTAATCCTGTTGGGATGGTGCGTTTCTGGGCGGTGATGGCCGCAACGGTTCTGGGGCTCGGGATGCTCGGTGGCGGTGTGGTTGCTGCGGCGCCGGCGGAGACACCGGGCCTCGGGCCCACGGGTACCTCGTTGATGCACGGCGACCTTGGCTCGACCGACTCGACGCCCTTTCCGGGCCCGGGTCGGTCGGCGCGGTTGGTGGCATCGTCGGTGCCGGGCGGTGCCTGTGCCGCGACATTCGTCGGCCGTGACGGCATGCCGATCTCCCTGTGCACGCAGTTCGTCGGTACCTCGCCACCGACCGTCGCCGTCGCGACGGTGACGCTCTTCGATCCGGTCACCGCGGCACCGCTGGCCCGTCGGCAACTCACCAAGGGTGGGCTGCTCGGCGGTGTCTACGGTTACCTCGACGGTCGTGACCGCGTCGTCGTCGCGGACGGTTCCGGTGCGATCCTGCGTGTGGGCCATCGCAAGACACGGGCCGGGTGGCAGGTGTACGTCGACGACCGCATCGACATCTCCCGGCACATCCCGGCCGGTGACTCCGTCACCGGGCTGGCCCCCGACCATGACGGACGCATCTGGTTCGCCACCACCCACGGCGTGGTCGGGACCGTGTCCCCCAACGGCATGTCCACCAACGGTTCTGGAACCGACCGGGTCCGGGTTCGCTCCATGCACCTGCCGCGGGGAGAGAACCTCGGCAACGGACTGTCGGTCCGCGCATCGGGAGCCTCGATCCTGACCACCCATGCGCTCTATGAGATGCGCGTGCGGGCCGACGGCACACCTCTGGTGGTGTGGCGACGCGCCTACGAGCGGGGCCGGGCACGTATGCCCGGTCAGCTGACCTGGGGATCAGGTACCACGCCAACCTATTTCGGCCCGGGCGGCGACGGCTGGGTGGCGATCGTGGACAACGCGGTTCGCCCACAACTCATCGTCTACGACAGCGACACCGGCGACACCGTGTGTCGGATGCCGGCGTTCGATCGGTCCGGGCAGGGGACCGAGAACTCACCGATGGCCTGGGGCGATTCGTTGGTCATCCCCAGCACCTACGGCTATCAGTACCCGCCGATGGCGGTCGACGGCCCGAGCGTGCCGGCAACCGCGCCGTTCGTCGGGGGATCGACACGCATCGACGTCTCGGCGCAAGGGTGTCGACGGGTGTGGGAGAACCGCGACCGCATCGCCACACTGCCGCGGCTGTCCCGAGCCGACGGACTGATCCACGCGCTGGGGTACGGCCCGTATGTGCCGGGTTCGATTCAACAGGCCGGACCGATCTACTACGTGGCGACCGATTTCGCGACCGGCAAGCGCGTGCGGACACTCGAGGTCGGTCACGGGCCGGTGGACGAGCCGCTTGAGCTGACCGGCACCATCGCCCGTGACGGCACGATGTGGCAGGCGACGGTGGGCCGCATGCTCAAGATCGGTCGGTGACGGTAGGTGCGACAATCGGGGACATGACCGATCCCGACGACCCTGATCGCATCCCCACCCAGGCCGAACTCGACGCGGAGGACCTGGCGGAGATCGAGCGCAGTTCTCGGGAGCGCGACGAGTCCGTGCTCTACCCGTCCCGCCTCGAGGACCCGGGTGCGCCGCCGAGGTCACTGACCCTGCACGCACGGGTCGCATGGTGGGGCGCGGCGATCGCAGGCCTGGTCAGTGTGATCTATGGGTTCGTCAACCTGGGCAGCATCACCGACCTGCTTCGTGCGCGTCTGATGGAAGGGGTCGTGAACGACCCGAACAACGCCAGCCCGGAGGACCGCGTCGACTCGCTCGCCGGTTTCTTCCCACCGTTCATGTTGATCATGATCGTGGTCTTCCTCGCCGTGGAGTACGCACTGCTGGTGGCGGCGGCCAACCACCACAGCCGCAATTGCCGGAACTTCTTCCTGGCGGCGGTGGTGGTGAACCTACTGTGCATACCCATCGGCATCGACCTGCTCTTCGCCTATCCGGAGGTGTCGTCGTCGATGACGGTGATCGCCTGGATCCAGTTCGCCCTGCTGATCCTCGCGGGCCTGTTCTCCCTGCGTCGAAACGTCAATCAGTGGCTGCCGCCATCGACCCGCATGCGGCCCACTCGGATGCTTCGAGGAAAGTGAGCGAGTAGTCGGCGCCGCGCCACCGAATATCGGCGCGCATCCGCGGAACCTGCGAGCAAAGATGTGTGCTGCTACATCTGCGGGTGCGTGGAGCATCCGCGTCGCCGACGACTCGCGTCCGCACACCCTCAGAGCGACAACAACTCCTTGACGATCGACGCCTCGTCGACGCGCGTACTGCGACCGTCGGCGACGACGACCTCGCCGTCGACCATCACCGTGTCGACGATGGACCGCGATCCCGTGGTCAGCAGTGAGGCGCCGGCATCGCGCACCGGCAGCGTCGCATGATCGCGGTCGAACCGGATCAGCGTGAGGTCGGCCGGGCCGCCGACACTCACCCCGCCGACGACCTCGGGAAGACCGAGCGCGGTGTTGGCGCCACCGCAGGCGATGTCGAGCATCTCGCCGAAGCCCAGCAGATCGGCGCGTTTGTGCACCGCGCGCTGCACATACGCGGCGATGCGGAAGGTCTCGAGCATGTCCTGGGTGTCGTTGGAGGCAGCACCGTCGACGCCGAGACCGACCATCAAGCCGCGGTCCAACATCGCCGGTACCGGAGCCACGCCGCTGCCCAGCCGCATGTTCGACAACGGGTTGTGCGACACGGCGACGCCGCGCTCGGCGAGGATGCGCTGCCCGACGTCGTCGAGTTCCACACAGTGCACCGCGAGTACCCGATCCCACAGGAAGCCATTGCTGTCCAGGTACTCGACGGCCCCGATCCCGACGTGTTCCAGGCACATCCGGTCGTCGGTCGGCGTCTCCAACAGATGGATGGAGACCGGCATGTCCCGCGACCGGGCGAACTCGCGCAACGTCGCCATCCCGGACTCGGTCACCGATCGTGGATTCGGCACCGCCAGTGCCACACTGATCCGAGACCGATCGACTTGACCGCGCAGGTGGTCGATGTGGTCGAGGACCTCCCCGAGTGGCTGCATCAGGCGCGGCTCGAATCCCCACCGACGGGTGGCATCGGGCCGGTCGGCGACGCCCCGACCGAGCACAGCCCGAATCCCGGTGTCGCGCAACGCCTGGATCACCGCACCGTGGACCTCGTCGGAGGGGTGCGGCCACATGTGCTCGACGACGGTGGTGGTGCCCGAACGCAGCGCCTCCAGGCATGCGGATACCGCGGCCAGGTAGGCGCGCTCCGGCGTGATCGCGACCGACTCCTCGCCGACGGCCAGGAGCCACTCGAGAAGTGGTGTGCACTCGGCGATCCCGCGCATCAGGGACTGCTGCAGATGTGTGTGGGTGTTGACGAAGCCAGGAATGAGATGACCGGTGCCGGTACCGGGGTGAGCTGTGTCGTCGACGGCGGTCACCACGCCCTCGGCGACGTGTACGTCTTGATGGGGCAGCCACCTGCCGCCGGTGTAGACCGTGACATCGGAGAACGCGATCATGGGCGACATCTACTTTCGATAGTTGGCCGCGACGCGCGCGGCGATGTAGTCGGCTGCCGTGATCGGTGGGTAGGTGCCCGCGGCGCTCTCGATCAGGACATCGGTATTGGCCTGCGCGAAGTAGGCGATGGTGTATCGCGCCCCGCGGTATTCGTCGCGGCGCGGCGCGCGCACCCGGTGGAAGTTCGACGGCAGGCGATCATCCGACCAGCGCATCAACATGTCGCCGATGTTGCAGGTGATGGCATCGTCGGACGGCTCAACCGAGGTCCATGCCTGTCCTTGCACCTCCGCGCCCGGCAGCACCTGCAACCCCCCTTGTCCGGACCGCTGGAACAGCAGGGTCAACACGTCGAAATCGGTGTGTGCACCTGCGCGCCAGATGTTTTCCGCATCGAGGAGTTCGTCGGGGAACGGATAGTAGTGCAGCAGTCGCAGGGTGCTCTGGTAGCTGTCGGCCGACGGATCATGGGCCCGGGTGAAGAAATCGCGGTCGAGGCCGAGGCGGTCGGCGAAACAGCTCAGGAGCCGCATCGCGATCTGCCAACAGCGGTACTCGAAATCCTCGAGGGTGCGACGAAACCCGGCGAGTTCCTCGTCCGTGGGCCACAGGCCGTCCATGCGTGGACGGGTGAACTGGTAGGACTCCTTCTGGTCTGGCGTGCCGACCGAGGGCCGCACCTGGGACATGAACTCCCAGCCTGCGTTCTGGCCCTTCTGGAGTGGATACTGCTGCTTGATCTCGTCGGGCAGTGCGAAGAACGCCGCCGACATCGCGAAGGCGTGTTCCACCTCGGCGACGTCGATGCCGTGGTCGACAACCTGGAAGAATCCGATATCCGTTGCGGCCGACCAGAGTTCGTCGGCGATCTGGTCGCGCCGCTCGTCGAAGTCGGCGAGGCTGATGCGCCGGACCTCCCGATCGGTGGTCTCGGTGCCCACCCCACCCATCGATCGTTCCCGATCGAGTTCGGTCATCTCGGGGTGTGCGTGGGAGCCGGTGGCGATGTCGGTCATGTGAGTTCTCTCGTCCGGATGAGCTCGCATGCGCTTTTCGACGCGTTGCCTGAGAGAGGGACACCGCGGACGCGAACAGCAGGACTCTGGCCCGCTGCTACATACGAACTCGTGGCGATCAGGCTACGGCAGCCGACCGGGCGCTGCCACTCGACGACACGTGCGAGGCGCGATGGCACGGGTCGTGTCCGTCACCGGTCTCGGGATACCGGAGGAACCTCGGCCGAGATCTTGGTAAGAAGGTGGATGAGGGCATGCGGGTCCGCGGACCGATCGCGCCCACGACGATCTGACCTGACATCGAGATGGTGGAGGACGTAAACGATGGCAATCGAACCGGTGTACACAGTCTCGTCCAAGTCGGCCGGCGGCGGCCGCGACGGAGAAGTCGTCTCGGAGTCGGGACGTATCGACCTCGACCTGCGTCCGCCGAAGGAGATGGGCGGCAGCGGTGACGGCAGCAACCCCGAGGAACTCTTCTCCGCCGGGTACGCCGCATGTTTCCTCGGTGCTCTGCGCGCGACGTCGAAGGCAGCCGGATCACCGGTCCCCGACGAGGCGACGGTGACGGTCACCATCGGTATCGGCAAGGACCCGGCCGACGGTGGCTTTGGGTTGACGGCCCAGATCGAGGCCTACATCCCGGGCGTCGACGAGTCGAAGGCGCAGGAACTGGCCGACGGCGCCCACGCCTTCTGCCCGTACTCCAAGGCGACCCGCGGCAACATCGCCCAGACCGTCACCGTGAAGGTCTGACCGCACTCATGTGCTCGGTGTGACCGGGCGCACTGTGTCCGCGCGCCCGCATGTAGCGTGTGGGCCGTGGACAGTTGGGGAGTAGTTGTCGGGTTGGGCCTGATCGCGGCCGCCCTCGGGGTGATCGCGTTCGTCCGGTACCGCGAACGAGAAACCGTGACCCTGCGACGAGACGTCGGTCTCGCGCGGGAACTGCGGGAGCTGGCAGGCGCCGACGAGGTGCGTGCGGCGGCCGTCGACGAGTTCGAACTGGCCATCTATCAGCGGCTCTTCTATGCGTCGGTGGTTGCCCCGCGCATCCGCAGCGCCGCGTGGGCGCTGCTCGGGACGGCGCTCGCGGTGACCGCGGTGCTTGCCGCCAACGCCGGTGACGGCCTCGCGTTCACGGTGGTGACCGTGGCGGCCGCAGTGCTGGCGGTGGTGTTCGCGGTGGCGACCGTCCTGTTCGCCGCGCTCGCCGTCTATCACACGGCCACGACGCCGCGGGTGTCGTTCGCGGAGTCCTACGCAGCGGAGTCCTGACCGCGGGAGACCGTGAGCCGAGCCGTCAGTGGCTCGCGAATCGTCTGCGATAGACCGTCGGTGTCACCCCGACGACGGCGTTGAAGTGATGACGCAGCAGAGTCGCGGAGGCGAATCCCGCCTGGCCGGCCACATCGTCGACGGGTAGCGATGTCGACTCCAGCAGGCGCCGCGCATGCAGCACCCGCTGCTCGGTGAGCCACTTGTGTGGCGACACCCCGACCTCGTCGACGAAACGCCGGGCGAAGGTTCGCGGCGACATGCGCATCCGTTCGGCCAGCGCATCGACCGAGATGTCCTGGTCCAGATTCTCCAACATCCACGCGAGCGTCGCGCCGAACCCGTCCGAGTCGCACTGCGGGACGGGGGCTTCGACGAACTGTCGCTGACCACCATCGCGATGCGGAGGTACCACCATCCGCCGCGCGATCCGGTTGGCCACCTCGGGGCCGAACTCCTCACGCACCAGATGTAGCGACGCGTCGATACCCGCTGCGGTCCCCGCGCTGGTGGTGATCGGTCCGTCGTCCACGAACAGGACGTCGGTGTCGACGACCGCCTGCGGGTAGGCCTCGGCGAGCGCGGTGCCGAAGCGCCAATGGGTGGTGCAGCGACGCCCGTCGAGCAGTCCGGCCGCACCGGCGGCGAATGCGCCCGAACACACGGTCAGGACTCGGCCGCCGTTGTCGACCACCCCGCGAAGCGTCGCGAGGATCTCCGGCGGGAAATCCGGTCCGGTGCTGCCGCCCGGAATGCATACGAGGTCGGCGCGCAGGCAGTCGTCGAGCGAATGCGGTGGCACCACGTAGGCGCCGTTGCCGATGCTGAGCGGGGTGCCAGGCTCCGTCGAGCCGATCAGGAACTCGAACGAGGGCACCCCGTCGTCGGTGCGGTCGAGGCCGAACACCTCGTTGACCACACCGAACTCGAACAGGGCGACCTTTCCGTAGAGCAGTGCCGCCACGGTTTTCAACACGTCCCCAGTATGGCAGGAAATTTGTGAAAGATGGCTTTCGAGCCACTGGTGGCAGGATATTGGCGAGAGAACAATTCGTGTCATGAACACAGTGCTCCTGATCACCATCCTGCTCATGGTGGTCGTCCCGGCCGCCGTGGCCGTGTACCGCTCCGAGCGCCGGACCGACCACATCTCGCGCGTCCCGCTCGTCGGCGGCGAGATCGACCGGAGGCGTATCGACGACGAACTGGCCGTCCTCCGTCTGCGGCGACGCGACTGTGCGTGAGGGTGTGCCACTGCCTCGATTCGTCACCCGGTGACCGCAACCGGTGGGAGAATTCGGTGAACGACGGCGACAGGAGGTGTGATGGCCGCCGCGATCACCGAATTGTCCGCATGTCCGGATCGGTCGGGCCGTACCGACCCGGTGTCGATCCTCGAGGGCCAGGCGCGTTCGCGGGTCGCCGAACTGATCGGCGTACGCAACGCGCGGATGGCGGCCACGACATTCACGTTCTATCGCGGTGCCGCCGCCGTGATGACCGCGGACCTCGCGAGCACCCCGGGCTCCGGGGTCTACACGCAACTCTGCGGCGATGCGCATCTGAGCAATTTCGGGGTGTTCAACACACCGGAGCGTCGGATGATCTTCGACCTCAACGACTTCGACGAGACCAGCCCCGGGCCGTTCGAATGGGACGTCAAACGACTCGCGGCCAGCTTCGTGGTCGCCGGACGTCAGAACGGCTTCGACGCCGCGACCACACGCGATCACGCAGCCGAGGTGGCGCGCTGGTATCGGCGCTGGATTCGCTCGAGTGTCTCGCAGACCACCATGGACACCTGGTACGCACGCATCGACGTCGACGAGATGCTCTCGGACCTCGGCGATTCGCTGGATTCGTCCACCACCAAGCGGACCGCCAAGGGGTTGCGAAAGGCTCGCCACCGCAACAGCATCCAGGCAGTGGGCAAGCTCTGTGTGATCGACGACGCCGGACGGCCCCACATCCGCAGTGATCCGCCGCTGCTCGTGCCGGTCCGTGAACTGTTCCCCGATGACGCCGCCGACATCATCGAGCAGCGGATCGCGTCTCGCCTCGATGAGTACCGAAAGGCGTTGCCCGACTACATCCGCGCTCTGGTCGACCAGTTCCGCGTGGTCGACGTCGCCCGGAAGGTCGTCGGGGTGGGCAGTGTCGGCATGCGTGCCTGGATCGTCCTGATGTGTGGGCGAGATGCGAACGACCCACTGTTCCTGCAGCTGAAGGAAGCGCAGCCGTCGGTGCTCGTCGAGCACATCCACACCGCGGGATACCCGAATCAGGGGCAGCGTGTGGTCGAGGGGCAGCGGTTGTTGCAGGCGGCGAGTGACCTGTTCCTCGGCTGGACTTGGGGTTTCGACGAGAACGGTGAGCGGCGCGATTTCTACGTCCGACAGTTGCGCGACGGCAAGGGGTCGGTCGTCGTCGAAGCGCTCACACCGGAGCAGATGTCGCTGTACGCGCGATTGTGTGCTCGGACCTTGGCGCAGGCCCACGCGCGCACGGCAAGTCGTCACCAGATCGCCGAGTATCTCTCCGGA
The DNA here is from genome assembly GCF_048537895.1 of Gordonia sp. CPCC 206044. NCBI lineage: Bacteria > Bacillati > Actinomycetota > Actinomycetes > Mycobacteriales > Gordoniaceae > Gordonia > Gordonia sp. CPCC 206044. The sequence goes on from NZ_JBCLVL010000012.1 coordinate 78,037, forward strand.
CCCGGCAAGTTCGCCACCGCCATCGCGGACTTCGCCGAGGCGTACGCCGACCTGAACGAAGCCGACCATCACCGGTTCACCGACGCGATCGCGACCGGCCGACTGGAGTCGCACGAGTTGATCTGATCGCCGCCTGCACCGAGTGCCGGACCGGCGGGCATGACAGTCTGGACGTGTCAACCGAAACCCAGGGATGGACGATGACCGACGAAGAATTGCGCGAGCGAATCCGGGCGTTGATGCCGCAGGCACAAGCAGATCTCACCGAGATGGTGTCGTTCCGTTCGGTGCACGATCCGGCCCAGGCGCCGCCAGAAGAATGCGACAAGATGGTCGACTGGGTCCGAGAGGCCTTCGAAGCGGTCGGATTCGCGGACGTCGACGCACACGAGACCGCCGACGGCAGCAAGGCGGTGACCGGCCACCTCGACGGTCCCGACGATGCGCCGACGGTGCTGCTCTACTTCCATCACGACGTCCAACCACCGCTCGGTGACGACGAATGGGATTCGCCGGTGTGGTCGCTGACCGAACGCAACGGACGCTGGTACGGGCGTGGTGCCGCGGACTGCAAGGGCAACATCGCCGCGCACCTGACGGCATTGCGGTCCCTGGGCGGCGACATCCCGCTGAACATCAAGATCATCGGCGAGGGCTCCGAAGAACAGGGCACGGGGGGCCTCGAGGACTTCGTGCCGAAGAACCCGGACCTGATGCGGGCCGATGCCATCCTGGTGTGCGACTCGGGCAACTTCGCGGTCGGACGGCCCAGCCTGACGACGAGCCTGCGCGGCATCGCCAACATCGTGGTCACCGTCGAGACCCTGTCCTCGGCGATGCATTCGGGCATGTTCGGTGGTGCCGCGCCCGACGCGCTGGCCGCGCTCATCGCCATGCTCGCATCACTGCGAGATGCCGACGGCAACACCACGATCACCGGGCTGGACGCGACCGCCACCTGGCCGGGAGTCGACTATCCGGCCGACGCGTTTCGTCGGGATGCCAACGTGCTCGACGGCGTCGACCTCCTCGGCTCCGGACGGGTGTCGGACATGGTGTGGGCGCGCCCGGCCGCGACCGTGCTCGGCATCGACTGCCCGCCGGTGGTGGGATCGTCGGCTGCCATCGCGCCGAAAGCGCGGGCGCGCATCAACCTTCGCGTACCCCCGGGCATGGACGCGGGCCACGCGCAAGACGCACTCATCGACCACCTGACTGCGGTCGCACCATGGAATGTGCGGGTGTCGTTCGAGCGCGAGGCCGATGGTTCGCCGTTCGTGGGGTCCACCTCGGGAGCCGGCTACGACACCATGGTCGATGCCATGCAGCGCGCTTACGGGACCGACGTGTTGCAGATGGGGCAGGGCGGGTCGATCCCGTTGTGCAACGTCTTCGCCGACGTGTTTCCGGACGCGGAGATCATGCTGCTCGGTGTCGAGGAGCCGCGGTGCCTGATCCACGCGCCCAACGAAAGCGTCGATCCGAGCGAGATCGAGAACATGGCGATCGTGGAGGCGTTGTTCCTGCGGGAGTACGCATCACGTCTCGCGGCGCGTTGAGTGGTTCGCGGAGTCGTCGGTGAGTACGCCCATCCAATGCGCCCAGGAGTCGATCGACGTGTACGCCGAGTGCTGTTCGGTCTTGTCGATCGGGTAGTCGCCGGGCGTCGGATCGGTGAGCCACACCTCGTTGGTGCGTCCCGACGCCGATGAGACGATGAAAAAGCGGGACTGCCCCTGCCACCTGTCGATCGGCGGTCCGGTGGGGAGGCCGGCCGTTTCGGTCACGACGGCGGGACCTGTGCGGCTGTGGATTCCGTCGGGGTCCGGGCGGCTCCACACGGCGTCGCCGATGTAGTCGGTGAATCGCACCAGGTTCAGCCACCGCTCGTCGAGCTTCTCGAGAAGCCTGCGATGAGTCACGTTGTCGAGGGCGGTGGGGAAGGCTCGCCCGTACGCCCAACCGAGTTGCGAGCCATAGGTCATCAGGCTCAGTCGCTGCGCGTACCGCTCGTCGATGGCGATGACCCGGTTCGCCACCGCATACATCAACAGTGAACCCTGGGAATGCCCGCACAGGACGAGCGGGCGTGGCGGGTCGTCGGCGGAGAGTGCGGTGACGGTGTACTGGGTCAGATCGCGAATCGCTCTGGGTGCGTAGGCGGGAGGGACGAGTGGATGCGCCTCGCGCGGCCAGAACGATGCGAGGTCCCACAACACACCGAGGTTTCGTCCGGTGCTCTTGGGCTTACGGATGCCGTTGTAGATGGCCCGCAGCAACGCCGACGCAATCGCCAGCAGCACCACCAGGCCGAGCGTCTGAAACCATTGTCCGACTCGGCTGTTCACCGCGTTGTCGATGTAGTCTGCGCCTGGCCAGCGGTGCACGATCCAGAAGGCGAGTGCCCCGAGGACGACTGCCGAGCCGGTCACCTGAGCAAGCAGCCCCGGCAGGAAACACTTGAGGCCGGCCAGATACCACGTGAGCCGCAGCCGCCGTGACGGTGGATCGACGTCGGGCACACCCGAAGTCCGGATCGTCGGCGCGGGCGGGTGCGGGGGTGACAGATGCGCGGCGCGCTGCAACTCGGCCGCCCATCGCCGCCGCGGTCTGCTTGCACGCACGTTCCACAGCCCGGTGGCCGCGACGCAGACAACGGTCGCAACCGTCGCGGTACCCCACATCCAGGTCGTCGCCGCATACGTATCGGGCAGCCGGACACCGGTTTCGGACAATGCGGAGGTCAGGAACAGCTGCTGGATCTGCTGCATGACGATGCTCACCAGGCCGGTCGCGGCCGGTTCGTCGGGGGAGGAAACCGGGCTCATCACCAGGCCGATCACCAAGCGGGTCAGTGCAACCCCTGCGCCTGCACCGAGCAGTGTGCCGAGAATGGCGACGACGGGCCCGTGCATGCCGCCCAACCACGGGCCCGGATCGTCGGTCGCGAGGCGGTGTCGGGCGCGCGTGGCCTGGATCGCCATCACGGCGACCACCAGCAGGACCACGGCGATGATCGCCGACGCCGTGAGGAACAAGGACAGGAGCATCAGCTCATCGTCGGGTCCGACCGGCGCCGACAGCCGGTCGGGCAACGCGATACAGGTCGCCAGGACCAGGACGACGAGCGCCGCTGCCGGCCAGACGAGTGACAACCGATCTCCGGACCCGATCCACAGTCGCCGCAGAACGTCGGATTCCTTGCTCGGGCGGGAGCGTGACCGGCGCGGATCGTCGCACAACGCGGCCGCCAGGCCGGACAGGATGATCAGGCCCACGGTCAATGACAGGAGGATCGGATGCTCGTCGAAGGACATCGGCCCTCCGCCGAGCATCATGGCCGCGGGGACGAGCGCCCCGATCATCGCGTGTGGCGTCAGGAGGCCGGGAGCTCGTGCCGCACGCGGGTGCACGAAGCCGTCCGACGCGACCCCGGGCGCAGCCTCGGCGGTCACCCTGTAGGCAGGCTCGCGATCCCGTGCGTCCTTGTCGTTGTCGCAGGTGAGACTGATCACCGCCCCCAGCAGCAGGACGGCGCACAGGGCCAGCAGGATCCACACTGCCCGCCACCCGTCGTCGGTGGTGGCGATCCAGTCCCAGCAGCGGTATTTCGCATCATTGTCGCCGGCCAGCTGCCGGCACTGGGTGCCCAGCACGTCGATGGCGATGAAGGAGAGCTGGGCCACCAGGATGGCGGTGAGGGTCAAACCGAGCAGACGTAACGCGCAGCGTGCCGCCCACGTCCACCAGCGGCCGGCCGAGGGGAGCATCCACGCCGCCACGTTGATCAGTGCGAACGGCGTCATCAACGCCCAGAGCGCCTGCAGCGCAAGACCAGACGTCATCGCGCCCCATCGATACCCGACCCGGGTCACACCGTCGTCGCGGATTCCGTCGGGTGTCGTGCCGAACATCCCGCGCCCCTGCAGGCCCCATCTCGTCGCACGCGGGTCCGGACGGATTTCGGACGCATCGACATCGAGGAGTCGCTCCACGTCGGTGCCGCTCACCCCGTGGGTCAGCAGTTCGAATCGTCCGGGCGGACGGTCGGCCGACGTGGACATCGGTGGCTCCTGTGCAGTGCCGGCAGATGTTCTGACGATAGACCCCGCAAGCGGGCCCGGTACACCATCTGCTGCACCGGGTCTGTCGAACGGTGGACGCCGCGCCGCGAGAGCTGTCAGCCGATGCTGAAGCGTTCCACCAGAAGATCTTTCAATTCCGGACGACTGGCGGCCACCAGGGTGAACGCCGCCTCTCGGGACAGACGTTCGGGGTGGTTCCCGCGGAGCAGTCCGGCCCCGCCGGCGGCAGCGATTGTGGTGGCAGCTGCATCGGTGGCGAGTTGTGCCGCGTCGGCGCGCGCGGCGACGAGAGCTCGGGTGTCGGTCAGCGCGTTGTCGAGGCGGGTCCGGATCTCACCGCCCCGTTCACGCAGGGCGCGCGCCGCGGCGGCGTGACCGCCGGTGTCGAGCAGTGCCGCGCAGCGGCGTACCAGCCCCAGCGGCAGTGTCCCGTTGATCCGGATGCCGATGTTCTGGGAGGCGAAGAAGTCGTCGAGCGGAGTTCGGCTCACCACGGACTCGTCGGAGACGGTGAGGCCGTCCACGACCAACGTGACCGTGCTCGTCGCGTCTGCGACACCGAGATGTTGAGGTGTCGCGGTGATCGCCGACGGTGCTGGATCGAGCGGCAGGACCGCGGCGATCACGTCGTCGGTGACCACATCGCGGGCCGAGATCTGCAGCAGGTCGACGAGGCCCCACCCGCTCACGAACGGGGCCCGGCCGTCCAGGCGCCAGCCGCCGTCGATCCGCGTGGCCCGCATGCGCGGTGGGGTGGGGACGACGCCTGCGTAGGCGACTCCGGCGCGCAGCCGTCCCGTCGTCGTGGACTCCAACAGTTCGGTACGCAGCGCCTCATTGAGTGAACCGGCGAGTGAGATCACCACCCCGTGATGCTGCAGCCAGGTGAACGCGGTGGGCAGACAGCCGCTCGCCATGACCTCCTGGATCTCGATCACCTGGCTGAAATCCAGTCCGGGACCGTCGGATTCGGCGGGGGCCGCGATGCCGAACAGACCGGCGTCGGCAATCTGCTCCCAGTGCGACCGGGGGATCAGTCCACTGCGATCCACCTCGGCAGCACCGGGGAACAGAACGTCGTCGGCGATCCGGTAGGCGTCCTCGACGAGACGGATACGGCGGGATTCGGCGTCGTCGATCGTCACCTCGCCCAGCCTACGGAGTCCTGAATGCGTATCGAGTCGAGAAGGCGTGCCGGGCTCAGAAGTCGGTGGCGCCCGGCTTCCAGGTCGCGACCGCCCAGATGACGACCAGATCGAGCGCGATGATCAGGATCGCCCACAGTGGGTAGTAGGGCAGCCACAGGAACTGCGCGATGATCGACAGCGAGGCAATGATGATCGCCGAGATCCTCGCCCATTCGGAGCCGACGGCGAGACCGCCGGCGACGATGATGGCGAGGATGCCGATGATCAGGTGAATCCAGCCCCACGTGGTGAGATTGAATTCGTAGACATACTGCGGACCGGCGATGTAGAGATCGTCCTTGGCCAGCGCGGAGATTCCCTGGAACACGGCAACGAGCCCGGCCACGAACAGGAGGGCGGCTGCGACGATGGAGAAGCCGAAGGCGAATCCCTGCTTGGCACTCGGGTCGGTCTGCCTGTCAGGCGTGGTCATGGATGGTCCTTTCGGTTTCCGATATCGATCGGGACGATCGTGCAAGTAAATCGTAAGTTCCGTACCCCGAAGAATGGACGAAAACGAGCGAGCTGCACATAACAGTTGTGGCGCGGCCCGGATCGGCCGGATCGCGAGGGATGACCAGGCGATTTAGTTCTGCGGCCGCGGTGGGGGTAAGCTATCGCAGGCTACACACGGGGTGTGGCGCAGCTTGGTAGCGCGCTTCGTTCGGGACGAAGAGGTCGTGGGTTCGAATCCCGCCACCCCGACGCTTTGGTTGAGAAGCAGTAGAGGCCCCTGACCGTCACGGTCGGGGGCCTCCTCGTTTTCTGCCTCGGATCAGGCGCGACGGTAGTGCAACAGCACCGCACGCGAATCGAAGGTCCGGGTCTCCACGAGTTCGAGGTCGAACCGATCCGGGACGCCCGCGAAGAGCCGTTTGCCACCCCCGAGCACCACGGGATGCACCACCACATCGTGCTCGTCGACGAGCCCGTGCTCGGTGAGCACACCCGCGATCTCGGCGCCGCCCATCAGCACGAGATCCTTTCCGGGTTCGGACTTGAGCGCGGTCACCTCGTCGACCAGATGCTCGCCGTCGATCACCCGGGCTCCGTGGCCGGGATCGGTAAGGGTCCGCGAGAAGACGACCTTGGGGGTGCTGCGCCAGACCGGCGCGAAACGCAGATCGTGCGGGTCGTCGGAGATGGATTCCACGTCCGGCCAGTAGCCGGCCATCATCTCCCACACCCGTCGGCCGTACAGGAAGGTGTCGACTCGCTCGACCAGTTCGAAGGAGTGGGCGGACAACTCCGGTCCCATCGCGGGCCAGTCGAACTCTCCGTTGGGTCCTTCGATCATGCCGTCCAGCGAAATGTGGACGGAGTGGATGAGCTTGCGCATGAATGCCTCCTGCTACGGGTCCGTGCTTGTCGGGGTTGCTGGTGAAGACCTCGCGAGACGGGCAAAGTAATCGCCGGCGGCCGAACGCGTGTTCACCGGGTGGTGAACTGCGGTAGACACGGAATGGACGGTACACACCGTCGGGGATCGTCGTCGTTCACCGCGGGTCGGTGCAGGCGATCCGTCACACACCATGCGGCACCGAGGAATTGATGACCAGATCTGCGATAACCGAACGCACCGAGGGCCCGGTCCGGGTCATCGGGATAGACCGTCGCGAACGGCGCAACGCGGTCGACCGACCCACGGCGGATGCCCTCGCCGATGCGTTCCGACGCTTCGACGCCGACGACACCGTCTCGGTGGCCGTGCTGCACGGCGAAGGTGGAACCTTCTGCGCCGGTGCCGACCTCAGGGCGATCGCCGACGGGGAGCCGAACCGTATCGACGACGACGGCGACGGGCCGATGGGGCCCTCGCGGATGAGGCTGTCCAAACCGGTGATCGCCGCGGTGTCCGGGCATGCGGTCGCAGGTGGGCTCGAACTCGCGCTGTGGGCCGATCTGCGTGTCGTCGACGACGATGCGGTGTTCGGGGTGTTCTGCCGTCGCTGGGGTGTCCCGTTGATCGACGGCGGCACAGTGCGGCTGCCGCGCCTCATCGGGGAGAGCCGCGCGATGGATCTGATCCTCACCGGCCGTGCGGTCGACGCATCCGAGGCACTGGCGATCGGTCTGGCCAACCGGGTCGTCCCGGCGGGGACTTCGTTGAGTGCTGCGATCCGGCTGGCCACCGAGATCGCCGGATTCCCGCAGGTGTGTATGCGCAATGACCGGATGTCGGTGCGCGAGCAGGACGGACTGGGCGAGGCCGAGGCGATGGCCAACGAGTTCCGGCACGGTCGTGCGTCCCTGATCGCCGAGTCCGTCGTCGGCGCACAGCGTTTCGCCGGTGGCGCGGGGCGGCACGGGTCGTTCGGGGACCGCGGCCACTCCGACGTCACCGGCGAAACGTCTGAGCCGTGAGAGCCTGTGTCAGGCGGCTTTCCATGTCGCGACGGCCCAGATGATGACCAGGTCGATCGCGATGACGAGGATCGACCACCACGGGTAGTACGGAATCCACAGGAAATTCAGGATGATCGACAACGATGCGATGATGATCGCGGCGACGCGGGCCCACGTGGCCGTGGTGAACATGCCGAAGGCGACGATGATCGCGAGGATTCCGACGACGATGTGGATCCAGCCCCACGTCGTGAGGTCCAACTTGTAGACGTACTCCGCGCCGACGACGAAGAGCTTGTCGTCGGCGACTGCCGAGATCCCCTGCAGGACCCCGATGATGCCACCGACGAGCAGCAAGACCGCGGCGGCGATGGTGGTGACGCCGGCGAACCCTTGCTGGACGGGGTGGTCGTTTCGCTGTGTGGTCATGCGATCCCTCCTTCTCACGGGCATCGGACATGATGCCGCCGTCTATCCGAATGGTGTCTGCCGCGGCGTGGGGTCACATCCCCCGGAATGGGTGATTGGCGTCGGTCGGGGTCTCACCTGCGGTCGGCGGGCGTCGATGAAGTGTGGTGGCCGACCCGCCACGTGCGGTTATGTTGTTGGTGTCGGATCGTCGGAGGAGTCGTCGGAGAAGATGCGGAGCCCGTCACGATGAGTGTCGCCGCTGCGATGTTGCGGACCCGCTGGCTGGTGCGTGCTCCGATCTGGCTGTTCCGCGCCCGACTCGGCTTCCTGTTCGGCGGTCGCCTGCTGCTGCTCGAACACGTCGGTCGCACGTCGGGCGAACCGCGGTACGTGGTGCTGGAGACGGTGGAACGGCCGGACGCCGCCCGGGTGATCGTCGCATCCGGATTCGGTGAGCGGGCCCAGTGGTTCCGCAATCTGCAGGCCGAGCCCGCGTGCCATGTGTCCATCGGGTTCGGGCATCGCATGGCGGCGACCGCGAGCAGGCTCGGCGAGGACGAGACCGCTGTGGTGCTGAGCCGGTATCGCGTGGCGCATCCGCGCGCCTACGCGGAACTGTCCGGGGTTATCGAGGAGTCGACGGGCCTGCCGATCGATGCCGTCCCGATGATGCAGTTGCGCCTCGACGGCTGACTCAGCAGCCGAGCCGATCGGCGAGGTCGTGCAGATCGCGAGCGTGGACGTCGTTGGCCGGAGAACCGGAGTCGTCTTTCGGATCGCCGCCCCATTCCATCGGACGTTCGATGAATGCCGTGCGCAGACCGAAGCCGCGCGCCGCGTCGAGGTCGTGCTGGTGGGTGGCGACCATCATCACGCGGCTCGGTTCGACCTCGAGCAGATCGGCCAGGCCGCAATAGGTTTCGCGTGCAGGCTTGTAATGGCGCCACAGATCCGAGCCGCCGATCACATCCCAGTCGAATCCGTTGTGTCTGGCCATGTCGGTGAGCAGCGCGACCGTGCCGTTGCTGAGTGCGCACACCACGTACCGAACCCTGAGGCGGCGCAATCCGGCGGCCGCATCGGGCCAGGCGGGAATGGTCCGCCAGGACCGCACCAGACGCCGAGCCTGATCGTCGGTGAGCGAGAACCCGAAAGCGGTGGCGACGTCGTGCAGGGTCTCGGTCTGCAGGTCGTCGAGACGCCGCCACGGCAACTCGCCCGACTCCACCCGAGCCATGATGGGGGCGTACCGTCGGCGCCAGTCATGCGTGAACGCACCCGCATCGACGGCGGGAACCTCCAGGCCCACCGCATCCGAGATGCCGGTGAACCAGTCGGTGATGGTGCCGAACGTGTCGAAGGCCAGCACACGGACGTCGTCGTACCCGGGCACGGTGACGATGTCGGCTCGGTCAAGAGCGTTCGGTGGCCAGCTGCGGGAGCGAGTGCTCCTCGTCGAACTCGGCGTCGCCGTTGGACACCGGGGTGAGGGTGAGCAGGCTGGCCTCCGGGCGGCAGCAGAACCTCGCGGGCGCATACGGCGACGTGCCCAACCCTGCGCTGACGTGCAGCTTCATCGTGGAACCCCAGCTGGACACACCCTTGACCCGCGACCGGTCGATCTCACAGTTCGTGACCAGTGCACCGATACCGGGCAAGCACAGCTGACCGCCGTGCGTGTGCCCCGCCAGCACGAGGTCGTAGCCGTCCTCGGCGAAGCGGTCGAGTACGCGCGGCTCGGGAGAATGCGTCAGCCCCAGGCGCAGATGGGCGAGCGGATTGGGCCGACCCGCAACGGTGTCGTAGCGGTCGCGCTCGATGTGCGGGTCGTCGACTCCGGCCGCGACGACCCGGACGCCACCGACCTCGAGTTCGCGCACCGTGTGGGTGGCGTCGAGCCACCCGCGCTCGGTGAACGCCGCGCGCAGATCCTGCCACGGCAGCGGGTCGCCGAAGGTGCGCCGGTGGTCGGTCTTGAAGTACTGGAACGGATTCTTCGGTCGGGGACCGAAGTAGTCATTGGAACCGAAGACGAACAGACCCGGCCGCGACAGCAGCCCGCCCAGCGACTGGATGACCGACGGGACCGCTTGAGGGTGCGCCAGATTGTCGCCGGTGTTGATCACCAGGTCCGGTTCCAGTGCCTCCAGCTCCGACACCCACGCCTGCTTGAGCCGCTGATGCGGTGTCATGTGCAGGTCGCTGATGTGCAGCACACGTAGCGGTGCGGCTCCTGGCTCCAACACCGCCAGGGTGTCGTGGCGCAGAGTGAAGGCGTTGCGTTCGATCACCGTCGAATAGAACAGTCCTGCGGCCGCCAGACCGGCGAGACCACCGAGCGTGCGTGCGGTCGCAGCGGAAGACAACCCTCCCTGGACGACCCGGCGGTGCAGTGCAGTGTCGACGTGAACCATTCACCCAGGATACGCAGTCACGGGTGCGTGACGCCCAGGGGTTTTCTCACAGTGGGCGTCACGCGAGGGTCAGCCGGGTAGCGGGATCACCACCGGGCCCACGCCGGGTACCTGCACGGTGGTCTCCGTTGGTCCGCCGCCGCTCTGGTCTTCGGAGCGTCGGCCGTTGCTCACATAGATGGTGATCACACTGCCCGGCATCGCCGAATCCGACGGGGCGGTGAACACGACGGTGCCCTGCGGGCGACTGCTGTCGACGTCGAGCTGGTTGACCTTGAACCCGGCCGCCTGCAACCGAGACGTCGCGGCACTCGCGGGCAGCCCACTGACCTTCGGGATCCGACCTCGGTCGCTTCCCGACATGTAGGACGGGTCGGTCGGCGGTAGTTTCACCGGCCCGAATTTGGTGGCCACCGGTTTGATCGCCTGATACCAGGTGCGGGCCGGTTCCATGCCGCCGTAGAGATTGCCGTCGTAGCACTGGCGTAGCGGGCTGCTGCAGATGCCGGTCGGGGTCGGCCCGTCATTGTAGACATAGGCCGAGCCGGCGATCTGGTTGGTGAATCCGAGGAACGCCGAGGACCGGTGCGCCTCGGTGGTGCCCGTCTTACCCGAGACCGGGAGCGTCCACCCCTGCGAACCGGCGGCGCCCGCAGACGTGCCGCCGCCCTTGTCGTCCTGGCTCATCCCGTTGGCCAGAGTGTTAGCCAGGCCCTCCTCGACGACCTGCTCGCACTTGGGCGCATTGAACGGCACCGCGGTCAGTGCCGGCTGCCCGTTCTGGTCCATCACGGGGTTGCCGTACTGGTCACGCTTGATGCGGCTGATCGAGGCGATGGGATTCGGCGGGCACCACGTGCCGCCGGACGCCAGTGTGGCCGCGACGTTGGACAGTTCCAGGCCGTTGACGGGCAGCGGGCCGAGCGTGAACGAACCGAAGTTTCCGTCCTTCACGAACTGCGCCATGCTCTTGTCGCCATACCCCGACGACCCGGGAACCGTGTAGGAACGCAGCCCCAACCGCACGGCCATGTCGACGGCGGGCTTGACGCCGACCTGCTGCAGCAGCTTCACGAACGCCGTGTTCGGCGACTGCGCGAGTGCCTGGGTGACCGACATGGACGCCGGATATTTGCCGTCGTTCTTGACGCAGTACGAGTTGGCGGGACAGCCGAAGGTACCGCCGCTGTTACCCATGCCCTCGACGGCCACGAAGCCCGGCACCGGGATGCTCGACCCCAGGCCGAGCCCCTTTTCCATCGCCGCAGCGGTGGTGAAGATCTTGAAGACCGATCCCGCGCCGTCGCCGACCATGGAGAACGGCTGCGGCTGCACAGTGTGGTTGGCCTTCTGATCGAGCCCGTAGTCGCGGCTCGAGGCCATCGCGAGGACGTCGTGGGACTTCTTGCCGGGCTTGATGGCGCTCATCACGTCGGCGATTCCGTCGGCGTCCGAATCGGCCTGGGCGTGGACGGCGCGGGTCGTCGAATCCTGCACCTCGGGATCGAGGGTGGTCCGGATCAGATATCCACCGCGCAGCACCGAGTCGCGAGACATGCCGTTCTCGGCGAGGAACTGCAGTGCATAGTCGCAGAAGAACCCGTTGTTGCCGGCTGCGATGCAGCCCTGGGTGGGTGTGCGCGGCTCCGGGAGCACACCCAGCGGGGCGGCCTTGGCGGCCACCAGTTCGGCCCGACGATCCGGGAAGTTGTCGATCATCGTGTCCAGCACGGTGTTACGCCGCTTGGTGGCGTTCTCGGGGTTGGCGTAGGGATTCAGCGCCGAACTCGATTGCACCATGCCGGCGAGCAGGGCAGCCTGCTCGACCTTCAGGTCCTTCGCGGGTATGCCGAAATAGGTCTGGGCGGCCGCCTCGATCCCGTACGCGTTGTTGCCGAACGGGACGACGTTGAGGTACCGGGTGACGATCTGTTTCTTGGCCTCCTGCTTGGCCTGTGCATCGCTGAGGCCCTTGTCGCGCTTGGCCTGATCGATCAACGACTGTTCCATCGTGAGCGCCATCCGCACCTCGCGGAGCTTGCGCGCCGGGGTGGTCTCGATGGCGGCCTGACGATCGGCCTCGGTCCGGGCGAGCACCAGCAGTTGGTAGTTCTTGATGTACTGCTGGTCGAGTGTCGATGCGCCCTGCTGCACCTCACCCGACGACGAGTTCTTCAGCGCCGCGCGGATCGTGCCCTTCCAGTCGACGCCGTCGTGCTCGAGGAACCGACGGTCCTCGATGGAGATGATCGCTCGGATCATGTCCGGGGAGATGTCGTTGTAGCCCACCTGGTAGCGGTACTGGTCGAACAGCTGCGCGATCGGCTTACCGCTGGCGTCGGTCATGGTGGTGACCTCGGGCAACGTTCCGTTCAGCAGCTCCGACGACACGTTCTCGACGGCCGCGGCGGCACGGTTGGACACCACGCCCAGTCCACTGGCGACGGGGTAGAGCAGACCTGCGACGAGCACACCGGCCAGCAGGCAGGCGCCGGCGAGTGGCCACAACTTCTTGGACATCGGCACACGCACAGAGTACGTGTGCGCGACGCAACATCGCCCGACCGTGACGTCGGGAGGGTTGCATTCACGTATCAAACGCCGTGACCTGCGTTAACACGGCGTGTTTGCACGGTGGTGCCATTTTCTTCGCCGCAGGGGTTGCGCGCGCATACACAGATCCTTAAATTGAGTGCAGAATGTGACTCACCTAACAGTCTGTACGCGATGTGAATCACACTTGACCGACAGATGACGAGTTGAGGTCGTGAACACGTCAAAGGCGAGCGCATTCACCGTCAGAAGCGTCGGGAGCGCGGAACACCGTGCGGCTCGGCGGGACACAACGACAGACAGGGGTCGGCGGATGGCGATGGCGGCAGTTTCCTCCGGAGAAGAAGCTCGGTTGGCGTGGGTGTCACAAGCTCGGTGCCGGGGAGGGAACCCCGACGACCTGTTCGTTCGCGGAGCGGCCCAGCGCAAGGCCGCGACGATCTGCCGGCACTGCCCGGTACAACTCGAATGCGGTGCCGATGCCCTCGACAACAGGGTGGAGTTCGGGGTGTGGGGCGGTATGACCGAGCGTCAGCGCAGGGCTCTGCTGCGCCAGCATCCCGAGGTCACCTCGTGGGCACAGTTCTTCGATGCGCAACGTCGCAGGCAGCGTGCCGACGCGGTGTGAGCCTTCGCGGGTGAACAGCGATACATGACGACGGTGGCCGACCCGAAGTGGGTCGGCCACCGTCGTGCTCAGGGGTCCAGGGTGATCTCCGTCGATCTCGATACGCTGCCTCGGCCAGGGCCTCGGTGGCTACTCGATCGGAGCGGGTGGCGTCGAGCGGTCGCCCGGCCACCGTGTGTTGATCTCGATACGCTGCCTCGCTGCGCTCGGCGGCTACTCGATCGGCAGAGGCGGCGGACCGGATCGGCGAGCGTGGCGGTCAGCCGCGGCTCGTGATCTGCTCGGCCACCGCCCGCAGCGCGACCGCGTCGGCCACCTCGAACGGCAACGACGGCACCCCGACGATGGGAACCGCAGGGTGTGCGGCGGTGAAGCGTTGCAGCAGGTGCAGTTCCCGCTTGCCGGTGGCCGCCCGATCGGCGTGGACTTCCAGGACGCCACGCGTCAGCTCGTCCTCGACCGTCTCGAGCGCCGCACGCGCGGATGACTCCGAGATGCTCGTCAGATTGGGATGGGTGCGGTTGAGGATCAGGCCGGACAGCGGCATCGATTCCTCGGACAGGCGATCGACGAAGAACGCGGCCTCCCGCAAGGCATCCGGCTCGGCGGCCGCCACCACGGTGAACTGGGTACCGGGCTGCTTGAGCAGTTCGTAGGTCTTGAGCGCGCGGTCCTGGAAGCCGCCGAACATCGAGTCCAACGACTGGACGAAGGTGGCGACGTCGCGCAGCATGTCGCCGCCGATGATCGTCGAGACCCCGCGCATCGCCAGACTCATCGCTCCGGTGACCACGCGCCCGACACCGCGGCCACCGCCCACGAGCACCTTCATCAGCCGACCGGACAGGAACGACCCGAGTCGCTGCGGGGCGTCGAGGAAGTCCAACGCATTCCGGGACGGCGGGGTGTCCACCACGATCAGGTCCCAGTGGTCGCGCTCGAGCAGCTTGCCGAGCTTCTCCATCGCCATGTACTCCTGCGTGCCGGAGAACGACGACGCCATCGTCTGATAGAAGGAGTTCTCCATGATGGCGGCGGCCCGCTCGGGTGTGGAGTACTCCAGGACCATCTCGTCGAAGGTCCGACGCATGTCGAGCATCATGGCGTCCAGCGAGCCCGATCCGTCGATCTCGACCGGTTGCGGATCGTTGGTCAGTTCCGACATGCCCAGGGACTGGGCGAGCCGGCGGGCCGGGTCGATCGTCAGCACCGCGACGGTGCGGCCGTGCTCGGCGGCGTACATCGCCATCGCCGCGGCCGTCGTGGTCTTGCCGACGCCGCCTGCGCCGCAGCAGATCACCACGCGCGTGGCCGGGTCGGTCAGTACCGAGCCCATCTTGAGGTCCAGCGGCATCGCTCAGGCACCTGCCTTCTGCAAGAGGTTGGCCAGTTCGTAGACGCCGCCGAGGTCGATGCCTTCGCCGAGCGTCGGGAGTTCGAGTGTGGGCAGCTCGACGTCGTCGAGCTGGGCCTTGGCGACCTGCTGGGCCTGCAGGCGTGACGCATGTTCGATGGTCTCGGTGAGCAGGCCCGCCAGGTCGTCCTGGGACACCTTCAACCCGGCTGCGGCCAGATTCTCCATCACGCGGGGTGCGTCGATCACGCCCTCGGCGATGTCGTCGATCGAGCCGACGGGCAGGTGGGTGGGGCTGACCCGGTTGATCATCAGCGTGCCGATGGTCAGGTTCTTGGCGCGCAGTTCGTCGATCGCCTCGACGGTCTCCTGGATGGGCATCGCCTCGAGCAGGGTGACCAGGTGGACGACGGTGTCCTCGGAGTGCAGCAGCTTCACCACGCCGTCGCTCTGGTTGCGGATCGGGCCGGTCTTGGCCAGATCGGCCATCGCCTGAGTGACGTCGAGGAAATTGCCGATGCGTCCGGTCGGCGGGGCGTCGACGACGACGGCGTCGTAGACCCGGTTGCCCTGCTTGTCGGTGTGGATGATGCGTTCCTTGATCTTCCCGGTGATCAGGACATCGCGCAGACCCGGCGCCACGGTGGTGACGAAGTCGATCGCGCCGATCCGCTTCATCGCCCGGCCCGCGAACCCGAGGTTGTAGAACATGTCGAGGTATTCCAGGAGCGCGTGCTCGATGTCGAGCGCGAGCGCCGAGACCTCGCCGCCACCGGACGAGGTGGCGATCCGGGTATCTGTCGGGGGCAGTGGCGGGATGTCGAAGATCTGCGCAATGCCTTGGCGGCCTTCGCATTCCACCAGCAGGACCTTCTTGCCCTCGGCAGCCAACGCCAGTGCCAGGGCGGCGGCGACGGTGGTCTTGCCGGTCCCGCCCTTGCCGGAAACGAAGTGTAGGCGTGCCCGTCCGGCGGCGTCGGGCCATTCGTTGGTGTGCCCGGTGTCGTCGGGCGGTGTCTCGTTCACCACGGCATCACCTTATCGACAACGATCCAACCGTTAGTCTGAGTCCATGACTGAAGTGACCGCGTGGGAGTACGTGACCGTGCCGCTGTTGACCCATGCCACCAAGCAGATCCTCGATCAGTGGGGCGCCGACGGATGGGAGCTGGTCAGTGTTCTGGCTGGTCCGACCGGTGAACAGCATGTCGCATATCTGAAGCGTCCGAAGGTCTGAGCTGATGGCGGGCACATGGTCGGCGCGGCTGACCGAACTCGGTATCCAGCTACCTCCGGTGGTGGCCCCGGTCGCCAGCTACGTCCCGGCGGTGCGTACCGGCAACCTGGTCTACACGGCGGGGCAGCTGCCCATCGTCGACGGAACTCTCGATGTCGCAGGCAAGGTGCACGAGGGCGCCGAGGGCGTGGTGGATCCGGAACAGGCCTACGAGGCGGCCCGCAAATGCGGGCTCAATGCGCTCGCCGCCGTGGACGCCCTCGTCGGCATCGACTCGGTGGTGCGGATCGTCAAGGTCGTCGGATTCGTGGCCTCCGCACACGGGTTCACCGGACAGCCAGGGGTGATCAACGGCGCGTCTGACCTCCTCGACGAGCTCTTCGGCGAGGCAGGCAGGCATGCGCGCTCCGCGGTCGGCGTCGCCGAGCTGCCGATGGGTGCAGCGGTCGAGGTCGAGCTCATCGTCGAAGTCGTCTGACTCGGTGAGCGATCCGGCGCACCGCCTCCCCGCGGTTCGCTGATGGACATCGCCGTCTTGATCGCCGCTGCGGCGGCGGCCGGCTGGGTCGACGCCGTGGTGGGTGGCGGCGGACTGGTGATGATCCCGGCGCTGATGATCGTCTTCCCGTCGATGGCGCCCGCGACCGCGCTGGGTACCAACAAACTCGCCGCGGTCTGCGGCACCGCATCGGCGGCATTCGCGTTCGTGCGGCGCCTGCGGCTCGACGTGCGTCGGCTGGCGCCGGTGTTCGTCTGCGCGGTGGTGTTCTCGGGGCTGGGTGCGTACACCGCCAGTCGTCTGCCCGCCGAGATCTTCACGCCGATCGTGCTGTGCCTGCTCGTCGGAGTCGGGTTGTTCGTCGCGCTCAACCCCGGGTTCGGTTCGGGTGCAGCGGTGTCCCGACCCCGATGGTCGGTGCTGCTCGGGCTGGGTCTGGCCGGCGTGGTGATCGCGTTCTACGACGGTGTGATGGGTCCCGGCACCGGGACCTTTCTGATCATCAGTCTGACCGCGCTCGTCGGCACCGGTTTCCTGGAGAGTTCGGCGATGGCCAAGGTCATCAACACCGGCACCAACCTCGGCGCGTTGGCCGTGTTCGCGTGGCAGGGGAACATCCTCTGGTTGCTGGGTCTCGGCCTGGCGGTGGCGAACGTCGCAGGCGCCCAGCTCGGAGCGCACATGGCCATCGGACGCGGCAGTCGGTTCGTCCGGTGGGTGTTGCTGGCCGTGGTGGTGGTGATGGTCGGCAAACTGGGGTACGACATGGTGACCGACTGACCGCGAGCTCGCGGGTGACGAGAGGGACGCGCGTGATCGGGACGACCGGGGTGGTCACCCTCGCGATCGGCGGTGGCGAGTCGATGGGCGAGGTCGAGCTGAGCCTGGCCGGTGGCAGTGAGCGGTTCCTCGCCGTCGCCACCGAGCCGATCGCGATCGACGAGACGGTGCTGGTGGTGGGGGTGCGGCCGGGCCGGGTCGTCGACGTCGAACGCTGGGTGGCGATGCCGCGCTGAGCTTGTCGTTCGGCCGGGTGACACGGGTCGACGACCACGTAGCATGTGGCCTCGACAGTCGAGTCGTATCGACACGAGGCGATCTGAGGAGAACCCATGCTCGGTTACAACGTCCCCGAACCCGATGAAGCCATGTTGATCTCGGGAAAGAAGGCCGCCGAGGGCGGTGCCCCGTTCGTCGTCGTCGTGGGCCACGGCAAATGGGTCATGCCGTTCTTCCGCAAGGTGCGATTCCTGTCGATGGCGATGCACGAGGCGTCGATTCGTGAGGTCTGCGTGACCACGCAGGGCATCCAACTCGACGTCCGAGCGGTGATCGCGCACAAGGTCGGTGGCGATCAGGGGTCGATCGTGAACGCAGGGCAGCGTTTCATCTCCGAACAGGAGACCGAGATGAATCAGCTGACCGGACAGATCTTCTCGGGTCATCTCCGGTCGATCGTCGGTTCGATGACCGTCGAGGAGATCATCCGCGAACGCGACACCCTGGCACGGCAGGTGCTCGAGGCCTCCAAACGGGAGATGGGGTCGATCGGTCTGGTCGTGGACTCGTTCCAGATCCAGTCCATCGACGACATGGACTCGGGCTACATCAACGCTCTGGCCGCACCCAACATCGCCAAGGTGCAGCGGGAGGCCGCGGTGGAAAAGGCCCGCGCCGACCAGGAATCGGCAAAGGCGCAGCAGGAGTCGCTGCGCAACCAGGCCGACTACGAGCGGGAGACCGCGATCAAGCGGGCCGAGATCAAGGGCGAGACCGACAAGGCGAACGCCGAGGCGTCGCAGGCGGGGCCGCTCGCCGAGGCCCGGGTGAACCAGGAGATCACCCGAGAGCAGTCGTTGTTGGCGCAGGCGCAGGCCGAATTGCGTGAACAGCAGCTGATCTCGGAGGTGGTCAAGCCCGCCGAGGCCGAGGCGAGGCGCACCCAGATCATCGCCGAGGCGGACGCACGTGCGGTGGAGATCCAGTCCGAGGCGGCGGCGAAGAACAACCGGATCGCACTCGACCAGCAGATCATCGAGCAGCTGCCTGCCCTCGTCGGTGAGATCGCCAAGGGACTCGGGTCGTCGAACCTCACCGTCTTCAATGGTGCCGAGGGGGTCAACGAGCTGATGACCGGTGTCGTGACACAGGGTGCGTCCCTGCTCAAGAGTCTGCAGTCGGAGTTCGCACCCAAGGTGGTCGAGGACGTCGTCGACGGCGTGGACCGCTCGGCCTGATCGGTGTTCGCACACCGGTGACCGCAACCATCGGTCGTCGGCAGGCGGTGGGTAGGGTCGGATCCCATGACCGACAATGGTTCTGCCATGGACAGTCCGGTGGCCGCCCCCACCCACCCCGCCTACGGCATGGTCCGTGAGGTCACGCCGTTCGCGTCGGTGCTGTTGTGCGACAACCCGGGTGTGATGGAGCTCGACGGCACCAACACGTGGATTCTGCGTGCGCCGGACAGCGAGCAATGCGTGATCGTCGACCCGGGCCCGCCCAAGCACAAGAAACACGCCAGGTTGCTCGCCGACACCGACGTGGCGCTGGTCCTGATCACCCACCGCCATTTCGACCACACGGGCGGCATCAACCGGTTGCACAAGCGCACCGGGGCTCCGGTGCGCGCCCGCGATCGCGCGTACTCACGCGACGCACGGCCGCTCCACGATCGTGAGGTCATCGAGGTCGCCGGACTGCGGATCACGGTGTTGTTCACGCCCGGCCACACCGGTGACTCGGTCAGTTTCCTCGTCGAACACGACGGAGCACGCGCGATCCTGACCGGCGACACGATCCTCGGGAGCGGGACCACGGTGCTCGACCCGAGCGACGGCAGTCTCAACGACTACATGAACTCGCTCAACCGGCTCATCGTCGAGGGCGACGACTGCGCGCTGCTGCCGGCGCACGGGCCCGACCATCCCGAGCTCATCCCGGTCGCGCGCTACTACAAGTCACATCGGGAGGAACGGATCGACCAGATCCGGGCGGCGCTCGACGACATGGGGGTTTCGGCGCACAAGGCGAAACCGATGAAGGTGGTTCGACGCGTCTACTCCGACGTCGACAAGAAGCTCTGGCCTGCCGCCCGGATGTCGGTCAAGGCGCAGCTCGAATACCTACGACACAACAGCTGACCCCCCGGGTTCGCGGCGCTCGCGCCACGCGCCCGAGGGGTCAGCGTCACGTAGGGACGACTCAGCGAGCGCGGCGTGCGAGCCGCTCGGAATCGGCGATGAGGACGCTCTTGCCCTCGAGTCGCAGCCACCCGCGCTGCGCGAAGTCGGCGAGCGCCTTGTTGACGGTCTCGCGTGAGGCGCCGACGAGCTGCGCGATCTCTTCCTGGGTGAGGTCGTGCGTGACGCGCAGTGCGCCACCCTCCTGGGTGCCGAAGCGCTGTGCGAGCTGCAGGAGCTGCTTGGCCACACGGCCGGGCACGTCGGTGAAGATGAGGTCCGCGAGGTTGTTGTTGGTGCGACGCAGACGACGCGCGAGCACGCGCAGCAACTGCTCGGCGATCTCGGGACGGTCCTTGATCCAGGCACGCAGGGCGTCGCGATCCATCGACACCGCGCGGACCTCGGTGACCGTCGTCGCCGACGACGTCCGCGGACCGGGGTCGAAGATCGAGAGCTCACCGAACATGTCCGACGGGCCCATGATCGTCAGGAGGTTCTCCCGACCGTCGGGAGAACGCCGTCCGACCTTCACCTTGCCCGACAGGATGATGTAGAGCCGGTCACCGGGTTCGCCCTCGTGGAAGATGACGTGCCCGCGAGGGAAATCGACCGGTTGAAGCTGCTTGGTCAGAGCCGCGACGGCCGAGGGCTCGACGCCCTGGAATATGCCCGCCCGCGCCAGTACGTCTTCCACCTAGGAACCTTTCTCGTCCAAACCACACTCGCGTGACAACTACTGCCGCCGTCCGCACTCACACCGGCTCATCTGCACAGGTTCACCCGCGCTGCGGTGCCATCGACAGCAGTGTTGCCCTGTGCAACGCTACTCTCGCGTCAAGCATAAGTGTTGAATGGGTCACTGACCGCACCAATGGCGGCGAGTCGCCGATGGTCGGTGCATGATGATCGGTCCCTGCTCAGCTGGCACGCTGCGGCGAGGTCGACAACATCGAGGAGTCGTCGGCGACGGTCGGGTCGCTCTTGTCGCGTCGATTGCGGAACTCGTCGAGCGCTGCCGGAAAACCCTGTTTGGCCAGGGTGTCGACATGGCTGGCATCAGCGGATTCCAAGAATTCCTCGACGTGATCACGGGAGACGGCGAGGCGGTCGATCCGGGCCTGAACCTTCTCCATCGCGAGAGCGAAAAGCATCAGGACAGCCGGGAACAGCAACGCGGCAAGACCTTGCATGAGGAACAGTAAACACAATCCGCGGGACCCGTCGCCAACCGGAGGGCCCCCCTTCACCGACTTGTTACCAAGCCGTTCGACGGTCGCGAGTTGACCTCGGGCATGCGGTCTCCGCGACACCGGCGGCACTTCCCGACGACATCTGGCTAACCTGAATCAGGTGAGCGCACGTAAGTCCACGGAGATCCAGCCTCCCGCGTCGAGGGCCCGTTCTCGTCGTGACCGGGCCGGCGAGACCCACCTCGGTCTGGTCCGTCGCGCCCGACGGATGAACCGTTCGCTGCAGGTGGCATTCCCGCATGTGTACTGCGAGTTGGACTTCACCACACCGCTCGAGCTGTCGGTGGCGACGATCCTGTCCGCGCAGTGCACCGACGTGCGCGTCAACCAGGTGACCCCGGCATTGTTCGCGAAGTACCCGACCGCCGCTTCCTACGCGGGGGCCAACCGAGTCGAGCTCGAGGAGATGATCCGTTCGACGGGCTTCTACCGGAACAAGGCGACCTCGATCATCGGCCTCGGACAGGCGCTGGTGGAGCGGTTCGACGGTGAGGTACCCCACACACTGAAGGAACTCGTGACATTGCCCGGATTCGGGCGCAAGACGGCCAATGTGGTGCTCGGCAACGCTTTCGGTGTGCCTGGCATCACGGTCGACACGCATTTCTCACGTCTTGTCCAACGCTGGAAGTGGACCGACGAGACGGACCCGGTGAAGATCGAGCACGCGGTCGGCGAACTCATCGAACGCAAGGAATGGACCGACCTGTCGCATCGCGTGATCTTCCACGGTCGCCGTGTCTGTCACGCCCGTAAGCCGGCGTGCGGTGTCTGCGTCCTGGCCAAGGACTGCCCGTCGGTGGGCACCGGGCCGATGGACAAGGCGGAGGCGGCGAAGTTGGTGAAGGGGCCCGAGACCGACCATCTCCTGGAATTGGCAGGACTCCCGACGAAGTGAATCCCACCCCGACCAGTGCCGGCTCCAGTCCACCCGACGCCGGCTCCGACCCCCCGCAGCCGCCGCACCGTCGGCACAGCAGATTTCCGGCCACCGCCCGCTGGACGCTCGTCTTCATCGTCGTGATCATCGCGATGGTGGTGGCGATCTGGCCGCGCGGCGACGACCCGGCCCCCAGCGGCGCCGATGACGGTGTCACCGCGACCGGTCCACGGGCCACCGATGCGCAGGTCGACGATGCCCAGTTGGCCAAGGCCCGTCAGGAAGCGGATCTGCCTGCGTGCCCGACGACCGGTGCGCCCGTGTCCCCGCAGTCGGCGTTGGCGGGGATCACCGTCCCGTGTCTCTCCGATGGCAGCGCTTACGACATCGGTGCCGCCACTGCCGGTAAGCCCCTGGTGATCAACATGTGGGCAGTCTGGTGTCTGCCCTGTCGGCATGAACTGCCGGAGATGGCCGCGTACGCCGAGCGGGCCGGTGACAAGCTCGACGTGGTGGCCGTGCACGCTCAGGAGGGCGCCCGGAATCCGTACCTGGTGCTGCAGTTCCTCATCGAGAACGGAGTTCGTTTGCCGGTGGTCCTCGACACCGATGCGAAAGTCGCAGGTGCGCTCGGCGCGCCGCGCGTCTTCCCGTCGACGATTCTGGTCCGCGCCGACGGCACCGTCGCCAAGGTGCTCCCGCAGATCTTCGACGACCCGGACGAGGTCGCCGCGGCCGTTCAGCAGTATCTGGGGGTCGCGACATGACCGACGAGGGCCGTGACGACCTGCCTGCGGTGACCCCGGGACCGCTGGTTCCCACCGCACACATCCCGCCGTGGATGCGCACCCTGACCGACGACGTCGAGGCCGTGCGTGAAGCCGTGCTCAACAGGGGCGGGGACCGTACCCGATGGGCGTCGATGCTGGGCAGGCGCAAGCGCGACGCAGCCGTGCTGGTGTTGATCGCGGGCAGTTGGGATGCGGCGCTCGATCATCCCGGCGGGTTGCCCGCCGACGCGGACATCCTGCTGACCGAACGCGCACCCACATTGCGTCAGCACAGCGGCCAGGTGGCCTTTCCGGGTGGCGCGATGGATCCCGGCGACGAGTATCCGGTCGGCACCGCCCTGCGTGAGGCGACCGAGGAAACCGGTCTCGAGGTCGAGGGCGTCGACGTGCTCGCGAATCTGCCGTCGTTCCCGGTGCCGGTGTCGGGTTTCGACGTCACGCCGGTCCTCGCGCATTGGCGCCGACCGGGAGCCGTACGGGTGGTCGACACCGGTGAGACCGCGCGTGTGGCGCGGGTGTCGCTGCGTACCCTGTTCGACCCGGCCAACCGATTCCAGGTCCAGCGAAACGTGCTGGGGGCGAACGCCTACCGCGGGCCCGCCTTCATGGTCGACGGTCTGTTCGTCTGGGGCTTCACCGCCGGCATCATCGCCGCGATGGGCGAGGCCGCCGGGTGGGAGATCGACTGGGACAAGGCGGACGTCCGGCCGCTGGAAGAAGCCATCGAGGCCGCGGGCAGCAATCAGCAGATCGGTGTCGCGTCGGTGCTCCCCGAGGCCATCCGCGCACCGATCGAGGAGCGTGACCGGCGTCAGGATCATCGTCGGTGAGCGGGTCCGCCTGGGTGGATCTGATCGTCGTGGTCGTCGCGGTGCTGGCCGCCGCGAGCGGCTTCCGGCAGGGTGCGGTGGCCTCCGCGCTGGCGTTCCTCGGCGTCATCCTCGGTGCCGTCGCCGGAATCCTGCTCGCACCGCACCTCATCTCGAACTTCGACGACCGCACGGCGCGGTTGCTGATCGGTGTGGTGCTGCTGGTCGGTCTGATCGTCGTCGGCGAGGTCTCGGGCATGATCCTGGGACGTGCCGCGCGCAGCGGTATCCGGTCGGCCGGGGTGCGACGGGTGGACAGCGTCATTGGGTCGGCGCTGCAGGTGATCGCGGTCCTGTCGGCCGCGTGGCTGCTCGCGATCCCGCTGAGCAGCGCCACCGAGACTCAGGTCGCGTCCGCGGTCCGCGGCTCGGCGGTGCTCGGCGGCGTCGACAAGGTGGCGCCGCAGTGGCTACGCGACCTGCCCAAGGATTTCAGTGCGCTGCTCGACAACTCGGGGCTTCCGGAGGTGATCGGCCCGTTCGGTCGCACTCCGATCACCGACGTCGGGCCGCCGGACACCGCGGTGCTGCAACTGCCGGTGGTGCAACAGGTCGAGTCGAGCGTGATGAAGATCGAGGGCACCGCACCGAGTTGTCGGCAGGCGCTCGAGGGCAGCGGGTTCGTCGTGTCGCCGGAACGGGTCATGACCAATGCCCACGTGGTGGCCGGCACCCGTCAGCTCGTGGTGTCCTCGCCCGACGGTCAGAGCCTCACCGCACGGGTCGTGCTGTTCGACCCGTCCAACGACATCGCTGTCCTGGACGTGCCCGGATTGGACGCCCCGGCACTGAGATTCGCCGACGGACAGGCCGACACCGGACAGGACGCGGTGGTGCTCGGATACCCCGAGGCCGGACCGTTCTCGGCGACCGCGGTTCGTGTTCGTGAGGTGATCAACCTGTCGGGCCAGGACATCTACCGGACCGGACAGATCCTGCGGCAGGTGTACACCGTCCGGGGTTCGATCCGGCAGGGCAACTCCGGCGGTCCGATGATCAACGCCGACGGCGAGGTGCTCGGTGTGGTCTTCGGTGCCGCCGAGGACACGACCGACCAGACCGGATTCGTGTTGACCGCCAAGCAGGTTCAACCGAATCTGGCCGACTCGGAAGGTCGGTCCTCGCGGGTCAGCACCGAGGCGTGCGTACACGCCTGATCGGCGATGGTCAGACGAGGTCGGTGGCCAACAGTTCGACGAGCCGCGCGGTCACGTCATCCGGCCGTTCCTGGTGTGCGAAATGACCGCTGCCGTCGATCTGGTGATAGTCCATGTGCGCGGCCCAGCGATGGCTCGCGGCCATCAGGTGATCGAGGATGAACGGGTCTTCGCGACCTCGCAGGGCGAGGACCGGGATGTGCAGTCGCTGGTTCATCAACTCCATGAAGCGCGCACCGTCGGGCCGGAACTGGGACCGGAACGCCCAACGCCGGTACTCCAGGCTGCTGTGGGCGACATAGGGGATCTGGATGGCGGACCGATTGCGGCGGACGGTGTCGGCATAGTCCTCGGTCAGCTGCCAGTCGGGAGCGGCGCGCTCGGCGAAGAACTCTTCGATGAAGGCGCCGTCGCGGCGCGTCAGTCGGCGCTCACCGATGCGTGGCAACTGATTGTGCAGAAACCCGCCGAGGAATGCCGATCGCTGTGCCCGGTCGCGGAGCACCTCGTGTCGTAAGGCCCGGGGATGTGGCGAGGCGACGACCGCGATCCGCGACACCACCCGCGGGTGCAGCGTGGCGGTCGCCCAGCACACCAACCCACCGTCGGCGTGGCCGACCAGCGTCGCGTCGGTGTGGCCGAGCGCGCGGACCAGGCCGTTGGTGTCGCCCGCGAGTGTCCAACCGTCGTAGCCGCGCGGCGGTTTGTCGGTGTCGCCGTAACCGCGGAGATCGACGGCCACCGCACGGAACCCGGCCTCGGCCAGCGCCGTGACCTGATGACGCCAGCTCCACCAGAACTCGCCGAAACCGTGCAGGAGCAGAACGAGTGGGCGGTCGCCATGCCACCGCCCGTCCGCCTCGACCGCGTGAAACCGCATCCCGTTGGCGCGGACGTCGAAGTGGTGCCATGCCCCGGGTATCCGGACGCTCGAGGGGTCAGGCGGTGCCGCCAAGGCTCGGCTCAGCCTCGACGCGGATCGCGCGCCCGGGGGATTTCCGGGTGATCGGAGCCCGATGCGCCCGCCGACGACGCGCCACCGGTCGAATGGCTGCCGGGCAGCACGGTGCGCACCTCCTGGACGCTCGCGATCGTCTTCTTGGGCCCACGTACCTTGCGGAACAGCACGTATCCGCCGATGGCGACGGCGATGGTGAGGACCACCAGGATCGCGAACACGATCAGGAAGGCCAACCACCGCGGCAGCCAGGAGTCGAGCAGTTCGGCGAGGAAGAAGAAAAAGAAGAAACTCGAGTAGAGCGCCATCACGCCCGCGACGATCAGCATGCCGGTACCGGCACCGGCCTTCTTCGCCTCCCCGACGATCTCGGCCTTGGCCAGAGCGACCTCGGACCGGAACAGGGTGGAGACACTCGCCGTGGCGTCCTTCACCAGATTGCCGATGGTCGGCTCGCCGTCCCGGCCGAGATTCGGATCCGACAGCGGAATCGACGGGACCGATCCCGTGCCGTGTTCGGGTTGGCCGTGCTCGTTGCGGCTCACAGCATCCTCCGTAGCTCGGTGTCGAGAGCCTATGTTGCCATGCCCGACCCCCAGTGGGCGGTGGCCACCCGCCGGGCGGGTCCCGCACCGGCCGAGTGGGTGCCGATTCCGGTCGACACGGACTCGCGCCCGGTCGGCCGGCGACGGCACCCACTCGGCTGGTGGTCAGGCCTTGCGTGCGCGGATGGCTTCGAAGACCGAGGGGTCGACGAGGGTGGAGGTGTCGCCGAGTTCGCGTCCTTCTGCGACGTCTTTGAGGAGGCGGCGCATGATCTTGCCGGAGCGGGTCTTGGGCAGCTCGGGGACGACGTTGATCTCGCGGGGTTTGGCGATCGGTGAGATCTCGACCGAGACCTGTTGGCGCAGTTCGGCGATGAGTTGTTCGCCGGTGTCGGTGACGCCTTCGCGCAGGATGACGAAGGCGACGATGCCCTGGCCGGTGGTCTCGTCGGCGGCGCCGATGACGGCGGCCTCGGCGACACCGGAGTGACCGACGAGTGCGGACTCGACCTCGGCGGTGGAGATGCGGTGTCCGGAGATGTTCATGACGTCGTCGACGCGGCCGAGGACCCACAGGGCGTGGTCGTCGTCGTAGCGGGCGCCGTCACCGGCGAAATACCAGCCCTGTTCGGCGAATCGGGACCAGTAGGTTTCGCGGAAACGGTCCTCGTCGCCCCAGATACCGCGCAGCATCGACGGCCACGGTTGGTCGAGGACGAGGTAGCCCTGTTCGCCTGCGCCGACGGGTTTGCCCTGGTCGTCGACGATGTTCGCGGAGATGCCGGGCAGCGGTGTCATCGCCGAACCGGGCTTTGCCACGGTGACCCCGGGTAGCGGGGAGATCATGATCGATCCGGTTTCGGTCTGCCACCAGGTGTCGACGATGGGTGCGGTGCCCGAACCGATGACCTCGCGATACCACTTCCATGCCTCGGGGTTGATCGGCTCGCCGACGCTGCCGAGCAGGCGCAGCGAGGACAGGTCGTGGGCGTCGGGGATCTCGCGGCCCCATTTCATGAAGGTGCGGATCAACGTGGGGGCGATGTAATAGATGGTGACGCCGTACTTCTCGATGACCTCGAAGTGGCGGTGTTCGTTTGGCGAGTTGGGGGTGCCCTCGTAGACGACCTCGGTGGCACCGTTGGACAGCGGCCCGTAGACAAGATAGGAGTGGCCGGTCACCCACCCGATGTCGGCGCCGCACCAGAAGACATCCGAGCCCTCCTTGTGGTCGAACACGTAGTGGAAGGTGTACGACGTCTGCGTGAGGTAACCACCGGAGGAATGCACGATGCCCTTGGGCTTTCCGGTCGTTCCCGAGGTGTAGAGCAGGAACAGTGGGTGCTCGGCATCGAAGGCCTCGGGTTCGTGGACGTCGGACTGTTCGGCGACGGTGTCGTCCCACCACACGTCGCGGTCCGGCACCCAGTTGAGATCGTCGAAGGCGTTGGTGCGGTTGACCACCAACACCTTCTGCACCGACTGTGCGGCATCGGCGCCGGTACCGAGCGCCTCGTCGACGGCAGCCTTCAGCGGTGCCGGCTTGCCGCGACGGTACTGGCCGTCGGTGGTGATGACCAGCTTGGCCTGCGCGTCGTCGACCCGTGACCGCAGCGCGCCGGCCGAGAACCCGGCGAACACCACCGAATGGGTCAACCCGAGGCGGGCACACGCCAGCATCGAGATCAGTGCCTCGGGCACCATCGGCATGTAGATCGCCACCCGATCCCCGGCCTGCAGCCCGATCGAGGCGAAATAATTGGCCGCACGCGACACCTCCGCCAACAACTCGCGATAGGTGATGTCCCGCGAATCGCCGGGCTCACCGACCCAGTGGATCGCCACCCGATCACCCTTACCGGCGGCCACATGGCGATCCACACAGTTCACCGCCACATTGAGCTTGCCGCCGACGAACCACTTCGCGAACGGCGCATCCGACCAATCCAACACCTGGTCGAAATCGGTCTCCCACTCCAGACGCCGAGCCTGTTCGGCCCAGAACTCCAGACGATCGGCAGCGGCACGGTCATACAACTCGGCACCGGCATTGGCCTGCGCGACGAACTCTTCCGACGGCGGGAAACCCTGGGCTGGTGCAGACGGGGTGGTGGCGGGAGACATCGGTCAGCAGTGCCTTTCACGATCGACGGACAAGCGGCGTGACGCATGGTCAGGCCGGTTACACATTGTGAGGGTAGTCACGTTGGAAGCTCGTTGCAGGTGCCGGTCCGCCCGGCCACCGCGTATCCGCGGCGAATGGTTGCCCAGCCGCGACGAGCGGCGAAACCCTCACCGACCACATGTACCGATGGTCGGGTCATTATCGTGGGAGGACGTGACCGACGATCCACTGGCGCCGCTGCTCGATCTACCCGGTGTCGCCGATGCCGCCGACCGGGCGCGCGACGCCCTGAGTGCCGTGCACCGACATCCCGCGAACCTGCGTGGTTGGGACAAGACCGCGACGGAGGCGTCGTGGCGTGCCGGACGATCCTCGGCGGCGATCGACGGTGGAAGTGTGGAGTTGCGTCGCGACGGCGACTACGACGATCCGATCCTGGCCGGCGCGATGCGGGTGGCCCAGGCTCTCGACGGCGATTCTCTGGAGCAACTCACCGGGGTGTTCCGCCGGGCACCCGCGCAGGCCTTCGCCCGGCTGCACATGCTGGCCGCCGCCGATCTGGTGACCGATCCCGACACACTGGGCCGACCGAGCGCGAGGCCCGGGGTGGCCGGACGTCTGGATCTCCTCGGTCAGCTGATCACCGGTGCGACATCGGTGCCTGCGCCCGTGCTGGCGGCGGTGGTGCACGGAGAACTGCTCGCGCTCGAGGCGTTCGGGTCCGCCAACGGGGTGGTGGCCCGTGCGGCCTCGCGGCTGGTGTGCGCGGCGTCCGGACTCGACCCGCACAATCTCGGCGTGCCGGAGGTGACGTGGCTGCGCCGCGTCGACGACTACCGTGCGCTGTCCACGCAGTTCGGCACGGGCGCCGCCGACGGCGTCCGGGACTGGATCCTGCTGTGCTGTGAGGCGCTCGAGGCGGGTGCCGCCGAGGCCCGCTCGATCGCGGATGCGGCGCGGGCCGGCTGAATCTGACACGGGCGCAAGCAATTTCGAGCGTCCGGACACAGTACTGCGGGCGGCCCCTCGACCATTGCTGGTCGGGTTGCCGCCCGCGAAGCACGGACTCAAGTTACCAAGCGTGCTTGGTGGGTTGTGGGGATCGCCTCGGCGAGGGACCGTCTGCCGGTCGGTTCTCCTCGGTGTGACACAGTATCGAATGTCGGTGCCGTGCAGTCGTATCGAGCGTGTTCGGATCGATTCGTTCCGTCTCGCGAACAAACAATGGTTCGTTGTTGATCGGATCGATTCGTCCGGCTCGACTGAGAACTCCTCGGGTTCTCCGTCTACGGCCCGTGTGTCTCCACCGGATCGTTCCGTGCCGACCTACGATGTCGCAGGCGCACAACGCTTTTGCCTTATTGCGGCGCGCTCCGCGTGGGTGCTTGCCGCCCGTGCTGGGAAGTGCTCGGCGTGGGGGTCCGTTCCTTCTCTTCCGGATCGGACGTTGCCTTCCGAGATTCCGTAACCCCTTTTGTACACCGTGACCGCGGTCACATCAAGGGTCTCTTGTGCCAACATTTGTCGGCCTGCGTCGTGGGGTCCGTGGAGTTCCGATCAGCCGCGTGATGGCCGATTTCGACGACTCAGCAGCGAGTACACGCCCATTCCGCCTGCCGCTGCGGCTCCCGCCCCCAGCGCCAGTGCCGCCGCCATCCGTGCCGACGGTGTGGGGATCCGCTCGCGCAGCGGCACCGGCCGATGGAAACTCAGCACCGGCCATCCCTGTGCCACGGCGTGCTTGCGCAGTTGTCGGTCCGGGTTCACCGCCACCGGGTGGCCGACGGCCGAGAGCATCGGCAGATCGGTGATCGAATCGGAGTACGCGTGGCTCTCGGTGAGGTCGTAGCCGTGGGTCTCGGCCAGAGCCGTCATCGCTGCGGCCTTGTTCTCGCCGTAGCAGTAGAACTCCATCTCACCGGTGTAGCGGCCGTCGGCGACCTTCATGACGCTCGCCTCCACGTGGTCGACGCCGAGCAGCTCGCCGATCGGTTCGACCATCTCGAGACCGGACGCGGAGATCAGGACCACGTCGTGACCGCGGGCGCGATGGCCGGCGATCAGCTCGGCGGCCTCGGAGAAGACCAGGGGATTGACGATGTCGCGCAGCGTCTCGTTGACGATGCCGCGCACCTGCTCGACGTCCCAGCCGCGACACATGTCGGTGATGTGCCGTCGCAGGTTCTCGACCTGGTCGTGGTCGGCGGCGGTCAGCAGGAACAGGAATTGGGCGTAGGTCGACTTGAGCACTGCCCGGCGGTTGACGAGCCCTTCGTCGAAGAACGGACGCGAGAAGACGAGGGCGCTGGATTTGGCGATGACGGTCTTGTCGAGATCGAAGAATGCGGCGACACGTGTGGGCCGATCCGACCGCGGGGAGGCCGACGGAAGTGTCGAGACGTCCTCCGGTGAGGTGTGGGTCACGCAGTCAGACTACGGCCTGGGCGGACCTTGGTGTAGGCTCCGATGCAACGTCATTGCAGCCTGAAAGTGCAGGCAGCGATATGAAAACGTGACCTGCCGACCCTCTTTCATGTGGTTGCGAAGCTTTGAGAGCGCTGTGTATAGTCGCCAGTAACCGGTTTAGACCGGTGCCTTTCAGCCCGACCCCCCGGGGCTGAAACGCGATGACCCCGGCCTCCTCCCCCCCCTGGCCGGGGTCGTCCTCTGTCTACAGGCGTTTTGTCGCCGAAATCCTCGCTCTGCCTGCGGCTCGGGCACAGTTTGTCGAAAACTGGGACGCTTGACCAAGCACTTGCTAGGTTCCGTGCGGACGTATCGGATACCGAGCGCAGGGGAGGTCTGCAATGTCAGTCGTCGGGAGTCGACGGATCGGATTCGTCGGCGGGGTGACCGCCGTCCTGGTTGCATGCCTGGTCGCGTTCGTCGGAGCCGGAACCGCCCAGGGCGCGCCACAACCGTTGCCCGAGACCTACGGTTTCTTCTCGGGAATCCCGGGCGAACTCA
Source organism: Gordonia sp. CPCC 206044 (assembly GCF_048537895.1). Classification (NCBI taxonomy): domain Bacteria; kingdom Bacillati; phylum Actinomycetota; class Actinomycetes; order Mycobacteriales; family Gordoniaceae; genus Gordonia; species Gordonia sp. CPCC 206044. The sequence goes on from NZ_JBCLVL010000012.1 coordinate 109,478, forward strand.
CCCACCCGGGCGGATCTCTGCCCGGGTCGAACGACTTCTCCTGCAAACCGACTGCGCAACATCCGCGTCCGGTGGTCCTCGTGCACGGCACGGGCGGCTCGCAGCAGACCAACTGGGGTGCGTATGTGCCGATGCTCGCCAACCGTGGGTACTGCGTCTTCGCATTGACCTATGGGGCATTGCCCGGCGCGCCATGGCCGGTGTCCGCGATCGGCGGTATGGGCCGCATCGAATCCAGTGCGGCGCAACTGTCCCGCTTCGTCGACCGCGTGCTCGCGGCCACCGGCGCCGAGAAGGTCGACATCGTCGGGCACTCGCAGGGCACCTACATGCCCACGTACTACGTGAAATACCTCGGCGGCGCGCAGAAGGTCTCGAAGTACGTCTCCCTCGCGCCGCTGTGGCGGGGCACCCTAGACGGTTCGCCCATCCTCCCGATCAGCAAGGCGCTGCTCGGCGGTGCCGACCTGCCGATCTGTGCCGCCTGCACCCAGATGACCGGGGGCAGTGCGATGAACGAACTCCTGTGGCGCGGTGGCAGTCCCTACGTCCCCGGTATCGACTACACGAACATCTCCACCCGGTATGACGAGCTCGTGCTCCCGTACACGAGTGGACAGGTTCGAGGGGGGCGCGGTCAGCACGTACGCAATATCGTCGTACAGGACTCGTGCGCACAGGATTACAGCGATCACCTGGCGATCGCGGGTTCGCGAAGGGCGGCTCACATGGTGCTCAACGCACTCGATCCGCAGCATCCGGTGACCGTGCCCTGTGAGGTCGTACCTCCGTTCACCGGGTGACGCGCAGGTCGCTGTCCACAAGTGGTGGATCCATCCCCAGATCTCGATGACGGTGTGGTGACGGTGCATTCGTGACGGTGGACGCAGTCACGATGTGACCGTGACAGACGAACTCCTCGCGCTCGTGGGCCCCGGTCGCCACGACGACGTCGCCCGATGCGCCGCGGCCGCCGGCTACCGGTTGGTGACCGCGGAGCCCGCGCGGTGTCGACGGGAATGGTTGCGGTCCGACGCCGTCGCCGTGGACCTCCATGCGCTCGAGCTCCTGCGCGACCTACGCCCGCCGCGCCGCGACGGGGTCGTGGTGATCACCGATGCCGAACCGCCCACGGCCATCTGGAGGTCGGCGGTCGACCTCGGCGCCGAACACGTGGTCGCGCTACCCGACGACGAGGCGCGACTCGTCGGTATCCTCACCGACTTTCGTGCGCCGCAGCGCAATCCCGCCGGTGCGGTCGCGGTGGTGGGTGGACACGGTGGCGCCGGGGCCACCACGCTCGCCGCGGCGGTGGCCCTGGAGTGCGCCGACCGCGCCGGTCGGGTCCTGCTCCTCGACGTCGACGAATTCGGTGCGGGCATCGACCTCGCGCTCGGGATCGAGAACACCGGCGGATTGCGTTGGCAAGACCTGACGTTGGAGGGTGGCGCGGTCCGCGGGGACACGTTGCACAGCGCGTTGCCGCATGTCCACGACCGATTGTCGGTGCTCGCTCCCCGTCGCGACGGTGCACGACGGATCGGTGTGGACGCGGTGCTCGCGACGATGGACGCCGGACGCGTCCACGGCGACATCGTCGTGGTGGACCTGCCCCGCGCCACCGGGGCGGTCGCCGATGCCGTCCTCGATTCCGTCGATCTCGTCGTGATCGTCACCACGGCAACCGTTTCCGGTGTCGCTGCGTCGCGCACGGTGCACACCTGGGTATCCGGACATGCGGCGACCGGTGGCGTCGCCGTGCGTGGTCCGGCGCCGAGCGGGCTGCGGTGTACCGAGATCGCAGCTGCGGTCGGCGCTCCACTGATCGTCGGCTATCGATCCGATCCGGGTCTGCCGACGCGCATGGATTCCGGGCGGCTGCCGATGTCCGCGCGCAGCGGTCTGCGCCGCGCGGCGCGGGCCGTCGGGCGCCGTCTCGGCGATGGCCCGGGGCGCGTCGGATGACCGCCGCCGACCAGGAGGTTCTGCTCGACCGAGTGCGGGATCGTCTGGCCGCTTCGGCGTCGGAGCCCACGGCCGAGGTCATCGCAGACGCCATCCGGGCCGAATCGCGTGGCATGCTCGGCGACACGGATGTGCTGGCCGCCTTGCGCTTCCTGCAGACCGAGCTCGTCGGTGCGGGGCGGCTCGAGCACCTGCTCGCGGAACCCGACATCGCAGACATCCTCGTCGTGGGAGCGAAACGGGTGTGGGTGGACCGTGGGAACGGCTTGGAGCCGACCGAGATCCGGTTCGAGGACGAGGCGTCGGTGCGGCGACTCGCCGGACGGCTGGCGGCCGGGGCGGGCAAGCGTCTCGACGACGCTGCACCGTGGGTGGACGGCCAACTCGCCGATCTCGGCAAGCGTGGCCTCACCGTGCGGCTGCACGCGATCATCCCACCCGTGGCCACCGACGGCACCTGCATCTCACTGCGTGTACTACGCACGGCCACCAGGGATTTCGACGAGTTGGTGGCACTGGGCACGATTCCGGCGGAGATCGTGGATCTGTTGCAGGCCATGCTCCGAGCACGGTTGGCGTTCCTCGTCACCGGCGGAACCGGATCGGGAAAGACGACATTGATCGGCTCCCTGATCGGCGAGATGGCGGCGAGCGAGCGGATTCTCATCGTCGAGGATGCGCTGGAACTCGATCCGCCACACCCGCATGTGGTGCGGTTGGTGGCCCGCTCGCCGAACGTCGAGGGCGTCGGGGAAGTCCCGGTCCGGGCGCTTGTGCGCCAGGCATTGCGGATGAGGCCGGACCGGATCGTGGTCGGCGAGGTGCGGGGCGCAGAGGTGATCGACCTGCTGACCGCCCTCAACACCGGGCACGAGGGATGCGCAGGCACGGTTCATGCGAACTCGCCGATGGAGGTGCCGGCCCGGATGGAGGCCTTGGCCGCGCTCGGCGGCATGGACCGGGCCGCCCTGCACAGTCAGCTTTCGGCCGCTGTGCATCTGGTTCTCGGCGTCGCGCGGACTCCCGGCGGTGCTCGCGGACTGGTGGAGATCGGTCTGGTGGTCCGCGGTCTCGACGGGCTTGTCGGAGTCCGTCCCCTGTGGTTGCGCAGCACCGGGTTCACCGATGCGATGGGCGACTTCGAACTCCTGCTGCGGCAGCGGGGCGCGCAGTGAGTGCGGTGTTGATGTCGCTGGCGGTCGCCCTCACCTGGTGGCCGACCACGCGCGCCGAGTACCGGCTCGCGGTACTGGGCGGTCACCGGACGCGTTCGCGTCACCTCTCGATGCGCGTCGTCGGGCTGTGGGCGGCACCGGTGGCCGCTCTGGTGATGATCGGAGCGCCGTCGGCGGCGGCGACCGCCATGGTCGCGGCGACCCTCGGCTGGCGGTGGCGTGCAACTGCCCGGCGTGAGGTCGACGACCGTAGGGACCGCGATCTGCTGCTCGCGCTCGCGGTGTTGATCGCCGAACTGTCCGTCGGCGCCCCGCCCGCGCGTGCGGCGGGATCGGCGGCCCGCGAGCTCGCCGCGCAGCGCGCGGATTCTCCGGTCGCTGCGGAACTCTCGACGATGGCCGGACGTGCCGAACTGGGTGGCGAAGTACTGACCGCCGCCGACGACGGGCCGGTTGCCCACCGCATCGGGGTCGCCTGGCAGTCCGCGGAACGTCACGGTCTGCCGTTGGGGGAACTGCTCGAATCGGTGCGGGCCGACCTGCTTGCCCGACGTCAGTTCGCCGACCGGACACGCGCCGGCCTCGCGGGTCCTCGCGCAACGGCCGCTGTTCTGGCCGGCCTGCCGGTGCTGGGCATCCTGCTGGGCGAGGCCATGGGAGCCCATCCCCTCGGTGTGTTGACGGACACCGGGCTCGGCGGCGTTCTCCTGGTCGCCGGGACCGGGTTGTCGATTGCGGGACTGGTCTGGGCGGAGCGGATCACCGGTCGCGCGGCGCAGCCATGAGTGGGCCGACGCTGTGTGCGTTGTTGCTGGTCGCTGCGGCGATGTGGTGTTGGCCCGGCCCCGCGTGGACGTTGCAGCGCATCGCCGACACGGTTGTCCCGCCGGATGATACGGAACGCCGATGGCGGCGCGGTGGTGTGCGCGACGACCCGTTCGCGGTCGCGGCCTCGTTCGACCTGTTCGCCGTGTGTCTACGAGCCGGGCTACCGACCGGTGCCGCGGCAGATATCGTTGCCCACACCGCGCCACCGGGCCTGGCCCGGCCGCTCCGATCGACCGCCGAGTTGCTGTCGCTCGGTGCGGATCCCGAACGCGCGTGGCGACGATTCGCCGACGACACCGGTTCGGGAGGCCGCCGGCCTGCCCGCGCAGAGGTCGAGCGGTTCGATGCGCTCGCGACGCTCGCGCGACGATCGGCGCGCTCGGGTTCATCACTGTCGCAAGGACTCTCCGAGTTGGCCGACGGCACTCGGCGGCGAGCGCACGACGACGCGGTGGCGGCCGCCGAACGCGCAGGTGTGGCCATCAGCGGTCCGCTCGGACTGTGTTTCCTGCCCGCCTTCGTCTGTCTGGGGATCGTGCCGGTCGTGATCGGCCTGGCCGCGACGGTGCTGTGACCGGCGGTGCGGACGGTCACCCGGACTGTGCGCGAAATCCGATGGATCCGTTCGGGGATTCTGTGCGTCCAATGAACACGACGCATTCGGCGTCGACAAAGGAGGCGCATGACATCATGGGACACAGTCGTTTTCGTCGTTCGATCGTGCACGTGAACGCAACCCTCGCGCGTGTGGTCGGCGATGAGGAGGGGATGAGTACCGCAGAATATGCCATCGGCACGATTGCTGCCGCGGCGTTCGGTGCGATCCTCTACACGGTCGTCACCGGCGACAACATCGTGAGCGCGTTGACCGGGATCATCGGTAAAGCGCTGAACACCTCGGTGGGGTGAGTGGTGTTCGGGCAGTCGCGGTTCCGGCGGTCGTCGGTGCGGGAGATATGCGCCGACGACCGTGGGATGGTCACGGTCGAGGCGGCGTATGCGATCGCCGCGATCGTGACCGCGATCGTGCTCGGTGTCGGCGCGGTGGGTGCCGGTGCGGTACAGATCCGCTGTACCGACGCGGCCCGCGAAGCCGCGCGGCTCACCGCGTCCGACGACCCCTCGGCACGTGCTGTCGCACAACGCATCGCCGGCCGGGGTGCACAGATCAGCATCGACGACGACGGAGAACAGGTGGTGGTGCAGGTACGTTCGGACGTCCCGGTGATCAGCATGATCGAGGTGTCTGCGTTCGCGGTGGCCGACAAGGAACCCGACGGCGCCGATGTCGCTGCGGCCGAGCCGGATTCGAATACATCGCCGTGAGAGCACACGACGACGGATTCGCCACGGTGGCGGGAGCCTTTGCGGTGGCCGCGATCACGGCCGCAGCTCTTCTCGTCCTGTACATCGGCGGTGCCGTGGTGGCCCGGCACCGAGCCCAGTCCGCGGTGGATCTGGCGGCCCTGGCGGCCGCGGCCCGCCATGTGCGTGCCGAACCCACACCGTGCGCGGCCGCGCGCCGCGTCGCGCGAGCCCAGAGGGTTCACGCCACTGTTCGGGACTGCACCATCGACGGGGACGACGTGGTCGTGACGGTCGGTGTGCCGGTCCGGCTCGGGCCGTTCGGGCTGCGCGAGGCCACCGCATCGGCGCGTGCCGGGCCGGTCGAGTGATCAGACGTCGTCGGCGTCCACGACGATCGGCTTGGGATACACCCGGCGTGAACGCAGCGGGGCAAACCACACCTGTCCGAAGCTCACCGTGTCGTCGCCGAGGTAGGAGACGACAAACGAGGTGTGCTCGGTCGGAACGGGCGACAGATACGGATGGACCGCGCGCACAAACGGTGACCAGTGGACGAGTTCGCCTTCGGTCAGGAACCCGCCGGCCACGGCACGAGGTCGCCCGCCGGACGGGGCCAGTGCGAGGTGCACGTCGCCGAGTCCTGGCGCCACCCCGGGCCCCACCATCGCGCTCTGCAGAAACCACTGGGCGGAGGTGACCCGCGGGATGAATCCGCCGTGCTCGGCCGCACACCACGCGTAATGAACGTCGAGGCTGTCCAGCGCGGACTCTTCGCTGAAGAACACGTCCCGTTCGCCGATGGTCGCCGGCGTCTCGCCGTCGCGTCCCTCGGGGCGGGCCAGCAGGAAATAGACCGGTTGTGGCGTCGTGATCGAGTGCGGCGTGCCCGGTGGGCTCTCGGACGGCTCCTCGGTCATGCACACAGTATTACCGACCGGGCGGCCTCCACCGCCAGGTGACCGGCGCGCGTCGGCCGGTAATCGACCGTGGTGGCCCCCGACAACATGAGTCATTTGTCCACTCGATCCGGCGAGTGAGGGTTGTCGGGTTCGTCGGAACCGCAGACTACGCAGGCGGGGCAGCAGCGGGGGTGCGTTGTCCCTGGCCGGCGTCGGCGGGGCCCGTACCGCAGGCGCTCGTCGAGTCTTTCGGGCTTGTCATCTCGCGAGGAGAAGAAGTACATGTACGCGCTCAGTCGTCCCCAGTTCCACTTTCGTCCGTCCGTCCTCAGCGGGGTCGCCGTGGTCGGCGCCGCGGCGGTCGCGGTCGCACCGTTCTGTATGACCGGTGCGTCAGTCGTATCTGCCCCCGCTGCCCCGCAGATCGTGTCCCCCGCGATCTCACTGAGTGCCTTCGAGCAGTACCAAGAAGTGTTCCAGCGGGTCGTCGCCAATCTCGAGACGCTGCACGAGAACGACGTCGACTACGGCCTCGACAAGTTGCTCCCCATCTTGCAGCAGATCGCGGCAAATCAGCTCACGTCCGGTCAGGCGCTCGTCGACGCTCTCCAGTCCGCGGGTGCGGATGTCGGCGCAGCACTCGAGCAGGTCCCCGGTCTGCTGTCGGGCGCCGTCGACGCGCTCTCCTCGGGTGATGTCGCGACGGCGCTCAACACCATGCTGCAGGCCGCCATCATGCCGATCTTCGCGGCGATCAACCCGGTCGGCGGTGCACTGATCCCGGCGATCCAGGGCGCGTTGTCGCAGCCGCTGCAGAGCCTCACCAACATCGTCGGGCAGCTGCCGACGATCGGGCTGTACGCGGGCCTGGCCGTCGTCGGTCCGCTGGCCGGAGGACTCGGTGGTGTGGGCGCGGCGATCCAGTCGGTGATCGACGCGGCATCAGCGGGTGATGTCGCAGCCGTCTTCGACGCCTTGGTCCAGAGCCCCGCGGTGATGCTCGACGGCCTGCTCAACGGTCGCGTCGGCATGAGCCTCGGGCCGCTGATCGGGGCGCCGGGTGCATCGGTCTACGCCGGCGGTCTGCTCACCCCGACGGCCATGGTCGAAGACGGCGCGATCATCATGCCCGGCACGCTCGGTGCACTGCAGCTGATCCGCCAGACGATCCTGGATGCCATCACACCTGCCTCGACGGGCAATGTGCTGTCGTCGACGGCATCGGCCACGGTGTCCACCAGCGACGAGGCGGCGATCACTCCGCAGAACACGGTCGTCACGCTGCGCGCGAATGCGTCGGCGGAGGCGGCATCGCCGCAATCCGGCGACGGCGCAACGTCCGCGGCCGTCGAGGCCGCACCGCCGGAGGCGGTCGAGGGTGCAGCGCCGGAGGCGGTCGAGGGTGCAGCGTCGGAGGCCGCTGACCCGGTCGTCGACGCGCCTGCGACGGCCGACGGTGCCGGCGAGGCAGGCGTCGCAGACGACACCGAGGCGGCGACGGACACCGCTGAATCCGGTTCGGAGGCTTCGGATTCCACCGGGTCGGGGGAGTCCGCATCCGAGGGGGCCGATTCCGCCACGGGTGGCGATGCGGACTCGGCTGATTCCGGCAACAGTTCCGAGTCGGCCGAGAGTTCCACCGCGGGTGCCGGCGACAGCGACGATGCCGGCAGCGATGCGGCAACCGACGCCGACAGCGGGTCCTCCGACTCGGGCGACTCCTCCTCCGTCGACTAAGGGGACGTGATCGCGTTCTCCCATCGCCGCCCCTGGGTTACTATCCGGTAACCCAGGGGCGGCATCGGTGGGAGGGCGCAATATGGCAGGGTCGGGCGGTCTGCTCGTGGACTGGCCTCTCGGCGTCGTGGACCTGGTCGGTCGTGACGACGAGGTCGTCGAACTGTCGCGGTTCATCGACACCGCCGTGATCGGCGGCTCCCCGACGGCAGTTCTGGTCGGCGATCCCGGCGTGGGTAAATCTGCCGTGCTCGGCACAGTTGCCGCGCTGGCCGACCGGCGCGGGCTGCGGGTGCTGCGGGGACGAGGGGTGGCGTTCGAGAGCAGCGTCCAACTGGCATTGCTCCACGAACTCCTCCTGCCGATCCTGGACGGTCAGGCAGTGTCGACCCATCCCGCCGTGCCGACGCTGCGGGTGGCGCTCGGACTCGCCGACGGCCCGCCCACGGCCGATGACGACCTGTGCGCGGCCGTGATCGATCTCGTCGGTGAACTCGCGGCCGTGACCCCGATGATCATCGTCGTCGACGATCTGCACCTCGCCGACGACACGAGTGTCCGCATCCTCGGGGCCGTCTGCGATGCCGAGCCACCCGGGCTCGGGGTCGTCACGGTCGCGACCCCGTCGTCGTGGCTCATGCCTGCGCGATTCGGTCGTGTCGAGTTGCGTCCGTTGTCGGATGCCGCGTCGAATCTGCTCGTCCGGCAGGCGTATCCGAATATCGCCGACGATGTGCGATCTCGGTTGATCAGCGCGGCGCGCGGCAACCCCCGCGTGCTCGTCGGCCTGCCCGCCGGGTGGCGAGATGCGCAGATCAGTGGTCTGGAATCGCTGCCGCCGGTGCTGCCGATGTCCGCGGCGATGAGTGTCGCGCTCTTTCCCCGCCTCCCCGAACTGCCGACTCTGACCCGTCGGCTGATCTTGATGCACCTATTCGTGCCCGGGGCGGACGTGGATCTGTTCGCACCCGCGTTCGGTGACCGGGAGATGACTTCGGTGGCGGCGCCCGCCTTGGCGCACGACCTGGTCATCGTGCTCTCCTCGACCGCGCCGGACGGGGCCACCGTCACGCGAATCCGGTTGCGACAGCCATTGTTCGGCGTCGCTCTGATGGCATCTGCCACCCCCGAGGAGCGGTCGGGTGTCCACCGTGCGCTCGGCCAATGTGCCACGGCACTCGGCGTTGACCCGGTGGCCCTGTGGCGTGTAGCCGATTCGACGACGGGATTCGACGAGGAACTCGCGTCGCGGATGGAGTGCGCGGGTGAAGCCGCGATGTTGTCGGCGCAGTGGCGTGCCGCGTTGCGTCTGCTGGACCGGGCCACCGAACTCACCGCCGATCCGGCCGAACGGCTTCGCCGTCTGTCCCGGACCACGCAGGTCGCCGCGCGGGTGAATCCCAAGAGCGCGAGCGTGCTCTTCGACGAGATGTGCTCGGCAGCAGCAGGGTCGGAAGGATCACTGGTCACCGCACTGGCCGCGGCGACCGTCGTCGCGGGAGCCGACGACGGAGACGTCGACGCCGCCCACGACATCGTCGTGCGGGCCATCGACGCCTATCCCGGTCATCACGATCCCGACGACCCGGTCCTGGCCGAGGCCGTCGAGGAGTTGCGCTCCCTGTGTTGGTTGGGTGGACGCGCCGAACTCTGGGCCGATCATCGGCGCATCCTGCGGCGCATCGGTCCCACTCTGCCTCCGCTGCAGGAACTCTCGTCGGCGGTGGCGGCACGGCCGACCAAGCTGAGCGATCCGGAGCGTGAGCGGTTGGACATCCTGATCGGCACGGTTGCCGAGCAGAGTTCGCCGTTGTGGATCGTCGAGGTCGCGGAGATGGCCGCGGTGTTCGACCGCGTCGAGGACACCCGGGCCGCCCTGATGCGGCTCGTCGACGATCCAGCGGAACGTGGCGCGGGGGTACCGGCGATCTGGGCGCTGCTGATGCTCGCGCACGACGACTTCCACCGCGGTCGGTGGGACCGGACGGTCGAGAAGGCCGAGCGGGCACGCCGATCCGCGGATTCCGGTGGCCACGACCAACTGTGGTGGATGGCCGACTACCTCCTCGCTCTGGTCGCCGCGGTGCGCGGTGACATCGCAGCGGTCGGTGCCGCCGCCCACCGGATGCGGGTATGGGCGGCGCCGCGCCGGGCGGCCACGGTCGGAAAGTACGCCGACCACGTGCAGATGCTCGTCGCCGCGGCCCGCGCCGACGTGGAGACGGCCTACTTCCATGCCACGTCCATCGGTCCGGCCGAACAGCTGGTCGCCGGTGTGCCACTGGCGCGGGAGGTGGCGATGGACGTGGTGCGAGTCTGTGTGCGGACCGGTCGGTTCGACGAGGCGCGGGCGCACGTCGACGCCATGGACCGGCTGGATCTCGCCGGATTGTCACCGCGGATGCACATGCTGCACCTGGCCGCGCGAGCGCAGGTCGCCGGCCCCGAGGCGGCCGATCTCTATCGTCAGGCGCTGGCCGTTCCGACGTCGCAGCGATGGCGGTTCGATCACGCCCGCGTGCAATTCCTCTACGGCTCCCACCTGCGGCGCGGGCAGGCGGTCGCGGCGTCACGGGCGGTCCTCGGCGAGGCGCTGGCGTCGTTCGAGGCGCTGGGGGCGGCTCCATGGTCTGCCCGGGTGGCCGCGGAACTCGACGCAACCGCTCGGACACGTTCTCGGACAGGTCGAACCGCCTCACCTCTCACCGCACACGAACGCAGGATCGCGGAGATGGCCGCACATGGTTTGAGCAACAAGATGATCGCCGAACGGCTGGACATCTCGTCACGCACGGTCGGCAATCACCTGCACCGGGTCTACGCCAAGGTCGGTGTGTCGTCGCGCGGTGCCCTGCGCGACGTGCTCGACAGCCCGGTCGCCGATGTCGGCGTCGTGAACAGTCCCGAATCACGCAGTGCTGCACGCGATGACACACCGAGTTCGCGATAGACCGCCGACAGATGGCTCCCCACGGTGCTGGGGGAGATGCCGAGTCGGGCGCCGATCTCCCGATTGGTGAGACCGGCAGTGGCCATCTGGGCGATTCGTTGCCCGGTGGCCGAGATGCGTGGTCGGGAGCCCCGGCCCGTCGGCGGGTGGATCGCCTCGCCGAGCGAATGTAGTTCGTTGCGGGCGAGTGTCCACCACGGGGTGGCGCCGAGATCGTCGAATGCCACTGCAGCACCGCGTATCTGGGTGCGCGCCTCGGCGAGGCTGCCGCGGGTTCGAAGCCACATGCCGTAGCGCAGGCGGATCCGCGCTCGATCGAACGGCCACCGGTCGGCACCGGGTCGGTCGAGCGCGGCGAGGTAGCCATCCTGTTGATCGGAGTCGGCAACCACGGCCGTGGCGCCGGCGGCGAGGAAACCTGCCCGGTCGCCGCCGGTCTGCGCGAGCACACGGAGGTGCTCGCGCAGCGAGGAGATGTCGTCACGATCACCGGCATCGGCGGCAGCCTCGGCGAAATCGAGAGCAGCACGGTCGTATTCGAGAGTCAGGCTCCCGTATGGACCGTCGGTCCCGCGCAACAACCGGTGCGCTCGACGGCCATTGCCCTCACCGAGGGCGGCGACGGCCGAACAGTAGACGCGTCGAGTCCGCAATCGAGGTCCGTCGTGTGTCCAATCGGATGATGACCGGGAGTCGATCGCTTCGGGCGCCTCGTCGCCGCGATAGACCGCCAGCAGCAGGCGTGTCACCCGAATCCACTCCTCGGCATACACCCGGAAACCGCCGATGCGGCAGCGCGTGAGACCTTCGTCGAGCAGCGTCTGCGCCTCGGCCCATCGGCCGGTGCCGAGGTCGTCGGAGGCCAGCAGCCACGCGGCGTAGACCGCCGACGCAACCGGGGCTCGGTCGTCTGCCCAGATCCGTCGCAGGGCGGCACGCCACCAGAAGGTGTCGGTGCCGCCTCGGGTGACAAATGCGGTCCGCACGGTGGCCGCGGGATCGGTGATCCGGACGAGCTCACCGGACAGCGCGCGAAACGACGCGGACGGCTCGGGATGGCGGGTGTGCCGGGAAGCGGTGGGCCGCACGGCGATCCGCACCCACGTCGGGACGATGTCGGCGTGGGCGTCGGCTATCGACCGAAAGCGCTGCCAGTGCCGGGCGCGACCGTCGAGCAGGCACAACTGGTAGAGGCCCCACAGTGCGTCGTCGAAGATCCGATCCCGGGCAGACGGCCGATGACGTTCCAGGGCGGCTCCGAGTGCCTCGACGGTCTCGCCGATGCTCTCCGGTGCATGTGCGGTGAGGTACGACCGTGCGGTGACCGCCTCGAGACTCTGCGCGGCACCGGGATGGGCATCGAGTGCGCGGTCGAGCAGCACGGTGGCGCCGGTCACGTCGGCACTGACTGCCGAGGTGAGCGCAGATGCCGCGGCCAGTCGCCTGGCACGCGCGACCGGTTCGGTGGTGAGCAGAGCGGAGTTGCGGAATGCGTTGGCCGCGGCCGGTGTCTGGCCGCGCCGCATCGCGCGCGCCGCGCTGCGCTCCAACAGGTCCGGCAGGATCTCGCCGGCCGAGCCGACCCCGCTGATCGCCTCAGGAGCGGCCAGTGCGGCGAACCCGGCATCGATCAGCTGCGCGGGATTGCCGTCCGAGCGATCGACGAGCTCGCCGCGGGATCGAGCGTCGAGTACCGGAAAGCGATTGCGCAGAAGGGTATCGGCCGCAGTCGCGTCGAGTGGGGGCATCGTCCACACGACGTCGGCCGTCTGACCGACACCTCCCTCGTCGGGAAGCGCGGTGGCCACCAGGCCGACTCGGGCCCCGGCCAGACGGCGGACGACGAATCCCACGACCTGGGCATCGCGGGGGCCGAGCCGGTCTGCGTCGTCGATGGCGAGCAACACCGGTCGTCGCCTGCCATGATCGCGGATCAACGAGAGCACGGCGGAGCACAGCGTGAGGTCGGCACCCCGGTCTGCACCCAGGTCGACCGAGTGCCGGACCTCATCGAGCGCGACCCGTTGCGCGGCGGTCATGTTCGTGGTGTCGTCGGGCAGCTGATCGACGATCAGCTCGAGGGCTGAGCCTCGCACCGCCAGCTCTCGCCGGTCGACATGGACGACGTGCACGCCCGCCCGCGTCGCGGCCGCCTCGGCGTCCCGCAGGAGAGCGGTGCGGCCGAGTCCGGAGGCGCCGTGCAGGATCGCCGAACGGCCGTCGGGCACGATGGCGAAGGCCCGTACGGCGGCGATGAGCGCGTCGCGGCCCACCAGGTGGTGACCCGACAATGTGGTCGGGAGGGTGATGTGTGTCACTGTGAGCCGGGACTCTACCCGACCCCGTGACCTGCCCGATCAGGCGGTCGGCGTGGGGGTGAAGGCGTCCGCGAGATCGGCGAGCAGGCCCAGGACGGCGTGTGCCCCTGCCTTGTCGAGCGGGTCGTTGCCGTTTCCGCATTTCGGTGATTGCACGCACGACGGGCAGCCCGACTCGCAGCGACAACTCGCCACCGCGTCGCGCGTCGCCGCCACCCATGTCCCGAACGCGGCGAACCCGCGGTCGGCGAATCCCGCGCCGCCCATGTAACCGTCGTAGACGAAGACCGTCGGCAGCCCGGTGTCGGGATGCAGGTTGGTCGACAATCCGCCGATGTCCCACCGGTCGCAGGAGGCGACCAGCGGCAGCATGCCGATGGCCGCGTGCTCGGCGGCATGCAGTGCGCCAGGGAACCGGCCGGCCTCGATCCCGGCCTCCTCCAACGCCTCCGGGGTCAGCGTGTACATCACCGCTCGGGTGTGCAGCGTCTGCGCAGGCATGTCGAGTTCCACCGCGTCGAGCACCCCGCCGGACAGCAGGGTGCGCAGGTACCCGATCACCTGGTGGGTGACGTCGACCTCGACGAGCGAGACCGTCAGGGGACCGGCCCGGTGCCGCTCGGCGACCGTGGTGACGGTGATGTCGGTGGTCTCGCGGGCAGACGTCGTCCAATCGGGCTCTTCGGGATGCGCCAGCGCCAGACCCTCGGACAAGTCGAGTTCGTCCACCACATACGACGCCCCCTGATGGATGTGCAGCGCTCCCGGATGGACCGTGGACATCGCGCGACCGGAGTCGACGGTGCCCAACAACTGCGATGTGGTGGTGTCGACGATGAGCACCTGACCGCCGATCCCTCCCCGGATGTCTACCTCGCCATGCGGTTCCACACCGGCCGCCACATACCAGCCCGCCTTGCGGCGCTTCAACATTCCGTCGGCGGCCAGACCGGCCACCGCGTCCACGGCATCCCACGCCTCGATCTCGCTGTCACGCAACGGCAATTCGGCAGCGGCGCACAGCAGATGCGGCGTGAGGATGTACGGATTGGCCGGATCGGTCACCGTCGTCTCCACCGGATGTCCGAGCAGTGCCTCGGGATGATGCACGAGGTAGGTGTCGAGCGGGTCGTCGCGGGCGACGAGGACGACCAGTGAATCCCCGGACGTCCGTTGGCGTCCGGCTCGTCCGGCCTGCTGCCAGAACGATGCCACGGTGCCCGGGTATCCGCCGACGATGACCGCATCGAGGCCGCTGATGTCCACCCCGAGCTCCAGGGCGTTGGTGGTCGCCACGCCGATCAGTTCACCCTCGGAGATCGCGCGTTCGAGTCGTCTGCGGTCGTCGGCCAGATAGCCTGCGCGGTAGGCGGCAACCCGATCGACCAGGTCCGGTGCGGTCTGCGCGAGCAGTTGCCGTGCTTGGCGGGCAGTCAGTTCCACGCCGCGTCTGCTGCGTTGAAAACACAGTGTCCGGGCGCCCTCGACCACGAAATCGGCGAGTAGACGTGCGGATTCGGCGCCGGCCGATCGTCGCACCGGTGCACCGTTCTCACCGGTCACCACCGGCAAGAAGTCGGGTTCCCACAGTGCCACGGTGCGCTCTCCGCGGGGCGACCCGTCCTCGGTGACCGCCGTGGCAGGCTCGCCGATCAAGCGGGACAAGGCTTCTGCGGGTTCGGCGATCGTCGCGCTGACGCCGATGACGATCGGGTCGGCGCCGACGGACCGCGCGATCCGCAGCAGACGGCGCAACACGAGCGCCGTGTGCGATCCGAACACACCGCGGTAGTGATGGCATTCGTCGATGACCACATAGCGCAGGTGACGGAAGAAGTGGCGCCACCGCGTGTGTCCGGACAGGATGCCGATGTGCAGCATGTCCGGATTGGTGAAGATCCACCGGGAATGTGCACGCGCCCACTGGCGGATCTCGACGTCGGTGTCCCCGTCGTAGGCCGTGGGTTGCAGGTGGGTGAACTCCCGCCGACCGGCGAGTAACGAAGTCAGTGAACGGATCTGGTCCGAACCCAAAGCCTTCGTCGGCGAAAGATAGAGCGCGGTGGAATTCAGATCCTTCATCAACGTGGTCAGAATGGGTATTTGATAGGCAAGGGATTTGCCGGATGCCGTTCCGGTGCACAGTGCGACGTGATTTCCGCGGTGCAGCTCTTCGGCCGCCGCCACCTGATGGGACCATGGCTTGACTATTCCGTCGTCCTCGAATGCCGCGACCAATTCGGGTGGCACCCACCGCGGCCAGTCGGCGAAAGAGGCTGCCCGCGAACCTATTACCGCAAGGTGGGTGAGCGAAGACGCGGCGGTGTCGGTGCCGGCGAGGCTGCGCTGGAGGAGTTCGGAACCGAATGTTTGAATCTGCATGCTTTTCGTCGATCAGTCGCGTGGCGTCGTTCGCCAACGTGGACTCCGATGTTACTGCCGGATGTCGTCACGTTGACGATCGATGGGTTTTAATCACTTTGGTTGGGGTGACTATCGCATGCCGTCCGAACATGATTGACTAGTGGCGGTCGCAGCTTTCGCGGACTCCGGACCTCCGGTTGCTCGGCGAGATCGTGTTGTGGCCGTGGTACTGAGGCTGGTTTGGCGGGTTCACCGCGGGGTCCATCGAGGTATGGCGGTCGGAACCGACCACGACACGAGACGTTCGTGTCGAGTCAGTTGGAATGTATGAAAAGGATTGCAGTAATGGCACAGGGAACTGTGAAGTGGTTCAACGCGGAAAAGGGCTTCGGCTTCATCGCACCTGATGAGGGGTCCGACGACGTGTTCGTCCACTACTCCGAGATCCAGGGCTCGGGCTTCCGTACCCTCGAGGAGAACCAGCGCGTCGAGTTCGAGGTCGGTCAGGGCACCAAGGGCCCGCAGGCCACCGGCGTCCGCGCCGTCTAGGACTCAACGTCCTGCAAGCTGCGAAGCAAGCTTGAGCGAACCGCTCCCGATCACCACAGGTGATCGGGAGCGGTTCCTTTTCGGCCGGAGGCGGATCCCCGGCCTCGGGCAACCTCACGGACGTTCCCGGAGCGGTGTCTCGGCAGTAGGCTGGCTCCATGGGCCAGTTGTCGTTCTTCTCGGCGCAGATCGATCGGCCGACATACGACGATCTGGCAGGGCTGCTGGCCGCGCATGGCCAGGCGGTCCGCTCCGACATCGGTACCCGTGTGTCGGTGGTCGTCGCCGACGAGTGGCGGGCACACGCGCTCGTCGAGGAGATCGCCGAGACCGGGACGGCGGCCGAGATCGTCCGCTCCGACGAGGGCACCCTGATCGCCCGGACGGCGCACGCCCCCGAGTTCGACGAGTTGTACCGGCGATGGTCGGCGGGAGCGGTCAAGGCCATGCCGGCCGGATGGGTGCCGACCCCGCGCGCGCTGCGGATGTGGGTGATCGCTGCCGGTGATCGTGACGGCGAGCGTTTCCTGCTGGGCCTCGACCCACACGCCCCGGAGATGCATGCGGCGCTCGCGACGGCTCTGATGCGGGTCGGCGTCGCACCCACCCTGGTGGGCACGCGCGGGGGAGCCCCGGCGTTGCGAATCGCGGGCAAGCGTCGTCTGACCCACCTTGTCGAATACGTCGGTGAGCCGCCGACCAACCGGGGTGCCGCCGAGCACTGGCCTATCGTCGTGTTCTGATTCTGTCGAACACGCGACACGGCAAAAACCGGGTGTGTGTCGGCTTCGTGCGACGGTCAAAACCTTCTGACCTGCGTCTTTGTGGTCCGGGACGGGCACGGTCCGGCGCAATTTGTCACACTGGGTCTTTACGAAAGGAATTCGGAATTGCAGACGACGCTATATATAAGGTACGAAGCGGATTCACCCAACGAAGTGAAGTAAGGACGCCCGGTGGCCGATACCAGCACCGCATCCCCCACGACGGGGAGCCCGATTCGACGATTGGTGATCGTCGAGTCGCCGACCAAGGCCCGCAAGATCGCGGGATACCTGGGGTCCAACTATGTCGTCGAGTCGTCGCGAGGTCACATCAGGGACCTGCCGCGGGGCGCCGCCGACGTACCGGCCAAGTACAAGGGCGAACCGTGGGCGCGTCTGGGTGTGGACGTCGATCACAACTTCGAACCGCTCTACGTGGTGTCGGCGGACAAGAAGTCCACCGTGTCCGAACTCAAGTCGCTGATGCGCGACGTCGACGAGCTCTACCTCGCCACCGACGGTGACCGCGAGGGTGAGGCCATCGCGTGGCATCTGCTGGAGACGCTGAAGCCGAAGATCCCGGTCAAGCGGATGGTGTTCCACGAGATCACCGAACCCGCGATCCGCGCAGCCGCCGAGAACCCGCGTGATCTCGACATCGATCTGGTCGACGCGCAGGAAACCCGTCGCATCCTGGACCGCCTCTACGGCTACGAGGTGTCCCCGGTGCTGTGGAAGAAGGTCATGCCGAAGCTGTCGGCAGGCCGCGTGCAGTCGGTGGCGACGAGGATCATCGTCGAGCGTGAACGCGAGCGCATGGCGTTCGTCTCCGCCGACTACTGGGACATCGCCGCCACGATGGACGCCGGTGCCGACAGTTCGTCGTCGCCGCGGACCTTCGGTTCGCGGTTGGTCTCCGTCGACGACGCCCGGGTCGCCACCGGTCGCGACTTCGATTCCCGGGGCGGGCTGAAGAAGTCCGACGGGGTCGTCGTGCTCGACGGTCCGCGTGCGACCGGGCTCGCCGAGGCGCTGCGAGGCGCCGCCATGACCGTGACATCGGTCGAGGAGAAGCCCTACACCCGTCGCCCGTACGCGCCGTTCATGACCTCGACGCTGCAGCAGGAAGCCGGCCGCAAGCTGCGTTTCTCGTCGGACCGCACGATGCGGATCGCGCAGCGACTGTACGAAAACGGCTTCATCACCTACATGCGTACCGACTCGACGACGTTGAGCGAGTCGGCGATCAACGCGGCGCGCAGCCAGGCCCGCGACCTCTACGGTGAATCGTTCGTCCATCCCACCCCGCGCCAGTACAACCGCAAGGTGAAGAACGCGCAGGAGGCCCACGAGGCGATCCGCCCCGCCGGGGAGAGCTTCCGCACGCCCGGCCAGGTCGCAGGCCAGCTCGAGACCGACGAGTTCCGGCTCTACGAGCTGATCTGGCAGCGAACCGTCGCGTCGCAGATGGCCGACGCCAAGGGCACCACGATGAGTCTGCGGATCACCGGGACCGCATCGTCGGGGGAGCGGTGCACCTTTGCCGCGTCCGGCCGCACCATCACGTTCCCGGGCTTCCTGTCGGCCTATGTCGAAACCGTCGACGAGCAGACCGGCGGTCAGGCCGACGACGCGGAGAACCGCCTACCCAACCTCACCGAGGGCCAGTCGCTGACCGCGACCGAGCTGACCGCGGACGGCCATTCGACCAACCCGCCGGCCCGGTTCACCGAGGCGTCGCTGGTGAAGGTGCTCGAGGAACTCGGGATCGGCCGGCCGTCGACGTATGCCTCGATCATCGGCACCATCCAGGATCGCGGCTATGTGCTCAAGAAGGGCAACGCGCTCGTCCCGTCGTGGATCGCCTTCGCCGTCGTCGGGCTGCTCGAGGCGTATTTCCAGAGCCTCGTCGATTACGACTTCACCGCGTCGCTTGAAGACGATCTGGACCAGATCGCATCCGGACAGGAGAACCGCACCCGCTGGCTGACCGAGTTCTACTTCGGTGACCTGGCCGAGAACGCCGAACACGACGCGGAGATCGCCGGGTCGGAGATTGCGAAACACGGCGGGCTCAAGAAGCTCGTGGGTGTCAATCTCGAGGAGATCGACGCCCGCGAGGTGAACTCGATCCGGCTGTTCGACGACGAGGACGGCCGGCCGGTCTTCGTCCGGGTCGGTCGCTACGGCCCGTACCTGGAACGCAATGTCGCTGCGCCGGATGCCGAACCGGATCTCAAGCGCGCGAATCTGCCCGCCGACATCACGCCTGACGAACTCACGCTGGACGTCGCGGAGAAGCTGTTCGCAACCCCGCAGGAGGGCCGATCACTCGGTCACGATCCGGTCAGCGGACACGAGATCGTCGCCAAGGAAGGGCGTTTCGGGCCGTACGTGACCGAGATCCTGCCGCCCGAAGACGACGGCGCCGGGAGCGGAGCGAGCGGGCCGCGTGACGACGGCGCCGGGAGCGGAGCGAGCGGGCCGCGTGACGACGGTGATGGCAATGCGCCGGCAACGGTGCCTGCGGGGCCGACGCCGCGTGACGGCGGCGACGGCGCCGGAAGTGGTGTGGTTTCGCTGGACGACGCACCGTCGGGCGGAGGCACCGCCACCAAGACGGCGACCAAGGCCGCGGCCAAGAAGACCGCCAAGAAGGCGGCGAAGAAGGCCGGCCCGAAGCCGCGCACGGGGTCGCTGTTCAAATCGATGGACATCTCGACGGTGACCCTCGACGAGGCACTCAAGCTGCTGTCGTTGCCACGGGTCGTCGGCGTCGATCCCGAATCCGGGGACGAGATCACCGCGCAGAACGGCCGCTACGGGCCGTACCTCAAGAAGGGCACCGACTCGCGGTCGTTGACGAGTGAGGAGCAGCTCTTCGAGATCACGCTCGAGGAGGCGCTGAAGATCTACTCCGAGCCGAAGCGTCGGGGTAGGCAGGCCGCGGCGCCGCCGCTGCGGGAGTTGGGCAACGATTCGGTGAGTGAGAAGCCGATGGTGATCAAGGACGGCCGGTTCGGTCCGTACGTCACCGACGGTGAGACCAACGCGAGCCTGCGTAAGGGCGACGAGGTCGCGTCCATCACCCCGGAACGGGCGATGGAGTTGCTCGCCGATCGTCGGGCGCGTGGCCCGGTCAAGAAACGGGCCGCCAAGAAGGCACCCGCGAAGAAGGCAGCTGCCAAGAAGACGGCCGCCAAGACCGCCGCGAAGAAGACCGCAGCAAAGACGACGGCCAAGAAGACCGGCGCGAAGAAGACTGCTGCAAAGAAGGCCCCGGCCAAGAAGACGAGCGAGTAGCTCGCCCTCACGCCGACAGCAACCGGTATCGCGCCGAGAGCAACTGGTCTGGCGCCGAGAGCAACGTGCTGCGGCTCGCGTTCGACGGGTGGTCGACGATCGGCGTTACTCGATCACCTGGGGCGCCAGGATCGGTCGCGCGAGGAGCGTCTCGATCCCGCGCCCGCGTAGCTCGACGCCTTCGCCGATGTCCCAGTGCTCGGACTCGTCCTGGGATGCCAGGAACACCGCGCGGGCCGACCCGAGCACACGGGTCGGCTCGTCCTTGGCCAGCTCGGTCAGTCGCGCCGCCTCGTTCACCGGGTCGCCGATGACGGTGTACTCGAGGCGTTGTTCGGAGCCGATGTGTCCGGCGATCGCCTTGCCCGCCGACACCCCGATGCCGATGTCGGTGTCGCCGAGGGTGCGGTACAGCTCGGTGCGCAGTTCACGTGCCGACGCCAATGCCTTGCCCGCGAAGTCCTCGAGGTCCAGGGGTGCGCCGAAGATCGCGAGCGCGGCATCACCCTGGAATTTGTTGACGAAGCCGCCGTGCCGGCCGACGACGGCGACGACCACCCGGAAGAACTCGTTGAGCAACTCCACCACTTCACGCGGTGGACGGTTGACGGCCAGCCGGGTCGAGCCGACGATGTCGACGAACAGCACACCGACGTAGCGCTCCTCCCCACCGAGCTCGGTGCCGGTCTCGATGGCGCGGCGTGCGACGTCCTCGCCGACGTAGCGGCCGAACAGGTTGCGCAGCTGGTTGCGTTCCCGCAGATCGGCGACCATGTCGTTGAACCCGGCCTGCAGCAGGCCGAGGTCGCTGCCGTCGTAGATCTTCACCGCGACGTTCAGGTTGCCGTCGCTGACCTCCGACTGGGCGCGACGAAGCTGTTTGATGGGGTCGTTGATGGCGCCGACCACCCGCACGATCGCGATAACGCTGAACGCCAGGGCGGCACCCGACATCCAGAGGATGGGGCGCTGGAGGCCCTCGGCGTCGGTGTCGATCCAGCCGAGACGCTGCAGGGTGATCAGTCCGATGATCACGGCCAGTGGCGCCACGACGCTGATCACCCAGAAGACCGCGATCCGAGTGGTCACGCTGGGGGCCACCGCGACGTCTGGATTGTTCGCCATGGCGGCGACGGTGATCGGTCGAAGGACCTTCTCGGCCTGCATGTAGGAGAGCACGCAGGTGATGAGTGCGCCGATGGCGCTGGCCAGCGCCACGATGAATGCGTCGCGATGTGAGACCGCGAACGTCACCAAGGTGAACAGCACACCGCCGATCAACCACAGCCCGGCCTGCACCACCGACAACAGATACGGCAGTTTGAGGGCGCGCTTGCGGGCCGTGTCGTTGTCGAGCCGCGTGCGTCGTCGGTGCCATACCAGGACCGGCAGGGACAGTTGGATGCTCAGGAACGCCCCGACCAACATGGCCACGACGAGGTAGACGGCGAAGATGACCTGATTGAGGGCGGTGATCTCGTCGAGCCGGATCGAGTCCTCGACGGGCATCCCGAAACGGAGGAAGGCGAAGGTGAACAGCGCGCCGACCACGTTTGCCCGCAGCATGTCGAGGGCAAGGATCGGCCACGGCGTGTGCACCAGCCAGCGACCGAGATGCACTCCCTTCGACCACCGGGACCGACGTTCAATCACGTGACAACGGTAACCGGCTGCTTGCAATTGTTAAACACGCGCGCGGCCTCCTGGGATGTCTGAGCAGCACATTAGTGTGGCGGTGTGACAAATGTCTTCGCTCGCTTGATCGGACAGCTCGCGGTCGCCGACGAACTGCGCACCGCCGCTCGGGCGGCGCGCGGTGGCGTGGCCCGATCCGGGTCGGCCGTCGAGTCCGGGTCCGCCGCCACCGACCCGGCTCGGCCCGGCCTGGGGATGACCCATGCCTGGCTGTTCACCGGGCCGCCGGGCAGCGGGCGGTCGGTGGCGGCGACATGTTTCGCCGCCGCCCTGCAGTGCCAGTCCGACACCGAGGTCGGCTGTGGTGAGTGTCGGGCGTGTACGACGGTGATGGCGCAGACCCATGCCGACGTTCGGCATGTCGTCCCGCAGGGATTGAGCCTGTCCGTACACGAGGCGCGTGACGTCGTGCAGGCTGCCGCGCGACGTCCCGGCACCGGTCGCTGGCAGATCGTCATCGTCGAGGACGCCGATCGCCTCACCGAACAGGCCGCCAACGCGTTGCTCAAGGCGGTCGAGGAGCCGCCGTCCCGAACGGTCTTTCTGCTGTGCGCGCCGTCGGTGGATCCGGAGGACATCTCGGTGACGCTGCGGTCCCGTTGCAGGCACATCGCACTGACCACTCCGGCGGCTCCCGACATCGCGCAGGTGCTGATCGACCGTGACGGCATCGACGCCGACCGTGCCGCATGGGCCGCAGGCGTCTGCGGTGGCCACGTCGGGCGAGCCAGGCGCCTGGCCACCGACGACGACGCACGAGCGCAGCGCGAGAAAGCGCTCGCCTTGGCGCGCGCGGCGACCCGAGACTCGACTGCGTACGCCGCGGCCGAAGCACTGGTCCGATCTGCTGACGAGGCCGCCAAGGCGATCAGTGCGGAACTCGACGAGGCCGAGACCGACGAGATGAAGACCGCCCTCGGCGCCGGCGGCACCGGAAAGGGCACCGCCCGCCCGCCGCGCGGCACCGCGGGTGCACTCAAGGAACTGGAGAAACGTCAGAAGTCCCGGGCCACACGTGTCTCGCGAGACGTCCTCGACCGGGCTCTGGTGGATCTCGCCGCCTTGTTCCGGGACGCCCTGGTGGTGTCGGTGGGGGCGCAGGTGACCGCCATGCACCCCGACAAGGCCGCGGACATCGTCGGACCGATGGCGAATTTCGCGTCGCCCGAACAACTCCTGCGATGTGTGGAGGCGGTCCTGGACTGCCGGACCGCGCTCGACGTCAACGTGAAACCGAAGTTCGCCGTCGACGCCATGGTCGCCACCATCGGTGTGGCGATGCGGTCCGGCGCTCGCTGACGTCTTCGTGACGCTCGCTCCCTCTCGTGGAGAAACCGTCACGAAGGGCGATCGTCAGGTCAGCGGGCCTGTCGGCAGTTGCCGTCGCACCAGTTTGCCGGTGGCGTTGCGCGGCAGTTCGTCGATGAACACGACATCGCGGGGCACCTTGTAGCGCGCCAGATGTGATCGCACGTGGGTCTTGATGTCGTCGACCTGGGGATCGGTGTCTTCGGCGCGAACGATGAAGGCGCGCAAGCGGGTTCCGAACTCCTCGTCGTCGACCCCGACGACCGCGACATCGGCGACGTCGGGGTGCTCGGCCAGGAGGTTCTCCACCTCGAGCGGATAGACGTTCTCGCCTCCGGACACGATCATGTCGTCGTCGCGGCCTTCGATGAACAGCAGGCCGTCGGCGTCGAAGCGGCCCATGTCGCCGGTGGACATGTACCCCTCCAGGATCTGTTTGTTGCGACCGTCGGTGTAACCCTCGAACGGGGCACCGTTGCGCACGAAGAGCCTTCCGCGGACGTTCTTCTCGGTGATCCGGCGATCGTTCTGGTCGAACAGGGCGAGGTGGCTGCTGACGGGCGGGCGACCGACGGTGCCCGGGGCGCGCCGCAGCTCATGCGGTTGCGCGATCGCGGCGATGGCGACCTCGGTGGACCCGTACATGTTGTAGAGGACGTCGCCGAAGGCGTCCTGAACCGCCTCGGACAGGGTGGGCGAGAGCGCCGATCCGGCGATCACGATGATCTTCAACGCCGAGGTGTCGTACTTGGCCAGGACTTCCGGTCCCAGGGCGAGCATCCGGTGCAGCATGGTCGGGACCGCGACGAGTGTCTCGGCTCGGTGTTCGGCCAGCGCGGCGAGCGTCTTCTCGGCGTCGAAGCGACGCATGACGACGGTCTTGTTGCCCAGCGCGGTGCCCACGCCCCAGACGGCGAAACCGGTGGAGTGAAAGATCGGCGAGACGATCACCATGGTCCCGTCATGAGGGATCGGGACCCGGTCCAGCAGCAGGGCACTGGTGAACGGGGAGAACTTGCCGCGTCGGGCGCCCTTGGGCAGGCCGGTCGTACCGCTGGTGAGGATCACCAGACCGCCGAGCTCCGCGGGCATCGGCGGCGCCGTGGTGTTGCCGCCGTCGATCACGTCGTCGAGGATCCGCACGCCATCGGGAACCGGTCGGTTGCCGTCGACCCAGGTCAGACAGCGCGGCATGTCGTCGGGGAGCGCATCGAGCAGGTCGGTGAACTCCTCGTCGTAGAACATGGCCGCAACACCCTCGCGCTCGGCCACCTCGGCGAACTGGGTCTTGCCGAAACCGGTGTTCATCATGACCAGACGCAGACCGGCTCGGCCGGCAGCGCTCATCACGGTCAGGAGTCCGCGGTGATCGCGTGCAAGGACCCCGATCACGCTGCCCGGGGACAGACCGAGCCCCAGCAGGTCGTTGGCGAGTGCGTTCGACGCACGATCGAGGTCACCGAAGGTGACCGTTCCGCGTTCGTCGGTGAGGGCCGGTGCATCGGGGTGTTCCTCCGCGCCGTGCATGATGACCGCCGCCGGAGCGCCGATCGACTTCGCCCGTTTGGACGCCTTGACCACCTCGCCGGGCTTGGTGATGTCCAACGCCCCGGCCTTCTGCAGGACGCGGATCGCCTGCACGGTGTCGGAGAGGACCTCGAGACGGTCGCGAATGGATGGCATGGTCGAGGTTCCTCCCGATACGTGGCACACAGGTGATTCGCTGTCACTCTAGGGCGAACTGACACGCCGTGTGTTCACATTTGCCCACTCTTCGGAGAATCGATGTCCGCCGCCCGTGTCCGGTGACCGGGGTTGAGGTCGAACAGCCTGTCCCGCAGTCACATTCGGTCTCGAGATGGCGAACACGCCGGAGGGTCGGCGCCGATCGGCGGCGGGTCCGGCCGGTCGGTGCGACGCTACTGCCCGGCCGGTGTGCCACCGCCCTCGGTGTCGTCGCTCGGCGTCTCGTCGGAACCGGCCGTGGCGTCGGATTCCGACTCGTCCTCGTCGCGGAGGGCGTCGTAGCCGTCGACACCCTCGAGGACCGTCAACTCTTGGTCGAACGCCGCCGTGACCGCCTTGGCTTCCTCTTTGATCTTGTTGATGAAGTCCGACATCGTATGTCTCCTTGCGGTGTCGACCGGATGGTCCCTTTCACTATAGAGATCGCGACCGACGTGAACGGTCGCGATCGCGAGTCGTTCGATCGGCCGATTCGCGTCGCCGGGCCGCCGGATTTGCGCGGTGGTGCCGATGGGGGTCGATTACCGTGACCGAGTCCGAAACGGAATCGAGGAGCGGTGATGCGGCGGGTCGTGGTCGGGGTGTTGGTAATCGTGGGTGTGATGTCGGGCGTGGCAGGTGGGGTCGGCGCAGCGGACGCCGCCCCGCGGCCATCGGTCCGGGTCTGTGCTGTCTACGACGGTGGTCGGCCGTACGTCGGCCCGATGAAGCTGTATTCGCGCAAGCGATTGGTCAAGATGCTGAACACGTCGCCGCGCGGCTGCATGGTCTTCGAGGGGCTCTACGGCGGCTTCGCGTACCGGGCGAGTGTGGAGTCGCAGTACAACACGTGCACGACCGAGAAGGTCTTCCCGAACGACCCCAACTCGACCATGACCCGCACCACCGGCCAGATCGTCACCCGCGTCGGTAAGTCCGCATGGAAGGTGACGCCACGCTCGAACGGCAGGCTGAATCTGGGGCGGATCGTCGTGAACACGGTGGTGTCGTCGTGCTGAGTCTGTCCGGGCGACACGTTCTCGACGGCGTCGAACCCCGCGAGATGAGGGAAGGCGAACCGAGCGGATGATCGCGACGCGCGGGTTGCCGGCGGCCGGGGTGATGTCGGACGTCTCGACGGCCGATGTCGCGCCACCGCAGTTGGTGCGCGGACTATCGACGCCACGTGGACCGGGGAGCCGGTCAGACCGCGTCGGGGGCGTCGGCGACGTCGATCACCCGCGCGGTCGCGGTGGCCGTCGCGGCCGGGCCATCTGCGTCGTATAGCGTGGCGGCGAGCTCGGCCGTTGCGCCGGACCGGTCGACCACACGTCCGTGCGCCGTCACCGGCCCCGGCCGCAACGGACGCAGGAAGCGCACACTGAACTCTTCGGTCGACTGGAATTTCTCGGGATCGAGAGTCGCGAGCAGCGTCGGACCGACGGTGTCGTAGAGCATCGCGGCGACGAATGCGCCGAGCACGTTGCCGAAGGGATTCGTCCACTCTGCGCGGGCCGTGAACGCAAGATCGATTGTGCCGGAATCACTGTCGGCGTCGACGAAACGCAGTCCCAAGGTCTGGGCCGCGGGAGGCTGCGACGTGCGGCCCAGCATGCCGTCCCAGAACGGGCCCTGCCGAGGCGCCGCGGAGTCCATGCCGATCACGATAGGCGCATCGTGAGCAGACGCAAGCGGTCTGACGATGGATGACGTGCTGGTCGGGCATGGGTCCGGTCGCGATGTCGGTCCCGTGGACGACTTGGGCCGGGCGTTGGGTTCCCTCGTGGAGCCGCCCAGGGGAATCGAACCCCTGACCTATTCATTACGAGTGAATCGCTCTACCGACTGAGCTAGGGCGGCGTGCTGCCGAGGCAGCGCGTACGAGTGTAGCGAGCCAGACGGTGAGCGACCAAACCGGGACCAGGGAGGCCGGCGAGAGTGACCACGCCGCTCAGACGTCCGCCAGATCGTGAGCGAGTTGCGTGAGCCGGATGCTGTTGCCCGACGGATCGCGGAATCCGGCGTCGATGCCGTAGGGCCGCTGCTCGGGAGTCTCGGTGAACTCCACTCCGCGGGCACTGAGCTCCTGGTAGGAGGCCTGACAGTCATCGGTGGTGAGAAACACGGTGCCGGCGAATCCCTTCGCCGTCAGGTTGCGGATCTCGTCCTGGGTTGCGGCGTCGACCATCGGTGGCGCGGGAATCGCCATCAACACGAGCGACACGTCGTCTTGTCCGGGTGGTCCGACGGTGAGCCAGCGGAAATCGCCCATCTCGCTCAGGGTGACGTCGGAGCGCACCTCGAGTCCCACCTTGCTGGTGTAGAAGTCCAATGCTGCGTCCTGGTCGTGGACCCAGACCTGTGCGCGTGCGATGCGAATCATGGTGTTGCCCTTCTGATTTTCCGGCCCATGGTGTTCCGGCCCGGTTTTCCGGGCTTTGGCGTGTGCCGGTGGTGTCTTCGACGCTATGCCTGTCCCGGGTCGGTGGTCTTCTTCCGATGTGCTGTCTTGTCGACGCGGGTGGTCGGGCCGGGGCGGTGGTAGACACGCAGCACGCACGCGGGGACCCGCGCATACGTGTGGGCGGGTGGGAACGATGCCCGGTAGGTGGTCGGGGACTTGCCGAAAGCCCTGGTGAAGCTGGTCGTGAACGAACCGACGCTGGACAGTCCGACGGCCATGCAGATCGCCGTCACCGAGCGGTCGGTGTTGCGGAGCATCGCTGCGGCCCGTTCGAGGCGTCTGGTCTGCAGGTATGCGTGTGGTGATTCGCCGAACGTCGCGGTGAACTCCCGGGTGAAATGTGCACGGGAGAGCCCGGCGGCCGCGGCCATGTCGTCGACCTCGAGTGGCTCGGCGTAGCGGGCGTCGACGAGGTCTTTCGCCCGCAGGAGGTGCCGGGCGGCAGGGGTGGCTGCCACGATCCGATCACCCGCCGTCGATCCGCGCCAGCAGGGCGCGTCCCCGCGGCGACAGCCGATACCCGACGTCGAGGCTCTCGGTGAGCCCGAGCTTCTTCAACTTTCGTACATCGAGCTTGAAATCCGGCCTGTCCCTGCCGAGTTCGGCAGCAAGCTCGGTGGACACCACGGCCGGCCGTCGACCGATCAGAGCCAGCACGGCGCGCGTCCACGGACCGTGCGTCGAGCGGGCGTCCAGCCGGTCCAGGCGGACCACGAGGTCGGCGATGTCGTCGTCGGAGAGGTCATCGTCCTCCCGCAGCGCGACCCGCGGATCGGGGCCGACCCAGCGCAGGCCGACACGGAAGATGGGGTCGTCGGTGGCGCGCAGCCGGGCGATCGCGGCCTGTGCGGTGGGGAATCCGGCGCGGTGCGCATCCTCGTCGGTGATGTCGTCCACACGGTCGACCGAGACGATTTCCGTGACGCCTGCCGGTCCGACGAACCTGGAACCGGGTTTGACCCGGGCGATCTTCCACCGGCGGAAGGCAAGATCGATCGAGCCGTCCGCCACTCCCTGCGCCACCGGACCGGGAAGCAGCACACCAACAGCCTACCGAGACGAGCCCGAGGGTCGTAGGGTCGAGGTATGTCCGGATCCAACCCGACACCAGTCAGCGCCGCGGCCGCGACCGGGGAGGTCTCCGAGCCGTGGCGGGTTCTCTGCGACACCCTCCACGCTGCCTACCAGACCGGCAACATGGTTCGCGGTGGTGAGTTCGTCGCCAAGGTCATCGATGCGGCGGAAGCGGCAGGTCACCATCCCGACATCGACTTGCGATACGGCTCAGTGCATCTGGCGTTGACCACGCACAGCGCGCATCGACTCACCGACGCCGACGTGGCCCTCGCCAACGCGATCGCGGCGATCGCCGACCACATGGGCCTCGATGCCACCGCGGCGCCGCCGGGGCGGTTCGAGGTGGCCATCGACGCCCTCGACATCGCGCGCATCCGCCCATTCTGGAAGGCGGTCCTCGGATATCGCGACGAGCCGGAGGGCGGCCCGGTGGACCTGACCGATCCGGCCGGGATCCTCCCGGCCATCTGGTTCCAGCAGATGGACGAACCGCGGCCGCAGCGCAGCCGTGTGCACGTCGATTTCTGGGTTCCGCACGACCTCGTGCAGGAACGTGTCGCCACCGCCGTCGAGGCCGGTGGTCACCTGGTCACCGACGAGTTCGCCCCGACATGGTGGGTGCTCGCCGACGCGGAGGACAACGAGATCTGCCTGTGCGCCTGGCCGGAGCGGGGATGACCGAAACGTCCCCGTGAGAGACGTCCGAGGATCACCTCGGCGCCCGTCACGGGGACGATGCCAGCGAGAAAGGTCAGGCGACGCCTTCGGCGCGTGCTGCCTCGGCAACCGCCTCGGCGACCGCGGGCGCGACCCGCTTGTCGAGTGGGCTCGGCACGATCCGGTCGGCCTGCAGCTCGTCGCCGACGACGGAGAGGATCGCTTCTGCCGCAGCGATCTTCATGCGTTCGGTGATGCGTCGGGCTCCGGCGTCCAGTGCGCCCTTGAACACGCCGGGGAAGGCGAGCACGTTGTTGATCTGGTTCGGGAAGTCGCTGCGCCCGGTCGCGACGATGGCCGCGTACTTGCCCGCGACGGTCGGATGGATCTCCGGGTCGGGGTTCGACAACGCGAACACGATCGAGTCGTCGGCCATCGAGGCGATCAACGACTCGTCGATCTTGCCCGCCGAGACACCCAGGAACACGTCGGCGCCGTCGAGCGCCTCCGCGGCGCCGCCACCGAGGCTGCGCGGGTTGGTGCGTTCGGCCAGTTCCTGCTTGGTCTCGTTGAGGTCGTCGCGGTGGAAGCTGACGATGCCCTTCGAGTCCAGGACGACGATGTCGGTCACGCCCGCCGCGAGCAGGATGTTGGCGCAAGCGACGCCGGCCGCACCGGCTCCGGAGATGACCACCTTGAGCGTGCTGATGTCGCGGTCCTGCAGCTTCATCGCGCCCTTCAGCGCGGCCAGCACCACGATGGCGGTGCCGTGCTGATCGTCGTGCATGACCGGGCAGTCGAGGGCCTCGATGACGCGGCGTTCGATCTCGAAGCAGCGCGGCGCCGAGATGTCCTCGAGGTTGATCGCGCCGAAGCTCGGACGCAGGCGGATCAGCGTCTCCACGATCTCGTCGGGATCCTTGGTGTCGAGCACGATCGGGATCGAGTTGAGTCCGGCAAACGTCCGGAAGAGCGCGGATTTGCCCTCCATCACCGGAAGGGAGGCGCGTGGCCCGATGTCGCCGAGGCCGAGCACGGCCGAGCCGTCACTGACCACCGCGACGAGGCGGTCGGTCCAGGTGTACTTGTTCACCAGGTGGGTCTCGTTGTCGATGGCACGCGATACCTGGGCGACGCCCGGCGTGTACGCGATGGACAGATCCCGCTGCGTGTCGATCGGCGAACGCAACTCCACCGAGAGTTTGCCGCCGACGTGCGCCATGAAGATCTCCTCGTCGGTGATCGGCAACTCGGCGATGGTCGGCTCGTTGAAGGGCGTCGTGCCCTTGTGTTCGGTGGGGGCGTTGTCTGCCGTGCTTGCCACGGTGTACCTCCTGCGTAACCCGCCGTCCCAGCGGGTCTCCTAATGGTGGCGCCACGTCGGCGGGGCGCCAATGCACCTGTGGGACAGGGGTTCGACGGCGCATGCAGACCACTCCGTCGGACCTCGGTCCGCTGCGTCCGAGCGGCGTATGTGCCCGGTCGCGCAACCTGATAAGTGTCCCACCGGGGTTGTGAGCCGATCAAGGTGACCCCGGTTTGGATGGGTCCGATCACATGGGATACAACTTGTATCTATGTCGTATGCGAGCGGGACCGCAGCCGAACGTGTCTATGACGAGGTCAAAGAGCTGATTCTCACAAACGCGCTGGTAGGCGGTGAGTTGATCAGCGAAGGTGACGTGGCTGCACGCTGTGCGGTGAGTCGTACCCCGGTCCGGGAAGCGTTCCTCCGATTGGAGACCGAAGGGTGGATGCGGCTGTATCCCAAACGGGGTGCACTGGTGGTGCCGATCGGTGAGCGGGAGGCGCGAGATGTCGTCGGCGCCCGGACGCTCCTCGAGGAGCATGCGGTGCGGTCCATCGTCGACGATCCGGCCGCGCGGGCCGTGCTGGTCGCACAGTTGGAGGAGAACCTGACGGCTCATCGCGGGGCCGACTGGGCCGACCTCGCCGAGTTCTCCCGCCTCGACGCCCAGTTCCACCAACTCATCGTCGCGGCAGGCGACAATCCGCTCCTCGCCGATTTCTTCGTGGCGCTCGGGGAGCGCCATCGCCGCATGACGTCGGCGAGTGTGCATCGCGACGCGTCGATCCCCGAGCGCATCCTGACCGACCACCGAGCGTTGCTCACCGCCATCGAGGCGGGTGACGCCGATGCCTTCGCGTCGTCTCTCGGCGCGCATCTGGCCGGCGTGCACGACCTGCGGACGGGAATCCGACGATGACCGCCACGACCACGGAGATCGTCGCACCCACCAAGACCGGGTATTGGCGTCCGGTCTCGCTCGCCGTGTTCGCCTCGGCGTGGGGCGGCAACCAGTTCACACCGTTGCTGGTGATGTACCGGCAGAACGGCGGATTGTCGGCGGTCGCGGTGGACAGCCTCCTCTTCACCTACGTCCTCGGTATCGTGCCCGCCCTGCTCATCGGCGGTCCGCTGTCGGATCGGTTCGGTCGTCGCCCGCTCATGTTGCCTGCGCCGGTCTTCGCCGCGCTGGGGTCGCTGTTGCTGGCGTCGGGGCCGCACTCGCTCACGCTGCTCAGCGTGGGCCGCGTCGCCAGCGGTGTCGCCTTGGGCCTGTCGATGGCGGTCGGTGGCAGCTGGATCACCGAGATCAGTCGTCGGGAGGGAACCCACGCCGCCGTCGGCGCGCGTCGCGCCGCGATGAGCCTGACCGCCGGATTCGGCGTCGGCGCCGGTCTGGCCGGTGTCCTCGCGCAGTGGGGGCCGTGGCCCGAGGTCACCCCGTACGTGGTGAACATCGTCGTTGCGGGCGCGGCGCTGGTGTGGCTGATCACGAGCCCCGAGACCAGGCCGCGACCGGAGCACCCGGGACGGCTCGTCGACGACCTCAAGATCAGCGGACTCGGCCAGCGACGTTTCCTGTTCGTCGTGTTGCCGGTGGCGCCATGGGTGTTCGGGGCGTGCGCGTCGGCGTACGCGGTGATCCCGGCGCTGATGGCGGTGAAGACCTCCGGTGCGCCGATCGCGTTCGCCGCACTGTGCTGCGTGCTCGGGTTGGCGGCCGGATTCGGAATCCAGTCGGTCGGCCGTCGCATCGACGACCCCGACGGTGTACGCGGCGTCGTGCTCGCACTGGTGATCCTCGCGGTCGGCATGGCGCTGGCCGCGGCGTCGGCGGCGGCCCTCACCATCTGGCTGGCGCTGGTCGCCGCAGCTGTCCTGGGCTGCGGCTACGGCATGGCGATGATCTCCGGGCTCCTCGAGGTGCAGCGGATCGCCGGGCCGGACAACCTGGCCGGTCTGACGGCCGTCTTCTACGGCGCGACGTATCTCGGATTCGCCGTGCCTGCCGTGCTGGCCTGGGTGTCGGAGACCTACACCGGGGTCACCTATCCGATGATGTTCGGTGTCGGGGTGGCCGCCGCGGCGGTCTGTCTGGTGGTCGTGACGATCGCGCATCGCCTCGACCGGCGCGGCTCGCGGACACCGGTCTGATCGGGGGAGCGCCCGCTCGTCGAGGCGCCGACGGTAACCTCTTTCTGGTTCTCACCGACACGGGAGGTTGCGCGCGATGATGCTGGGGGCGTGGGTCACCGTGGTGACGGCCCTGACGCTAATCCTTCCCGGTGCCCTCGTCGGACGGCGCATGACGCTGCCGTGGCCGGTGGCGATCGCCGCCGGCCCGCCGATCACCTTCGCGATCGTGAGCATCTTCACCATCGTCTATTCGGCCATCGGGTTCGAATGGAACATCATCTCGGCGGCGGTGGCGCTGGTCATCACCCTGTTGATCGCGTGGGCCTACGCCGCGGTCCTGCGTCTGCGGCCGTGGCGTCGATGGACGACCCCGGTACCGCCCGCCGACGATGCGCCGCCGCTCGGTCGGCACTCGGTGGGAGGTCTGATCGTCGGTCTCGGGATCGGCGCGGTCATCATCGCTGTCACCTGCATCCGTCCCCTGGTCAAGACGGCCTTCGCCGGGCTCGGCAACATCTCGCAGGTCTGGGACTCCCTGTGGCACGCCAGCGCGCTGCGGTGGATTCACGAGACCGGTGTGGGTTCGGCGATGCGTATGGGCGAGTTGATGAACTACGACACCCACGGGTTCAACTACTACCCCAACACGTGGCATTCGCTGGGGGCCATCCTCATCCCGGTGACCGGGGCCGACCCGGTCGAGCTGTACAACACGTACTCGCCTGCGGCGCTCGCCATCACCGTGCCGTTCGGCGTCGCATCGCTGACCTATTGGCTGGCCCGTCATCGCCTCGCGCCCAACCGTGCGGCGTTCCTGGCGGCGACAGCGGGTGCGGTGTCGGCACTGTTTCCCTCGTTGCCCTACGTCGAGGTCGCGCTGACGTCGGTGCCCAACGCGGTCGGTGTGTCGCTCGCGCCGGTCGCGGCGATCCTGGTGATCAGTGCGGTGCGCGACCGCCGTCGGGCACTGCCCGCGGCGCTCGCGCTCGCCGGCGTCACCGCGACCCATCCGTCGGGCCTGGTCTTCGCCGGTGTCCTGGTGGCGCTGTGGTGGGTTCTGGAGGGCTTGTGGCGGCCCGCGGCGGGACGCGTCCGAGACCTGGTGTCGTTGGTGGCCACCGGTCTGTTCACCCTCGTGCTCATCGCTCCGGTGGTGCTCGGCACGATCAAGGTCGCCGACACCAACGAACTGCCGTTCTTCGACTTCCGCGTCGACACCGTCGGCATCCTCACTGGGCTGGCCCAGGCGGCGTTCAACGGCACGGTCCCGGTGGGCAACCTGTCCTACCCCGTGTGGCCGCTCATCGCGCTCACCGTGATCGGACTCCTGGCGCTGGTGTGGATGCGGTGTTGGGCCGGACTGGCCGCATGGATCGTGTTCGTCCTGGTGACCGCCAACTCGATGGTGGCGCTGGGCCTGCTGTCGTATCCGCTGGGTGCGGTCGGCGGATACTTCTACAACTCGCCGCACAGGTTGACGTTCGTGGTGGCGTTGCTCTCGGCGGCCGTCGCGGGGATCGCGCTCGGCGGTATCGTGCTGGGGATCGCGGACCTGTTGTCGCGGTTCGCCCTTGGCGGTGCTCGCGGGAGCGTCACGCGGGATGACGGGCGCGGGCCGGCCCCGGCGGGCGCCGGTGGCCCGGCCGCCGAGGAGGGGACGTCCGGAGGGACGCGCAACATCGACGAGACAGGCACCGAGCGAGTCCCACGCGCGACGTCGGCACGGGCGGCGCGCTGGGTGGTGCCCGCAGCGTTCGTCGTGTTGATGGTGGTGATCGTCGGAGCCGGGGCGCAGCGATATCCGACGAACGCGCAGATCGCATCCAAGGAGCGGGGCGGCAAGTTCATCGGTCCCGACGATCTCGACGCCTATCACTGGCTGGAGCGTCAGCCGGGCGTGCAGGACACACTGATCCTCAACAATCTCGATCAGGGCACCGGCTGGATCTATCCGGTCACCGGGCTCACTCCGATGTTCCCGTTCTACCGCGCCAACGATTTCTCGCAGCGTCAGCGCGACCTGTTCTGGGGTGTCTCCCAGATCGGCGCGGATCCGAAGATCGATCACATCGTGCGGGACATGAACGTGCACTACGTGATCGACAGTCCGCCGAGCTACTGGGAGTTCCAGCGTGGTGTGCCCGATCCGGAACACGGCATCCAGGGCGATCCGTTCCTGGCGCTACGCCGAGAAGGGGCACCCGGCCTCACGGTCGTGTTCCGGCAGGGCAACGTCACGGTCTATCGCGTCGACGATGCAATCTTCGCTCCCGCACCCCGTTGAGTCCGGTGCCATCGATCGAGATCGATTGTGTGCGAGGTGTTTGCGCGGCTCGATGACGGTGTGTAGCGGTGTCGTCTACGGTCGAGGGCATGGTGTGGATCTGCGACCTGTGCGGCAACGAGTATCCGCCGTCCGATGAGCCGCCGAACATCTGCTTCGTCTGTGCCGACGATCGGCAGTTCATCCCTCGCAGCGGTCCGAGCTGGTCTCGACTCGACGAGGCCGCGTCCAACGAGGTGACTGCCACGGAGGTCGAGGCGGGCGTATTCGAACTGGCACTACACCCGGCGGTGGGGATCGGCCAGAAGACGTTCCTGGTCGCGACGGCGGGCGGCAACGTGCTCTGGGAGCCACCGGGATTCGTCGGTCCGGCACTCGTCGACCGACTCGCCGAGTGCGGCGGGGTCGCGGCGATCACCTCGAGTCATCCGCATCTCGTCGGGGCGAGCGTGTCGTTGAGTCACCGGTTCGGCCGGGTGCCGGTGTTGTTCAACGCGCTCGACCGTCGGTGGATCACCCGACCGGATTCCGTCGTCGAGTTCTGGGAGGGCGCGGCCGATGTCGCACCCGGCGTTCGGCTCGTGCAGTGCGGTGGTCACTTTCCGGGCAGCGCGGTCCTGCATCTCGCGGATGCCGCCGAAGGGCGTGGCGCCTTGCTGACCGGCGACACGATCATGGCCGTGCAGAGCCCCGAGATGGTGTCGTTCATGCGCAGCTATCCGAATCTGATCCCGTTGTCGCCCAGACTCGTTCAGCAGATCGTCGATCGGGTCTCGACGCTGGAGTTCGACCGGATCTACGGTGCGTTCGGTGAGCCGGTCGCGGAGTCGGCACGGCGGGTGATCGAGACCTCCGCCGAGCGCTACATCGGATGGTCGACCGATGCCATCACCGATCCCGACGAGCCGCTGGGGTGAGCCGAGTTCACCCGGGTTCGTCTCCTGGGCGACCGGGGATGATTCAGGCGTCCGGGTACCCGTTCGGGTTCTGCGACTGCCAGCGCCAGGTGTCGGCGCACATGTCGTCGATCGTCTTGGTGGCCTGCCATCCCAACTCCGCGTTGGCCTTCGACGGATCGGCATACGACGCGGCGATGTCGCCCGCCCGCCGTGGTGCGATTTCGTAGGGGATCGGCCGACCACTGGCCCGCTCGAAGGCCTGGATCACCTGCAATACCGAAACACCCTGTCCGGTACCGAGATTCCAGATCGACATCGGGTCAGCGTGCTCGGTGATGCGAGCGAGGGCCGCGACATGTCCGGCGGCCAGATCGTCGACATGGATGTAGTCACGCACGCCGGTCCCGTCAGGCGTGTCGTAGTCGTCACCGAACACCGACAACTTCTCCCGTCGTCCCACGGCCACCTGCGCGACGAACGGCATCAGATTGTTGGGGATGCCGCTCGGGTCCTCGCCGATGTCACCGCTGGGATGCGCGCCGACCGGATTGAAGTACCGCAGTGAGGCGATCCGCCACCGGTCGTCACTGGCGGCGACGTCGGTGAGCACCTGTTCGATCATGACCTTCGTCCAGCCGTACGGATTGGTCGCCGACGTCGGCAGGTCCTCGGTCATCGGCAAGGTCGGCTCGGCGCCGTACACGGTGGCCGACGACGAGAACACCAGGCTGCGTACGTCGTGTCGCGCCATCGCCCGAAGGAGCGAGAACGTGCTGTCGAGGTTGTTCTGGTAGTAGTCGAGCGGTTTCGCGACCGACTCACCGACCGCCTTGTACCCGGCGAAGTGGATCACCGCGTCGATCTGTTCGTGAGCGAACAGATGCTCGGTCTTGTCCACGTCGGTGAGGTCGATGGAATGCACCGGGATCGACGACCCGGTGAGGTTCTCCAGTCGCCCGACGACCGTCGGCTTGGAATTGCTGAAGTCGTCGACCACGACGACGTCGTGGCCGGCCTCGGCGAGGTGGATGACCGTGTGCGAGCCGATGTAGCCGGCGCCGCCGCTGACGAGTACGCGCATGACGACCACCGTATTCGCCGATGCTGGGAACCGACGTGGCAGGCGCTGTGAGCTTGGTCAACCGTCCGTCCCCGACCAGCGCGCGATGACGGTGGTCGCCGTGGGCGGTAGCGTCGGCGACGGGACACATCGAACGGTCGGGGTCGAGTAGTCAGGGGTGGGATGAACGCGAGGTCGGACGTCACGTTTCGGTCCGGTGCACAGGTCTGTCGAGGTTGGCTGTACCTGCCGGACACCCCGGAGCCTGCGCCGATCATCGTGATGGCGCACGGGCTCGGTGCGGTGAAGGAGATGCGCCTGGACGCCTTCGCCGAACGATTCCGGGACGCCGGATACGCGTGTCTGGTGTTCGATTACCGTCACTTCGGCGCCAGCGACGGACAGCCTCGCCAATTGTTGTCCATTCGCCGCCAGCTCGACGACTGGGCCGCCGCGATCGACCATGCCCGCACGATCCCCGGCGTCGACACCGAGCGCGTGATCCTCTGGGGTACATCCTTCGGTGGCGGACACGTGATGAGCGCAGGCGCCCGCGACGGGAACGTCGCCGCGGTCATCGCCCAATGCCCGTTCACCAGCGGTATCGCCTCGACTCTCGCACTGGACCCGACGTCGACGGTCAAGGTCATCACACGCGCAGTCGCCGACCTGGCCGGCTCGGTGGTCGGGAGAGAGCCGGTGACCGTGGGACTGGTCGGAGCGCCCGGCGAGGCCGCGCTGATGACCGCGCCGGACGCGGCGTCCGGGTATCTGCCCCTGGTGCCGGAGGGCTATCCGTTCGTCAACGGCGTGGCAGCACGGGTGGGGCTCACCATCCCGCTGCATCGTCCCGGGCGCGCGTTGCAGCGGCTCACCTGTCCGGTTCTGGTGTGCGTATGCGACGAGGACTCGGTGGCACCGGCCCGACCGACGGTGCGATATGCCCGCCGTGGCCCGACGACCCGTCTCGTGCGTTATCCCGAGGGACACTTCGACATCTACGTCGGTGAGGCCTTCGAGCAGGTCGTGGCCGATCAGGTCGACTTCCTCGACGTGGTGGTTCCGCTCCCGGCCTGATCCCGCCGGCGTCGTTGCCGCGCATCGGTGCGGGAGAGCAGATCGGTGATGACCTCGGCTCAGCCGATGATCTTCTCGGTGGCCGCGTAGCCGGCCTCGACACCCGATTTGGCGTGCTCCCACCAGTCGGTGTGATCGCGGTACCAGTCCATGGTGGCGGCCAGGCCCGAGCGGAAATCGACATAGTTCGGTCGCCAGCCGAGCTCGGTGCGCAGCCGCGTCGAGTCGATGGCGTATCGGCGATCGTGGCCCGGTCGGTCGGTGACGAAGTCGAAGGCGTCGGTCGGTTGACCCGACAACTCGAGGATGGTCTCCACGACAGTGCGGTTGTCGACCTCGCCGTCGGCGCCGATGAGATACGTTTCTCCGATCTCGCCGCGATCGACGATGGTCCACACCGCGTCGTTGTGGTCGTCGACGTGAATCCAGTCGCGTACGTTGCGGCCGTCCCCGTAGAGCTTGGGCCGCACACCCGACAGCACGTTGGTGATCTGGCGCGGGATGAACTTCTCGATGTGCTGGTACGGGCCGTAGTTGTTCGAGCAGTTCGAGATCGTCGCGCGGATGCCGAACGAGCGCACCCACGCCCGCACCAGCAGGTCGCTGCCCGCCTTGGTGGAGGAGTACGGGCTCGACGGGTTGTAGGCGCTGGCCTCGGTGAACCGTGCCGGGTCGTCGAGGTCGAGGTCCCCGTAGACCTCGTCGGTGCTGATGTGGTGGTAGCGGACGTCGTGTCGACGAACCGCCTCGAGCAGTGCGTACGTGCCGACCAGGTTGGTCTGCACGAAAGCCGACGGGTCCGCGAGCGAGTTGTCGTTGTGGGATTCGGCGGCGAAATGCACCACCAGATCCGTCTCGGTGACCAGCGAGTCCACCAGGTCGACGTCGGCGATGTCGCCTTTCACCAGATCGATGCGGTCCGACACCGAATCGAGGGTCGCCGGGTTGGCCGCGTAGGTCAGCTTGTCCAGCACGGTGATCTGCACGTCGGGCCGTTGCGTGAGCGTACGCAGCACGAAATTCGCGCCGATGAAACCGGCCCCGCCGGTGACCAGAACCCGCATGGGCACACCTTTCTCCTCGACGCCGCACACCTTACCGGTGGCCGTCGGACCTGCGTCGATCGTGTGTGGCGCATCTGCCGTTAGGCTGTCACCCATGCGCGGCATCATCCTGGCAGGGGGCACGGGGACCCGTCTGCACCCCATCACACAGGGGGTCAGCAAGCAGCTCGTCCCGGTCTACGACAAGCCGATGATCTACTACCCGCTCTCAACGCTGATGCTCGCCGGTATCCAGGACATCCTGATCATCACCACGTCGCAGGACAGCGCGGCCTTCCAGGCGTTGCTCGGCAACGGTGATCAGTTCGGGATCAACCTCTCCTACATCACGCAGCCGTCACCGGACGGCCTCGCGCAGGCGTTCGTCCTCGGTGCCGACCACATCGGTACCGAATCGGTGGCACTCGTGCTGGGCGACAACATCTTCTACGGTCCGGGCCTGGGCAGCAAGCTGCAGGGGTTCGAAAACGTCGACGGCGGTGCGATCTTCGCGTACTGGGTGGCCGATCCGACGGCCTACGGTGTCGTCGATTTCGACGAGAACGGAACGGCGGTCTCGCTCGAGGAGAAACCGTCGGCGCCCCGGTCCAACTATGCGGTGCCCGGTCTGTACTTCTACGACAACGATGTCGTCGAGATCGCCCGTGGGCTCAAGCCCAGTCCCCGAGGCGAATACGAGATCACCGACGTCAACGCCCACTACCTCGAGCGGGGCAAGCTCGCGGTCAAGGTGTTGCCTCGCGGTACGGCGTGGCTCGACACGGGAACCTTCGACTCATTGCTCGACGCCGGGAATTTCGTGCGGACGGTGGAGCAGCGGCAGGGACTCAAGATCGCCGTGCCGGAGGAGATCGCGTGGCGTCGCGGTTTCCTCAGCGATGACGAATTGGCTTCTCGTGCAGAGAAACTGCGCAAATCCGGGTACGGCGACTACCTGCTCGCGCTGCTCGCTCGCGGCCGCGACCACTGACCTCGGAGGAGATTCGATGAAACTTCGGCCACTGTCCATCGATGGCGCGTGGGAACTGACCCCTGTGCAGCATGGTGATGCGCGGGGACTGTTCGCGGAGGTGTTCAAGGCGGATCTGCTCGCCGAGGTCATCGGGCACCGTCTCGACCTCGCGCAGGTGAACCTGTCGGTGTCGGCGGCCGGGGTGCTGCGCGGCGTGCATTTCGCCGATGTGCCGCCGGGGCAGGCGAAGTACGTGACCTGTCCGGTCGGTGCGATCCTCGACGTCATCGTCGACATCCGTGTCGGCTCGCCGACCTTCGGGACCTACGACACGGTGCTCCTCGACGATGTCGATCGGCGCGCGGTGTACCTGTCGGAGGGGCTCGGCCATGCGTTCTGCGCTCTCGAAGACGGTTCCACGGCCACCTACCTGTGCTCGACCGGATACAACCCGACCGCCGAGCACGGCATCAATCCGCTCGACGAGGACCTCGGGATCGAGTGGCCCACCGTCGGTCGTGACGGCTCGCCGCTGACCTACGAACTGTCCGACAAGGACACCGCCGCACCCGGCCTGCACGAAGCCCGGGACGCGGGCCTGTTGCCCTCCTACACCGACGTCACCACCTACCTCCGCACCCAGGCCTGACGCCGAACGCCACCCCGCACCCCACAACCCGCGGTCCCAACCCGCCCCATGGCGGTCGAGAGCAACCGGATTTTCACCGACAGCAACCGCGATGTCGCCGAACCGGCGGCCGCAGGGCCGACGGCGGTTGCTGTCGGTAAAAATCCGGTTGCTCTCGACGTGAATGGCTGGCGAGCCCCGCTCGACGGGAGGGGCAGGTGCCCCCGCGTCAGGTGCCCTCGTGATCGCGCGCGTTCTGCAACGCGATGGCGCGTGCCAGACGCGCGTAGCGGACCTCGAGTTCGCGGAACTTCAGATAGGTCGACACGGTGGTGAAGGCGAACGCGATCACCAGCAGGAACAGCACGAGGTCGAGACCGCGTTGGATGCCGAGTTTGTTGGCCACCCAGGTGACGTCGTCTTGCCGGAGCATCGCGTAGACGCCGAAGACCACGAACGCGACGAACAGGATCTTCACGCCGGCAGACGCGCGGGCGGTGCCGCGGCTGACGATGAAGAACGTGACCAGGGCCACGATCACCAGGATGGCCAGGATCTGAAACCAGATCATCGCGCTCACTTCCTCATCCGGCTGTGCAGCAACCCGTCGGCGACGATGTTCACGCCGTTGATCAGCGACTGCCCCTTCGCCCGTGAATAGTCGGTGTAGAGGATTGTCACGGGTTGTTCGGCCACCCGCCATCCGTGGTGGTCGATCAGCGCGACGAACTCCGACGCGTGACTCATTCCGTTCATCAGCAGGTCGAGCTGGTCGGCCACCGTCCGGTTGAACGCCCGTAAGCCGTTGTGCGCGTCCGTGAGTCCCAGTCTGCGGGTTCGCGGACTGAGGAACACGATGGTGCGCAACGCTATTCGTCGCAGCGCGGGAACCGATTCGCTGCGCCCTTCGGCGAATCGGGTGCCGACGACGATGTCGATCGGTTCGCTGCGGAGTCGGGCGATCATCGCGGCGACGTCCTCGACACGATGCTGGCCGTCGGCGTCGAAGGTGACGAAATACCGTGCCCCCGGTTGGGCTCGCGCGTATTCGACGCCGGTCTGGATCGCCGCACCCTGCCCGAGGTTCACCGGATGGCGGACCAGACGGATCCCGGGCCCGGGTCGGGCTCCGGCATGGTCGTGCCCGGCCTGCACGGATCTTGTCGCGGCGGCGGCCGCGAGGATCTCCTCGGCCGAGTTGTCCCGGCTCCCGTCGTCGACGCACACGATGTTCGGGAACGTCTTTGCGGCAGCCGACACCACGTCCCGGATCACCTGTCCCTCGTTGTAGACGGGGACCACCAACCAGACGTCGTCATTGCTGGTGGAGCCGGAGGTCATGTCGGTAACCCTATCCGAGCCGATTGCGGCGATGACCTACCCTGGTCGCGTGCCGATCGACGTGATGATGCCGTTCTATGGCGACGTCGCACAGTTCCAGCAGGCCGTGACCAGTGTGCTCGGGCAGCGCGACGGCGACCTGCGGCTCGTCGTGGTCGACGACTGCTATCCGGATCCGCAACCGCGGGAATGGTTGGCAGCACTGACCGATCCACGCGTGCACTACGTCCGCAACGAGACCAACCTCGGGGTCAACGGCAATTTCCGGCGGTGTACCGAGCTCGTGGAAGCAGATCACTTCGTGGTCATGGGCTGCGACGACGTGATGCTCCCGGACTATCTGGGGACGGTGCGGACGCTCGCCGCACGTCATGCCGATGCGTCGGTGATCGCGCCCGGTGTCGAGGTGATCGACGATCACGATCGGCCGGTCCGACCTCTCGGCGACCGCATCAAATCGGTGCTGTCGCCCGGCGAACCAACCGTGCTGTCCGGAGAGGCGATGGCCACCAGCCTCTATCGCGGCAACTGGACGTACTTCCCTTCACTGCTGTGGCGCACCGCGCCGGTCCGCGAGGTCGGTTTCCGATCCGGACTGGAGATCGTGCTCGATCTGGCCCTGCTCGTCGATCTCGCGGCCGCGGGCGGCTCGCTGGTGTACGACCCGACGGTGGTGTTCCGGTACCGACGACACGACGCCTCGGTCAGTTCGGTGCAGGCGGTCGACGGGCGACGATTCGCCGAGGAGAACGACTTCTTCGCCGGTGAGGCCCGCAGATGCGCCGAACGCGGCTGGCCACGTGCGGCCCGTGCGGCCCGCCTGCACGCGACGTCGCGGCTCAATCATCTTCAGTCACGCGTCGCGGGTGCGGCGGGTCGGCTACGCGCCGCCAGCCCCGCCAGGTGAACCACCATCCCGACGACGGGCCCTCCGATGAGCGCGACCACGACCCGGGTCTGCACGTCGAGGGGTAGCAGTAGCAGCAGTATCGAGGCGATCGTCGCCACCCACCAGCCGGCGGCATACCAGCGATGGGCGGCCGTGGCGACCGCGGCGGCACCGGTGATGGTGAGCAGCGCCACCGCCGTGGCGCCCAACGTCAGTCCGGCGAGCGCCGATCCCGACAGCCGGTAGTCGGCGCCGAAGACGGTCGTCAACAGCCACGGCCCGATCAGCCAGGCAGCACCTGCGCCGACCACACCGATCGCGGTCACCGCAGCCACCGGCGCCTGCAGCGCCGTCATCAGCCGGTGTCGCCCGTCGACGAACCGGGTGATCAGAACGCCCTGAAAGCTGTTCAACGGCACCAGGAGTGGCGCCCGGGTCAACGTCACGGCCAGCACCACCGCACCCACGGTGGCGGCGTCGGCGCGGCCGCCGATGCCGTCGGTCGCGTTGATCAGAACCGGGAATCCCATCACCAGGACCGCACTCGCGGCTGCCGCGGCCATGGCGGTCACCGTGTTGGCGGTGAAGCGGTGCGTCGGCACGTCTGCGGGCAGTCCGACGCAGCGGCGAGCCGACGACGACCCGATCAGCAGGAGCATCCATGAGACCGACCCGACGACGGTGATCACCAGGAACGCGACCAGCCCGAGACCGAGGACGACGGCGACCACGGACGCGACCAGCCGGATCAGCGCATCGACCGACAGCAGGGCCGCGAACGGCCCCCAGGACACCGTCCCCGACAACGCGCCGGCGAGGTGGGCGTACACGGCGAACGATGCGACGCCCACCGACAGCAGCGCCACCGACAACCAGCGGTACTCGGAGAAGACGTGCCCGCTCCACAGCGGTGAGGTGACCGCGACGAGCGCTCCCAGTGCCACCCCGACCAGCACATTGGTCAGCCAGGGGCGGGCACGGTCGCCGTCGTCGGCTCGGTCGCGGGATTCGA
Source organism: Gordonia sp. CPCC 206044 (assembly GCF_048537895.1). Taxonomy (NCBI): domain Bacteria; kingdom Bacillati; phylum Actinomycetota; class Actinomycetes; order Mycobacteriales; family Gordoniaceae; genus Gordonia; species Gordonia sp. CPCC 206044. Next base: position 153,215 of record NZ_JBCLVL010000012.1, read on the forward strand.
CGTTCGCGCGGACGGCGCGCGTCGTCTCCTGCAGTTGCCCGTTCTGCGCACCCGTGACCATCCCGTACGCGGCCCAGAACACGGCGAAAACCGCGTATCCGGCCGGACCCAGATCGCGGGCGGCCAGCAGGAGGACCAGATATCCGGAAGCGGCGGCGATGAGTGTCGCGACGGTGACCCGGCCGATGGCGCCGGAGCCGGCCGCCTCCTCGGACGTGCTCGCATGATCACCGGGCCCGGCGCTCGGCGTCGGTCCTGCCTCCTCCGACATCGCAGGGCTCAGGACGGTCCGGGGAACGGTGGCAGCTTCGCGGTGAACAACCACTCCTCCCACAGCGGACCGAGTGACGTCGTGGAGAAGTTGGCGGCGAGGGCGATGAAGTCCTCGGTGCTCGCCGTGCCGTAGCGGTACTTGTCGGTCCAGCGGTGCAGCAGGGCGAAGAAGTTGCCGTCGCCGATCGTCAGCCGCAACGCGTGCAGCGTGAGGGCACCGCGTTTGTAGACCCAGTCGTCGAACATCCGCCGCGGCCCCGGATCGGCCAGCACGGCCCGAACCGGATGGGCGGCGAGCTTGTCGTAGTAGTGCCGTGCCCATTCGGCCGCGCTGCGTCCACCCGAGCGCTGACTCCACAGCCATTCGGAGTAGCAGGCGAAGCCCTCGTGCAACCAGATGTCACGCCAGCGCGCCAGCGTCACCGAATTGCCGAACCACTGGTGCGCCAGCTCGTGCGCGACGAGCCGTTCGGCGCTTCGGGTGCCGTCGCAGTGATTCGCCCCGAAGGTGGAGAAACTCTGCGCTTCGACCGGGATGTCGAGCACGTCGTCGGTGACCACCACGGTGTAGGTGGGAAACGGGTACGGCCCGAACATCTCGACGAAGACCTCGATCATCTCCAGCTGCCGGCCGAAGTCGACCTCGAGGTTGCCCATCAACCGCTGCGGCACGATGGCCTCGACGGGAAAAGGCTTGGTGGCCAACGTCTTCTTCTTGTACGGGCCGATCTGTACCGATGCCAGGTAGGTGGGCATGGGCTCCACCTGCTGGTAGACCCAGGTGGTCTGCGCGGCACGGGTGCGCTTGGATTCGAGTACGCCGTTGGCCAGTGCGTAGTACGGACTGTCGGTGGTGATCGCGATCCGGTACGGCGCCTTGGCGCTGGGGTGGTCGTCGCAGGGGAACCACGACGCCGCACCGTTGGGCTGGTTCGCGCACAGGGCGCCCTCGGACAACTCCTCCCAGCCGACTTCACCCCAGGCGCCTCGGATCGGGCGCGGCGATCCGGCGTAACGCACCACGATGGTCATCGCCCCACCTGGGGGGATGGGGCTGTCGGGGGTGACCGTGAGCTTCTTGTTGCGATGGCTGTAGCGGGCTCGCTTGTCGTTCACCGTGACGCGCGAGACCGACATCGTGGAGGCCAGATCGAGGGTGAACCGCTGCAGGTGGACGAATGACGTCGCCGTCAGGACCGCCACTCCGGCCAGCCGGTTGGGGGACACCTTGTACTCGAGTTCGAGGTCGTACCGCGAGATGCGGTAGCCGAGGTTGCCGTTCTCCGGCAGATAGGGATCGATGCCGTCGTCAGGGGCGCCCAGAACAGGTTGCCGTGGACTCCGGCCCGACTTTCCCGGCACTGACTCTCCCGTCTATTGCGGCGCGTATATCCCACGTCAGTGGTGCGCCGTCGCGGACACTTAGGTTACCTGCCGGACTCGGGGTGCACCTGTCGGCCGCGCTGTGAGAAGCTAGGACACGGCAAGCGGACCGCGGTCCGGTTTATTCATGGGTCGGAGGAAAGGGAACCATGTTCGGTCTTCGGAGTCTGACGTTCTTCTTGGCGCGGTTGATCCTGGGCTACATCTTCATCATGCACGGGTGGCAGAAGCTGCACACCAACGGAATCTCCAACGTGGAGAAGGGGTTCGACGCGATGGGGATCCCCGCGCCGGACCTGGCCGCCCAGTACGCGACCTGGGTCGAGTTCATCGGCGGCATCCTGCTGATCCTCGGGCTGCTGCTGCCGCTGGTCTCGGTTCTGCTGATCGCCGACATGATCGGTGCGATCGCCTACGCGCATTGGGATCAGGGCTTCTGGAACACCGACGGTGGGTACGAGCTGCCGCTGGCGCTCATCGCGGGTCTGTTGGCCGTCGGTTTCGCGCAGGCCGGTAGCGCCGCAGCCGATCACTACGTCTTCCGGCGGCGTGGTCGCGCGCTCGACTGATCTGAGCGACTCCACGACGGGGAGCTTTCGTTCACGTGGGTGACCGCCCAGGTGAGAGGAAGCTCCCCGTCGTGTTCGTGGGTCGCAGTGCTCTGTGATCCACCACCGGCTGTCGCGGTCCGCGGACCTACCGCGACCACGGTGCGATCGGGTTGCCCTGCCATCGGGTGTGCGCGGGCACCACGTCGCCGCGCATGACCAGCGACGCAGGCCCGACTGTCGCACTCTCACCCAGACCGGCGGCCGGAAGAGCCACACAGTGGGGCCCCAGCGTCGACCCCTTCTCCAGCGTCACCCGGTCGATGGCCATGACCCGATCGTGGAACAGGTGGGTCTGGACCACACAGCCTCGTTGCACGGTCGCGCCGTCGCCGAGGGTGACCAGATCCGCCTCGGGCAGCCAGTACGTCTCGCACCAGACACCGCGGCCGATACGCGCGCCCAGCATCCGCAGCCACAGGGTGAGGATCGGGGTGCCGGTGGCCGCGTTGGCGAACCAGGGCGCCGCAACGGTTTCCACGAACGCGTCGGACAGTTCGTTGCGCCAGACGAACGAGCTCCACAGCGGATGCTCGGAGACCTCGATCCGTCCGACGACGAGCCACTTCGCCGCGGCCGCGATGCAACAGGCCGCGGCCCCCGCCACCAACAGCAGTAGCCCACTGACCAGAGCCGCAGCCCAGAACCCTGCGTGCAAGGCGATGTACTGCAGACCGAGGAGCATGAACAGACCGAGACCGAACGACACCATCACCGGGATGATGCGGAGGGTCTCGACGACCGACCTCGCGACCTTGAGACGCATCGGCGGATCGAACGTACGAGACGTGTCGGATTCGGATGCGGTGCGCCGCAGTCGGACCGGCGGGCTGCCGAGCCAACTCGACCCCGACTTCGCGCGATCCGGCGTCGCCGACAACACGGCGACGAGGCTGTTCTTCGGGACCTTGCGGCCGGGGCCGGTCATCCCCGAGTTGCCGAGGAACGACCGCTTGCCGACCTTCGCCTCGTCGATGTGCAACCAGCCGCCGCCGAGTTCGTAGGACGCGACCATCGTGTCGTCGGCGAGGAACGCCCCGTCGCCGATGCTGGTGAACTTCGGCAGTACGAGCGCGGTGGAGATCTCGGTCCCGGCACCGACCTTGACGCCGAGGATGCGGAACCACCACGGCGTCAACAGACTCGCATACAGCGGGAACAGGTACGTGCGGGCGGCGTCGAGCAACCGTTCGGTCATCCAGACCTGCCATCCGACGCGGGAACGGACCGGGTGATAGCCCTTGGTGAGCCCGATGGACAACAACCGCACCAACACCCCGGTGATCACCGCGAACACCAGGAGGCTCGTCAGCGTCGCGACCGGAAGCAGGATGAGGCAACGGATACCGACCTGGCGCAGCCGGTCCGTGTGGATGGCCCACGACCCCATCACCGCGAGCCCCGATGCCAGCGCGATCAACGGGATCGCGGCGAGCAGCAGCGACGACAGACCGTAGATCGGGACCCACTGGGTGCCGCGTGGCGGACGATGGTCCGGCCACGGGTGATCGGCCTTACCGACCTTCACCGCGGGCGAACCGGCCCACTGCTGACGCGCCTTGACCCGTCCGAGGACCGCCGAACCGGGCGCCACCTCGGCGTCCCGGCCGATGATCGCACCGGGGAACAGTGTCGAGCGGGCGCCGATCGACGCGCCGCGTTTGATGACGATCTCACCGATGTGCAGGACGTCGCCGTCGATCCACCAGCCGGCCAGATCCACCTCGGGTTCCACCGACGCGCCTTCGCCGATGGTGAGCAGTCCGGTCACCGGCGGAATGGTGTGCAGGTCCACCCCGCGCCCGATCTTCGCGCCCAGCGCGCGGGCGAGATAGATCATCCAGGGCGCTCCGGACAGATTGGCGGCACCGCTGGCGTCGAGCAGCCTCTCGGCCACCCACAGCCGCAGATGCGTTCCCCCGCCGCGCGGATAGCGGCCGGGTCGCACCCCGGCCAGCAGCAGACGGGCCCCGGTGGCGGCGATGACCATGCGGCCGACCGGTGTGATGAACAGCAGGAAGGCCACCAGCAGGACCCACCAGTTCACGCCGACGAGCCACGGGACGTTGCGGTCGGTACGCTCGACGATCTCGATGGCGATGTTGTTCGCCACGCCCAGCCAGGTCGCCCACTGCAGGCCGGTGAGGGTCGTCAGCGGCACCGACAACGCGATCTGCGCGATCCCGGTGCGCCGCGGCGTGGGCGTCACCTCGCGCGGCGTCACCACGATCGACGGGGTCAATCCGTCGAGCATCTCGGCGAGAGAGCCCAGACGGGGATGGTCGTAGAGCTCGGCGACGGTGATCTCCGGATACCGCGAGCGCAAGGCCGTCACCAGTTGAGCGGCCGCGAGCGAACCGCCGCCCTCGGCGAAGAAGTCGGCGTCCGGGCTCGACACCGGGATACCGAGCACATCGGTCCAGCACTGCGCGATCCATGCCTCGGTGTCGGACAGGTCGTCGTTGTCGTCGTCGGCGGGGTTGGCCCCTGGCAACGGCCACGGCAGCGCGTTGCGATCGACCTTGCCGGAGGTCCGGGTGGGCAACTCGTCGATGACCGCCAGTCGGGGCACCATCGGGGCGGGCAGTTGTGTCGCCAACGTCGCATGTGCCGCGGCCACATCGAAATCCGGATTCGACGACACCAGGTATCCGACGAGCAGCGTGTTGCCCGCGGCGGATTTGCGTACCGCGACGGCCGCGCCGCTGACGCCCGGCAGGTTCTGCAGCGCATTGTCGATCTCACCGAGTTCGATGCGTCGGCCGCCCACCTTGACCTGGTCGTCGGCACGGCCCTGGAACAACAGCCCGGCGGGGTCGAGGCGCACGAGGTCGCCCGAACGGTAGGCCCGATCCCAGCCCAGCGTCGGCATCGGAGCGTACTTCTCGGCGTCCTTGGCCGGGTCGAGATAGCGCGCCAGACCCACTCCGCCGATCACCAGTTCGCCGACCGCGCCCTCGGCCACCGGTTGTCCCTCGGCATCGACGACGGCGAGATCCCAGCCGGGCAGCGGTAATCCGATGCGCACCGGGCCCTGGCCGTCGAGCGGTGCCGCGCAGGCGACGACGGTGGCCTCGGTGGGGCCGTAGGTGTTCCACACCTCGCGACCCTCGACGGCGAGCCGTTCGGCCAGCTCCGGCGGACAGGCCTCGCCGCCGAAGATCAGCAGGCGCACGGCCTCGAGTGCCTCGGCAGGCCACAGCGACGCCAGCGTCGGCACCGTCGAGACGACGGTGATGTCGCGCTGCACGAGCCACGGGCCGAGATCCATCCCCGAGCGCACCAGCGATCGCGGTGCGGGCACCAGACAGGCGCCGTGGCGCCACGCCAACCACATCTCTTCGCACGAGGCGTCGAAGGCCACCGACAATCCGGCCAGCACGCGATCGCCGGGGCCGAGCGGATCGTCGAGCAGGAACATCCGCGCTTCCGCGTCGACGAAGGCGGCCGCGTTGCGATGGGTGACCGCCACGCCCTTGGGCGTCCCGGTCGAGCCGGACGTGAAGATGATCCAGGCGTCGTCGTCGAGGGCTGGGCGGCTGTCACCCGGTTCGGCGAGCAGCCCGTCGGTGTCGCGGGCGGGCAGCCCCGCGATTCCCGCGGCGCCGATGACGACATCCACCTTGGCCTCGCCGAAGACGAGTTCGGCGCGTTCGTCCGGATCGTCGGCGTCCACGGGGACGTAGGCGGCACCGGCATAGAGGGTGGCCAGGATCGCGACGTACAGGTCACGGCTGCCCGACGGCATGCGGATGCCGACACGCCCGCCGCGGGTCACACCTGCGGCACCGAGACGTTCGGCGCCCCGTCGGACCAGGGCGAGCAGCTGCGCATAGGTGAGAGCGAGGTCACCATCGTCGATCGCAGGCGCGTCCGGGAATCGCGTCGCTGCGTCGTCGAGGACGTCGCACAGCGTGCGTGCGGCGCTGGCCTGCGATGACAGCAGGAATTGAGACGGGATATCCACGTGTCACCACCATCGTTTCGGCACGAATCGGAGAATATATCGGATGTCGGAGTCACAAGCCTGTGACATGGGTGAACAGTGCGTGGCGTGGGTCTCGCAGCCCAGACCCGGTGAGTTTGCGCGCGAAACCCCGCGGATGGTCGCAGACGATCGTTTCGGTCGGTGTAGTTTGCGGACTGAAGGACCTCGACGGGAGTGCCCCCTCCTCCGCCAGGTGACCGACCCGTCGAGTGCCCCGTGTCATGCGATGAAGGTCATCAGATGACGAGGACACCGACTATGCCGATCGTGCAGCACCGCAAACCGAGTCTCCTGTCGTATCCGATGTGGCTCGGCACCCGAACCGTGCTGCGTCCGACCCTGTCGCTGTGGCCGTTGAACCGGCCCGGGATGGCCGGACTGTTCCTCATCGACCGCGCCATTGCGGTGGGCCCCAAGCCGAAGGGCGTTGTTCGCGAACCGATGATGTTGGCCGATCGGCGGGTGGAATTGATCATGCCGTCCGGCCCGTCGCGCCGCGACCCGGAGACCGCGATCCTCTACCTGCATGGTGGGGCGTTCGTGGTGTGTGGTCTCGGGTCGCACCGCTCGATCGCCAGTCGATTGGCCCGGTCCTGCGAGCTCCCGGTGTTCTCGTTGGAGTACCGGCAGTTGCCGTCCGCGGGCGTGGGGACCTCGGTCGCCGATGCGGTCGCGGCCTACCGCGAACTGCTGACCGAGCGGGGCTATCGCCGCGTGGTGGTCGCGGGCGACTCGGCCGGCGGGTTCCTGGCGGGCAAGGTCATCGAAGCCGCGGCGCTCGCGGGACTGCCGCGGCCCACGGCATTCGTCGGCATCTCGCCGCTGCTCGACCTCGACGTCGGGCTCAACCCCGACCGATCGAGCCGCTCGGACGCCTACATCCCGCAGAAGAAGATGGCCGAGTTGGAGACGAAGTTCGACCGTGGTCCGGTCCCGTTCACCGGGGTGCGGCGAATCGTCGAGGTGGCCGACGAGGACTTCCCGCCCACGGTGATCGTCACCGCAGAGGGTGAGATGCTCGAGGCCGATGCCATCGAACTCGTCGAGATCCTCGACGGCTTCGAGGTGAACGCTGCGGTGCACAGTTACGCTTGGCAGGTGCACGCGTTCCCGGTGCTGACCACGCGTCATCCGGAGACCGTGCGAGCGATCGAGTTGATCGCCGACTTCACTGCCGAGGCCATTCGAGAGGCGAAGAACGCTGACAAGCGAAAGGACAAACGAGCCGGCTGAGCTGGGGTCGGGCTCCGACGACACGGACACCCCGCCGGTGGTGCCGGGCGCCATCGATGCCCGCTTCACGTTGGCTGCCGAACGGACCGTGCTCGCCTGGGTGCGCACCTCGTTGGGATTCCTGGCGGCCGGTGTCGCGGTGGTCTACGTGGCAGGCGACATCGCCCATCCGATCGTCGAGACGGCGCTGGGTCTCATGATGGTCGCGCTGGGCTGTGCGATCGCGCTGATCGGTGCCTGGCGGTGGCGTAAGACGATGCGGGCACTGCAGCAGGGCGGGCAGATGCCGGGGCCGTCGCACGTGGTGTTCCTGATCATTGCGATAGTGGTCGTGGCGGTGGCGATAGCCGTCGTGATCACGATCCAGACCTGAGGTGACGAGACCCTTGACGATGTTCAACAACGATTTCCAGCGCGGGGCGCAGAGCTTCTCCCGCGGCATGACGATCGTCGGGTCCGTGGTCTTGATGGTGTGTGTGGCCCTGCTGACGGTGAACTGGTGGCGCGAGGGCCGTTGGGTGTGGGTGGTCATCGGCATCGCGATCGTCGCGGTCAACATCGCGTTGATCTTCTTGCAGTTCCGCAAGCGCAAGCTCACCCCGCCGCCGCGGTCGGACGCACCCGACGACGACCGGCCCTGACCGTCAACGGGTCACGTCTCGTCGACCGCGCCGCGAGCGCCGCCGCTGGAGCGGGGTTGCCAGGGCGGTGCTAGCTCGCCGACCATCCGTGCCACGACAACTCTCGTACCGCGATCACCGATCCCGTGGGCCGGCGCTCGCGATATTGGGGGTACTTCTCGGCGAGTACGTCGATGCCCCGGCTTCCCTCGGGTGTATCGGCGGTGATGACCTGCGCGTGCCCGTCGACCCGAACCCACCACAACTCATCCCAATCGTCGGCGTAGTGGTCGGCCAGGAGCGACACTCTCGGATTGTCCGCGATGTTGGCGAGTCTGCGTAACCTGTTGGTGCGCTTGGGCTTGTGGTCGACGCACGAATAGACGACGTCGTCGGCGACGGCGAACACCACCGGGACGAGATGCGGTGTGCCGTCCGCCCCGGCGGTCGCCAAGCGGGCGACGCGGGCCGCGGCGAAGCGCCGGCGTAGGAGTGCGTCGGACTGCGCAGATCGTTTCTCGCTCACGGATTCTGGCCCGTCGTCGGATACTGCAAGCCGGCGATCAACACGCCGACCATGCGACGTTCGTCGTACCGCGGGTCCTCGCCGGCCCCCACACACAGGTTCCCGATCGCCCTCATCAACTCGACCGGGTGTACGTCGCGGTTCACCTCACCTGCGGCGACGGCGGCGTCGAGCAGGTCGGCGCAGACCGGCACCAGGCGATCCAGGAAGTAGTCATGCAGTGTCTCGAAGCGTGTGTGGTCCGACCGCATCGCGGCGGCCAGGCCGTGTTTGGTGACCAGGAAGTCGACGAACTGATCCACCCAATCGGCAAGAGCCCGATAGGGAGACGCGCTGCTCGCCGACAAGGCGGGGCCCGCCTCGGCGCAGGCCTCGACCTGATGGCGGTAGACCGCGATGATCAGGTCGGCGCGGGTGGGGAAGTGGCGGTAGATGGTCCCCATGCCGACGCCCGCCTCGGCCGCGACGTCGCGGACCGGGGCGTCGACCCCGGATCTGACGAACACCCGGGCGGCCGCCTCGAGCAATAGCTGCTCGTTGCGTCGGGCGTCGGCGCGTTTCGCCGGTGGCATCGTTGTTCTCCCTCGCTCGCCCCTTGCTAACCGGAACAGCGCTCCGTATCGTAAGTGGAGCAACGTTCCGCTTGATTATGATGCCAGACAGTGCGTCGACACATGGCCTTGACCGAAGGATTCACGCCCATGACACACCCCGACCAACCCAGTTTCGGGATCATGACCGCACCCATGCAGACGGACTACGACGACGTCCTGCGGGTCTGGAAGGAGGCCGACGCGATCGAGGAGATCGAGCACGCCTGGTTGTTCGATCACCTTCTGCCGATTGCCGGACCGATGGACGGGCCGATCCTGGAAGGCTGGACACTGCTCGCCGCCCTGGCCGCGCAGACCAGTCGTCTTCGCCTCGGACTCATGGTGACCAGCAACAGGTTTCGGCCGCCGGCGATGCTCGCCAAGATCGCCACCACGGTCGACATCGTCTCCGGTGGCCGGCTCGATTTCGGCATCGGGGCAGGATCGCGTCCCAGCGTGCCCTTCGCGCGTCGCGAGTACGAGGCGCACGGCCTGCCGTATCGGGACATGACCGATGCGGTCGGAAGCCTCGCCGAGGCCTGCAGCATCATCAGGCGACTGTGGACCGAGAATGAACCCTTCGATTTCGACGGCGTCCACCATCAACTCGTCGGGGCCGTCGGCACGCCGAAACCGGTGCAGCGCCCGCATCCGCCGATCATCATCGGCGGGCGGTCGACCCCGACGCTACGCGTGGTCGCCGAGCACGCCGACGTGTGGAACACCCCCGGCGACGACCTCGACGTCGCGATCCGTCGAAGCGCGGAACTCGACGACCTCTGCGCGGCGATCGGCCGTGACCCGGGCACCATCGTCCGCTCGATGGCCATTCCGGCTGCCGTCGACGACCCTGCGCAGACCAGAGCTGACGTCGCGGCGGCTCTCGACGCAGGTTTCTCACACATCGTGCTGATGCTGTCGAGTCTTCGAGAAGGTGTCGCGCGCTGGGTGGCCGACGAGGTGATCGCGGCGACGATGGTCACGCGGTGAGCTCGCAGTCGGCGCTGTCGACACCTCCGTCGGCGAACTGGGTGCGGTAGAGCTCGGCGTAGCGACCGTTGCGCGCCAACAGGGTTGCGTGATCGCCACGTTCCACGACCCGGCCCTGTTCGAGCACCGCTATCTCGTCTGCGGCGCGGATGGTCGAGAGCCGGTGGGCGATGACGATCGACGTACGACCCTCCAGTGCCTCCGAAAGGGCCTCCTGTACAGCGGCTTCCGAGGTCGAATCCAGATGGGCGGTGGCCTCGTCGAGGATCACGACCGACGGTTGGGCCAGGAGGAGTCGGGCGATGGTCAGTCGTTGGCGTTCACCACCGGACAGTCGATAGCCGCGCTCGCCGACGACGGTGTCGAGACCGTCCGGCAACGTGGCCACCAACTCGTCGAGGCGTGCGCGCCGCAACGCATCCCAGATCTGTGACTCGGTCACCGTCGGGTCGGCCAGGACCAGGTTTGCTCGCACCGTGTCATGGAACAGGTGTCCGTCCTGGGTGACCAGCCCGACAGTGCGGTGGATCGAGCTGCTCTGGAGGTCGCGAAGATCGGTGCCGTTCACCGTGATCGACCCGGCGTCCACGTCGTAGAGACGGGTGGCGAGGTTGGCGATCGTCGACTTGCCCGCGCCGGAGCTGCCGACCAGTGCGGTCATCGTCCCCGCGGGCACGTCGAGATCGACGTTGTGCAAGACCATGGTCCCGCCGCGGCTGTCCAGTTGCGCAACCTCTTCCAGCGACGCCAACGACACCTTGTCCGCCGCCGGATAGGCGAAGGAGACGTCGTCGAAACGGATCGACACCGGGCCCGCGGGTACCGAACGCGCATCGGCCTTGTCGGCGATGAGCGGCTCGAGGTCGAGTACTTCGAAGACCCGCTCGAAACTGACCAGGGCGCTCATGATCTCGACGCGCGCGTTGGCGAGTGCGGTGAGCGGCGCGTACATCCGGGTCAGCAGCAGGGCGAGTGACACCACCGCGCCCGCGGACAGGTGGCCCGCGACGGCCAGCCAACCGCCGAGTCCGTAGACAAGCGCGAGCGCGAGCGCCGACACGAGCGTGAGTGCGGTCATGAACCACGTCTGCACCATCGCCCGGCGAACACCGATGTCGCGCACACGATCTGCGCGGTCGGCGAACTCGGCCGACTCGATGTCGGGGCGGCCGAACAGCTTGACGAGGGTGGCGCCCGGCGCCGAGAACCGTTCGGTCATCTGCGTCGACATCCGGGCGTTGTGCTCGGCCGCCTCCCGCGACAGGGCGGCCATCCGGCGGCCCATACGCCGGGCCGGGACCACGAACACCGGCAGCAAGACGAGCGCCAGCAGGGTGATCTGCCAGCTGATTGCGATCATCACGCCGAGGGTCAACACGAGCGTCACGGCGTTGGACACCACACCGGACAAGGTGTCGCTGAATGCTCGCTGCGCCCCGATGACGTCGTTGTTGAGGCGACTCACCAGTGCACCGGTGCGGGTGCGGGTGAAGAAGGCGACCGGCATCTTCTGCACGTGGTCGAAGACGGCCCGGCGCAGGTCGAGGATCAGTCCCTCGCCGATGTTCGCGGAGAACCAGCGCGTCAGGACGGCTGCGGCCGCCTCTATGACGGCGATCGCTGCGATGAGCAGGGCCAACCCGACGATCGCTGCACCCGCGTCGGGATCGGCACCGGTGATCAGATTGACCACCCGCCCGGCGAGCAGTGGTGTCACGACCGTCAACAGCGCCGTCACCACCGACAGGGTGAGGAACAGCGCGATCCGGCGTCGATGCGGCTTCGCGAATCCCGCGATGCGTCGTAGTGTCGCGCGCCGTTCCCCACGCAGCGCGCGGCCGTCCGGTGCGGTCATCGTCTTGTACATGGTGTCCCAGGCCACCGATTCCATGCTCATGGCGACAGGTTAGAACCTCAAGTTCACTTGAAGTCCAGCGACGTGTCGTTTCCCGACGATGCGCTGAGACCCGGAGATGTTCCCGGTGTCGTTCGTCCGAGGGAATTGCCGAGTGCGGCATCGTGATCCGCGGGTGCGACGCCATAGAGTCACGATCACGCATTCGGCGAACAAAGGCGGGCAATCCCATGGCGTTTTCCAGAGTCACCACGTGGCTGGTCCGCGCTGTCATCACCGTGCTGGCAGTGCTTCTGGTCGGGGCACTGCCACTCGCCGACTCGTTGGCCGCATCGACGAAGGGCATGGGCGGCGGGCATTCGTCCGGGACCACCGGTCCGAACAAGGCGACACCGGGAAATCGTGGTGGCGGGCAGATCAACAAGATGAAGCCCCGTCCGGCGCAGCCGGCCCCCGGTCGCAACAGCGGTCCGTCGAGTACGCCGGGCAACACGTCGCCCGGCGGCACGAGACCAGCTCCGTCACGCCCGCGGTCGTCGGCACCGAAACCCGATCGCGGCCCGCACAAGTTCTCGCCGAACACCAAGGCCCCGAACGGGACCAAACGCGGGTCGTCGGGAGACGATCGCGACGACAAGACCCGCAACACGGCGCCGTCCCGTCCGACCGGCCCGGCCCAGAACCGCGGGCCCAACAAATTCTCCCCGAACACGAAGGCGCCGCAGACCCGTAACAACGATTCACGCGGACGAGGGCACAGTCGCCCCGGTGACAACGACCGCATGCAACCGCAGGGTCCCGTCCGTCCCCCGCGCGACACTGCGCCGGCCGTTCCCCTGAACAACGGTCCGGAGATCAATGGTGGGGACGAAGACCAGGACGGCATCGTCGACAACGAGGGCCATAGTTGCGACGTCGCGTGTCCATGGCATCTGGGGCCGTCACTGCGGGGTGGTGGGTTCCCGTTCCCCATGCGGCCGCCGATGCCCGCCCCGAAGGCGCCTGCGCCCAAGGCACCCGAGCCGGCACCCAAGGCACCCGAGCCGGCTCCCAAGGCACCCGAGCCCGCCCCCAAGGCGCCGGAGGCCGGACCGACGGCACCCCAGCCTGCACCGAAAGCGCCCGAGGCCGCGAAGGCCCCGCGGCCGAGCAAGCGGACCCCGCAAGAGGCGGAGGACATCATCCGGGACGCTCAGCGGTCGGGCTCGGGACTCAAGAAGGACACCAATCATCGAGCCCCCGACCTGGTCGTCGACGAGATCGGCACCAAGGGAAAGGTCTTCGACATCACCGGAAACGACGGGGTGGAACGGACCCTCGTGCAGACACCCGGCGAGTTGAACGGCGTTCCCGGACGATTCGAGTGGATCATCGAACCCAACGGGCGGGTCTCGCATCAGTTCTTCGTCCGTGGCGGATCCATCAACGGGATTCCCAACAAGCCATGACCGACAAACTCGTCACCTTCGAGATCCCCGCGGGCTTCATCGCGGAGAGGGTGGTGCTGACCCCGGCCGAGCTCGGCTACGGCCACCTCCATCAATGGATCAGCGCAGAAGGTGTCGTGGCGCTGGCACTGTCCGGCGTGGCGGCGGACTCGGAACCGATGCTCGCGGTCGAGCAGTTGTCGCTGCTGCTGTCCGACGAGCTCGACCGGGTCCCCGAACTGGTCACGCAGCTGAACCCCGATGATGCGGCGATCTGGGTGTATCTCACGGTCGCGTGGGTGACCGAACACCCGGCCGACTTCGATGACGAGCCGTTGCAGGTGCTCGACAAGCTGTACGCCGACTTCGGGTATCCGGGCGAGATGGAGGGCTTCGTCACCTACATGCCGGCCCCGGACGGTACCGAGCCGGGGATGGTGGGCCTGCGCGAGCGTCTCGACGACTTCCTCGCCGCATCGGCCGACCGCTTCGGCGCTGCCCGGCGTGCGACGGACTGACCGCCCGGCGCACGGTGCGGACGAGACGTCACACAGCGATGGCGGTCGGTCAGCGGAGGCTCGCAAAACGCTGTTCGGTCTCTCGCACCAACGCAGCCCGTTTCGCGTCCGAAGCTGCGGTCACGTTGGCGTAGTTGTGCCACCGAAGATTTGTGACGCCGATCTTGCCGAATGTCCCGCGGAACATGATCTTGGTGACCGGATCGCCGAACCACCATCGGTACGCCTGGTGCGGTGTCGTCATCACGGTCTGTACCGAAACGCCCCGCAGCTGTGTCATCAGATTACGGAACGGGTTGCCCCGAGCCTTCGGGATCTCTTCGTAGGCAATCCCTTTGGTGAGCACCCGGTCCAGGAAGCCCTTCGTTGCCGCAGGCATCGCCTCCCACCAGACCGGAAACACGAATGCCAGGTGCTCAGCGGCGAGGACGCGCCGCTGGTAGTCGGCCACGAGCGGGTCCACGACCTCTTGCAGCCGCCAGGCCCGCAAGTCTGCCGCGGTCATCGCCGGATTGAAACCGTCGGCTGCCAGGTCGATGACGTCGACCTCGTGCCCGGCCGACCGAGCGCCACGGATCGCGGCGGACGCGACCGCGGCGGAGAAACTGCGTCGGTGCTCGACGTTGTCCGCCGACGCCAGGGTGTACGGGTGATCCAGCACCACAAGAACGCGCATCGATCCCTCCTTGATAGTTCGTTCTGCAACAGTTGGTACTTCAACTGATACCTGTTGAACGGTTGAGGGTCAAACCCTTGCTAGCGTGATCACGTGGCACGCGCAGATGACCTCCCGGACCTGCCCGACGATTTCGCCCGCTTCTGGTTCCTGCTACGCCGCGTCGGTACCCTCATGGACCGCAGCGGTGAGGCGCTGTTCCGACAGGGGCTCGGCATCTCGCTCGCGCAGTTCCTGGTGCTCTCGACAATCGACGCTTTCCCGAACCGGCTGAATCAACAAATGATCGCCGACCGTCTCGGATTGACGAAGTCCACGGTCAGCCGCCAGGTCGACAACGGAGTGTCGGCCGGTCTGATCACGGTCTCCGCGGCGGCGCACTCCCGGCGGGACAACGAGATAGCCCTCACTGAGGCCGGGACCGAGATGGTGCGACGCGGAGACGAGATGTTCGCGCAGGCTCGTGCGGATTTTCCGACGATCTCCGAGCGTGACATGGCGGTCACGCTGCGCACGCTGGCCACGTTCGACGAGGCCTTCGGCGAGTCTCGCTGATCACGAGGCGACGCCGACGAGCACTCGGTGACCGCGCCCACACCGCACTTGAGTACGTTGGTCACAGAGTGATCGATCGGTGACCCCCGCGCGCGCGACAGCGGCGGCCGACAGGAGCGAGGTAGGCACGTGGCAGAACTCAGACTCGGATTCAAGGCGTCGGCGGAGCAGTTCGATCCGCGTGAACTGGTGGAGATCGCGGTGGCGGCCGAGGAACACGGCATGGACTCGGTCGCGGTGAGCGACCATTTCCAGCCTTGGCGACACAACGGCGGACATGCCCCGTTCTCGCTGGCCTGGATGGCGGCCGTGGGTGAGCGCACCAAGCGGGTGCAGATCGGCACGTCGGTGATGACGCCGACGTTCCGCTACAACCCGGCCGTGATCGCGCAGGCATTCGCCTCGATGGGGTGCATGTACCCCGGGCGCATCATGCTCGGTGTCGGCACCGGTGAGGCGCTCAACGAGTACGCCACCGGATTCCAGGGCGAGTGGCCGGAATTCAAGGAGCGCTTCGCGCGGTTGCGTGAGTCGATCGCGTTGATGCGTGAACTGTGGACGGGCGCCGAGGTCAACTTCGACGGCGAGTACTACAAGACTCAGGGCGCCTACATGTACGACGTGCCCGAGCAGCCGATCCCGGTGTACGTGGCCGCCGGCGGCCCGGTCGTTGCCCGGTACGCAGGACGTGCCGGCGACGGATTCATCTGCACCTCGGGCAAGGGCGCCGACCTGTACCAGGAAAAGTTGATCCCGGCGGTCAAGGAGGGTGCGCAGAAGGCCGAGCGTGACTTCTCCTCGATCGATCGGATGATCGAGATCAAGATCTCCTACGATCCGGATCCCGAACTGGCGCTGGAGAACACGCGGTTCTGGGCGCCGCTGTCGCTGACCGCGGAGCAGAAGCACAGCGTCAACAGCTCGACCGAGATGGAGCGGCTGGCCGACGAACTGCCGATCGAGCAGGTCGCCAAGCGGTGGATCGTCGCCTCCGACCCGGACGAGGCCGTCGAGAAGGTGAAGTTCTACACCGACTGCGGCCTGAACCACCTGGTGTTCCACGCACCCGGACACGACCAGCGCCGCTTCCTGGAGAACTTCCAGCGCGATCTCGAACCGCGGCTGCGCAAACTCTCGGTCTGACCGCAGTCGCTTGACCGACGCCCCGAGCCCTCTCTTGTGAGGGTTTCGGGGCGTCGCTGTTCGACGGCGTCGCCTACCGCGCCGGCGGTGGGTCAGACCCGCTGATCGAGGAGGTCCCCAGAGCGACGAGTCGCCGTATCGAGATCACCCTGCCGAGTTCGAGAGCCCTGCCGAGACGGCCGTTCGCAGGAGTTCGAGAACCCGGTCGGCGGCATGACTTTCCCGCACCCGACCGTGCCGTCGTACCCAGATCGCACGTGTCGGAGTCGGATCGACGATGCGCACGCCGACGACACCGTCGGGTAGCCCGACGAGTGCGAGTTCGGGCACCACGGTGAGTCCGACTCCTGCCGCAACAAACCGGATCGCGGTGGGGTAGTCCTGGGTCTGCACGGTGAAATCCGGGCTGAACCCGACGGCCGCACAGGCATCGAGGAGTCGTTGTCTGCACGGGCCGCGGGCCAGGTCGTTGTCCACCCAGCTTCGGCTCGACAATTCCTCGAGCGGCACCTCCTCGCGGCGGGCCAGCGGGGAATCGGCATGCACCACAGCGATATACGGCTCGGTGATCAAGTGTTCGCAATCGTAGTCCGCCAGATCGGAGGTGGCCGCGCCGTCCACGTAGACCTCGATGTCGGGTTCCGGGTGCGCGTCGTCGGCCAATTCGACCAGGCGCAGATCCAGTCGGACCGAGGGGAACTCGCCGGTGATGGTGGCGACGATCGGGGGGATCCAGGTGGTGCTCGCCGAGGCGAAGTAGCTCACCGACAATCGGCCTGCGCGGCCGTGTCGGAGATCGTGCACGATGCCGTCGATCCGGGCCAGCTGATCGAAGACTGCTGCCGATTCCTCGGCGACGATTCGCCCGGCGGCGGTGGGCGTCACGCCGCGACCGTCCCGCTCGACGAGCGTCAGGCCGGTCTCACGTTGGAGCGCTGCGATGTGCTGACTGACCGCCGACGAGGTGTAACCCAGGGAGCGGGCCGCACCACCGATCGATCCCTCCGCGACGACCGCGCGGAACACCCGCAGGCGGTGGGGATCGATCATGGCAACAAAATTACAGTGACACTTAACTATGGTCAACAAATAGTCGCTTGTGCTAACTGCTGCCGGGCGGTGATCCTGGGCGCATGCTGATGCGCTCCGGACACCCCGCCGCCCTGCCCTCGATCGCCGCCGGTGTCACGGTCGTTCTCTGGGCGTCGGCGTTCGTCGCGATCCGTGCGCTCGGTCCGGTGTTCTCGCCGGGTGCGATGGCATTTCTACGGCTGTTGTTCGGTGTCGCCGCGTTGACCGTCATCGTCGTGGTCTCGCGACGCACCTCCGGGTCGGCGACGGCCTTCGTCCGAGTGCCACGTGGACGCGCGCTCGCGTTGGTGATCGCCTACGGGATCGCATGGTTCGGTGCCTACAGCGTGGTGCTCAACTGGGCCGAGCAACACCTGGATGCGGGTACCTCGTCGCTGCTCGTCAACATTGCCCCCATCCTGGTCGCCGTTTTCGCCGGACTCTTTCTCGGAGAGGGCTTCTCGCGGGTTCTGGCGGTGGGCATCGCGATCTCGTTCACGGGCGTCGTCGTCATCACCCTCGGTGGCGGCGGTGCACATGCGGACTGGCTCGGTATCGCCCTCGGTGGGATCTCCGCGGTGCTCTACGCCGGCGGTGTGTTGTTGCAGAAGGTCGCGCTCCGCGACGTCGACGCGCTCAGCGCCACCTGGCTCGGCGCCTTCGCCGGGCTCGTCGCGACGATTCCCTTCGCGCCCAGGGCATTCGACGAGCTGTCGGCGGTCGATGCCGGTCAGGTCGCGGCGGTGATCTACCTCGGTGTCGGGCCCACCGCGATCGCGTTCTCCACGTGGGCGTACGCACTCGCCCGGACCGATGCGGGCGCGATGGCCGCCACCACGCTCGTCGTGCCGGCCATCGTGATCGTGATGTCGTGGCTGCTTCTCGACGAGGTTCCGACGGTGCTCCGGATCGTCGGTGGTGTGCTGTGCCTCGCCGGCGTGGCCGTGGGGCGCGGGTTGGTGCCTCGCCGCGCCCGGTCCGCGGCCGACGCAGCGGTTTCCGTGTCGGCGCCGACTCGTTAGGCTGAGCACCAGGGTCGGTCCTTCGACGAGAACGTCTGCCGTGCTGTGCATGCGTCGGCGAGGAGTGTGCGGATGCGCAAGCTCACCATGGTCGTCGGTGCCACAGCGGTGGTGGCGGCAGGCAGCGGGATCACCATGCTGACGGTCGATCCGTCGCCGACGTCGGCTGCGCCCCGATACGTGTCGACCCCGTGCGGCACGTTCACCGGGACCGGCCCGACGCCGGACTGTCGATTCACGGTGTCCGGCAACACCGTCTCCGTCGACCTCCGCAACACGGCAAGCGGGCCCGTCCCGGTGGTCTGCACGCTCGGCCGCCCGGGAACGCGACCTCCGGTCGACTCCGTGTCCCTCGGACCCCGACAGCGTGGGATTCTCACAGCGATGTCCGCGCTGGCCGGCCGTCAGGCATACGCTCTCGACTGCCGGAGTGCGGTCGGTCGGGAGGTGACGCGGCGAGCCGTGTTGTGGGTGCCGTTCCCGACGTACTCGGCGGTGCCCTCCCCGACGCAGAGCCGGACACACTCGACGTCGTCGCAGGACACCCGGACATCGACGCGCACGCCGTCCACGCCCGACCGGCCGGCGACCAGCACGCCGACGCGTTCGCAGTCGCAACCGCCTTCGTCCGGACCGCCGACCACGACCACCACCACGACGCCCACGCGCTGACCGGGCGAGGGTGCGGATTCGACTACCTTGATGCCATGGATCGTGACCGCATGGTGGATGTGGGGGTCGCTCTCGTCTCGCGTTTCGGCGCCAAGGCGCTGAGCCTGACCTCGGTTGCGCGCCAGGCCGGAGTCGCCCGTGCCACGGCCTACCGGATGTTCGGTGGTCGCGAGGCGCTCGTCGCGGCCATCGTCGAGCGTGAGGTCGCCACGCTGCGGATCAAACTGCGCGAATGGTCGCAGACCGCGCCCGACCCGGTCGGCAAGATCCGTGCGCAGGTGCTCAACGTCCTGCCGTACATCAGAGAACACGAGGCGCTGCAGTACGTCCTGCGCAACGAGCCGGAAGAGATCGTCCGAGCGCTGGTGTCCACGACCGACGCCCCGGGACCCACGCTGATCCATCAGATCGTCGAACAGACGTTGCCGGATCTCGAGCCGGACGTCGCCGAGCAGCTGACCCCGAATCCGCGGGGTGCCGCGGAGTTCCTGGTCCGCACCATCTATTCGTTGATGCTGATCCCCGACACCGCGCTCTCCGACGAGGAGGTCGCCGACCTGGTGGTGCGCGCCATCGTCGGCTGACCCGATACACCCGTCGCGCCCGCGTGACAGTTACGCTCAATGTGTAACGCCGTTCGAGGAGGGTGTCCGTGACGGAGCAGTCGGAGAGTGCCGCGAACGACGGTCCGGACGAGACGGTGCTCCCGCTCGTCGAGATGCAACGACCTCGGTGGGGTAACCCGGGCACTCCCGGGCACCTCCCGGCCGCAGCTGCGGCGCTGGTCGGTACCGACGACGGCGGTGCCCATCGCGCGATCGCCGCCGACGACATCGAGCTCGCTCGACCGCAGGTACCCGCCGCCGTACGTGCCTCCCTGAGTGAGGTGCTCGGCGCCGCGCACGTGACCGACGATCGATCTGCGCGCATCGCCCACACACGGGGCTACTCGACTCCGGACATCCTCGCCTTGCGCGCCGGGGACGCCACCGACGCGCCGGACCTGGTCGTCCAACCGGGATCACACGATGAGGTCGTGCGCATCCTGGAGATCTGTGCCGAGCAGCGTGTCGCGGTGGTGCCGTTCACCGGCGGGACCTCGGTGGTGGGCGGGCTGACCCCGGACCGCGCAGGATTCACCGGAGCGGTGACCGTCGATCTCCGACGCCTCGACGAGCTGGTGTCCGTCGACGAGATCTCCCGCACCGCAACGCTGCAGGCCGGTCTTCGAGGCGTTCGCGCAGAGGAGTTGTTGCGCGCCAAGGGATTCACACTCGGTCACTTTCCGCAGTCCTACGAGGGGGCCGGCATCGGCGGCTACGCGGCCACCCGGTCGGCCGGCCAGTCGTCGGCCGGCTACGGACGCTTCGACGACATGGTCGAACACCTCGTGCTGGCCACACCGCGGGGCACCTTCGAGGTCGGTACGGCACCTGCCTCGGCGGCGGGTCCTGATCTGCGGCAACTGATCCTCGGCTCCGAAGGTGTGTTCGGGATCATCACCGAGGTCACCGTCCGCATCCATCCGGCACCGTCGCATCGGGTCTTCGAAGGATGGCATTTCACCGATTTCGCGGCCGGTGCCACGGCGTTGCGCACGCTGGCACAAGACGGGCCGCTGCCCACGGTGGTCCGACTCTCCGACGACGTGGAGACGTCGATCAACCTGTCCGATCCCGGGGCCATCGGCGTCGACCCCGGCGGCTGTCTGGCCGTGGTGGGATACGAGGGCACCGCCGAGGACGTCGAGTCGCGACGCACAAGGGTGAGTGCCGTCCTCGAACGCCTCGGCGGCACATGCGCGGGCAGCGGACCGGGCGAGGCGTGGCGGACCGGCCGATTCCGCGGTCCCTACCTGCGTGATCCACTGCTCGACGCGGGAGTGTTGGTCGAGACCCTGGAGACCGTCACCTATTGGTCGCACATCGCCGAGCTCAAGGCCTCGGTGACCGACGCGGTCACCGAGGCGCTGACGGCACAGGGCACACCGCCGCTGGTCATGTGCCACATCAGTCACGTCTATCCAACAGGTGCGTCGCTCTACTTCACGGTCGTGTGCCCGGAAACCGATGATCCGATCGCGCAGTGGTGGACGGCCAAGTCCGCGGCCAACGCGGCGATCCGGACGGCAGGTGCGGCAATCACCCACCATCACGCTGTCGGCCGCGACCACCGAGCCACCTATCACCAGGAGATCGGTGATCTGGCACTCGACGCGTTGCGGGCGGTGAAGCAGGTGTTCGATCCGGCGGGGATCTGCAACCCCGGCGTTCTGGTGTGATTCCTGACGTCGTTGACCGATGAGCCACACCCGCGGCCGATAGGGTGGGCTCCATGGGTGCAGACACTGTGACGTCGAGCAGCATCTACATCGCCTCTGCAGAGGGGGACACCGGGAAATCGACGGTCGCTCTGGGCATGCTGGCCCTGTTGTCGGCGACCGGCGGCAGGGTCGGTGTCTTCCGCCCGATCTCCCGTGCGGCCGCAGGCGAACGCGATTACATCCTCGATCTCCTCGTCGAACACGATTCGGTCGACATCCCGTATGAGGACAGCATCGGTGTCACCTACGAGCAGGTGCATGCCGATCCGGAAGGGGCCATCGCAGAGATCGTCGCGCGGTTCCACGCGGTCGAAGCCCGTTGCGATTCGGTGCTGGTGATCGGATCCGATTACACCGACGTCGGCAGTCCGTCCGAACTGAGCTACAACGCCCGCATCGCGGCCAATCTGTCGTCGCCGATCCTCCTCGCGCTCAAGGCCGCCGACCGCACACCCGCGGAAGTGCGTGGCCTCGCGGAACTCGCACTCAGCGAGATCTCCGCGGCGCACGCCACCACGGCGGCGCTCATCGCCAATCGCTGCGATCCGCAACAGTTGGTGGCGGTCGGCAAGGAGTTGCGCAAGACCGGCATCCCCACGTGGTGCCTGCCCGAGGAACCGATCCTGTTCGCGCCCACCATGGCCGAGCTCCGTGACGCCCTGGGTGGCCAGATGTACAGCGGCGACGAGGAATTGCTCGACCGCGAGGCCCTCAAGGTGATGGTCGGCGGCATGACGGTCGAACACATCCTGGAACGACTGACCGACGGCACCGTCGTGATAACGCCCGCCGATCGTTCCGACGTGCTGCTCTCACTCGTCAATGCCAATACCGCGCAAGGTTTTCCGCGGCTGTCGGGGCTGATCCTCAACGGTGGTCTCAAACCGCACCCGATGATCGAGGCGCTCGTCCACGGGCTCAAACCGACGCTGCCGATCCTCTGCTGTGAGCAGGGCACCTACGAGACCGCGCGAACCGCGGCCCATACACGGGGCCGGGTCGCGGTCGGATCGGCGCGCAAGATCGATGCCGCCCTTGCGCTGATGGAAGAGCACGTCGATGCGGCCGCACTGCTCAAGGTGCTCGACGTCCGGACACCGCCGGTGGTCACCCCGCAGATGTTCGAGTACAACCTGCTGGCACGAGCGCGCGCCCAGGTCCGTCACATCGTGTTGCCGGAAGGTGAGGAGGACCGCATCCTGCGCGCGGCGGGCCGATTGCTGCGCCGAGGTGTGGCGCGACTGACCCTCCTCGGCAACGTCGACGCAGTGCGCACACGCGCCGCCGAACTCGACGTGATCCTCGACGAGGTCGACGTCATCGACCCCGCATCGTCGGCGTATCTCGATGAGTTCGCCTCCGTCTACACCGAGTTGCGTAAACACAAGGGCATGAATCACGAACGGGCCCAAGAGGTCATGCGCGACGTCTCGTACTTCGGCACCATGATGGTGCACACCGGCAAGGCCGACGGGATGGTGTCGGGTGCGGTGCACACCACCGCGCACACGATCCGCCCGTCGTTCGAGATCATCAAGACCCAACCCGGTGTCTCCACCGTGTCGAGCGTGTTCTTCATGTGTCTGTCGGACAAGGTGCTGACCTACGGGGACTGTGCGGTGGTGCCCGATCCCACGGCGGAGCAACTGGCCGACATCGCGATCTCGTCGGCGAGTACCGCAGCGCAATTCGGTATCGACGCCCGGGTGGCGATGCTCTCGTATTCGACCGGACAGTCGGGCAGCGGTGCCGACGTCGACAAGGTGCGCGTGGCCACCGAACTGGTGCGGAAACGATCCCCGGAGCTGTTGGTGGAAGGTCCGATTCAATACGACGCCGCGGTCGAACCCAGCGTCGCGGCCACCAAGATGCCGGAATCGCCGGTCGCCGGTCGGGCGACGGTGCTGATCTTCCCGGACCTCAACACCGGCAACAACACCTACAAGGCCGTGCAGCGCAGCGCCAATGCGATCGCCATCGGTCCGGTTCTGCAGGGCCTCAACAAACCCATCAACGATCTCTCCCGCGGTGCGCTGGTCTCCGACATCGTGAACACGGTCGCGATCACCGCCATCCAGGCGCAGATGTCGGTTGCCACGGAGGCGAGCTGATGACCGTGACCTCCGCGACCGGTGCCGTGCTGGTGCTCAACGCAGGCTCGTCCTCGCTGAAATATCAACTGATCAATCCCGATACCGAGATCGTGATCGCCGACGGCATCGCCGAACGGATCGGCGAGATGCAGTCGTCGATCACCCACCACCAGGGTGGGGAGACCATCACGCAGGACGCGGAACTGCCCGATCACCGCACCGCCATCTCGGTTGCGCAGGACCTCTTCGCGGAATGCGGAACGGCCCTGGCCACCGCAGGTCTGCTCGCCGTGGGGCATCGGGTCGTCCACGGCGGTCAGATCTTCCATCGCCCCACGCTCATCACCGATGACGTGGTGGAAGAAGTGGGCCGGATCTCCGACCTCGCACCGCTGCACAATCCCGCGAACCTCATCGGCATCGAGGCGGCCCGGTCGCAACTCCCGCAGGTCCCGTCGGTGGCGGTCTTCGACACCGCCTTCTTCCACGGACTGCCCGATGCCGCGGCGACCTACGCCATCGACCGAGAGGTAGCCGAGCACTATGGGGTGCGCCGCTACGGGTTTCACGGCACCAGCCACGAGTACGTGTCCGGTCGGGTGGCCGATTTTCTCGGACGTCCCATCGGCGAGGTGAACCAGATCGTCCTGCACCTCGGAAACGGAGCCTCCGCATCGGCGATCTCCGGCGGGCGCCCCATCGACACCTCGATGGGGATGACGCCCCTGGAAGGACTGGTGATGGGGACCAGGAGTGGCGACATCGATCCGGGAGTCCTGTTGCACCTCAACCGGGTTGCGCAACTCGGTGTGGACCAGATCGACACGCTGCTGAACAAATGGTCGGGACTCAAGGGGCTCTGCGGCGAGAACGACTTCCGATCGATCACCGAGAAGATGGCGGCCGGAGACAGCGGGGCACGCAAGGCCTACGAGGTCTACATCCACCGGCTGCGACGGTACATCGGTGCGTACATGATCGAACTCGGCCCGGTGGACGCGATCACGTTCACCGCCGGGGTGGGGGAGAATGCGGCGTCGGTGCGCGCCGATGCGCTGGCGGGCCTGGAGCACTATGGCATCGTGGTCGACGCAGAGCGGAATGCGGTGCGCAGCAAGGAAGCTCGACGTATCTCGGCCGATGACGCCACGGTCGACGTCCTGGTGGTGCCCACGAACGAAGAACTCGCCATCGCCCGACAGGCGGCCACTGTCGTCGGTTAGCGGTCCGTTGGGTGGGACGCTCCTATGTTCGGTCAAGCGGGTGGGTGCTCGAGGATTCGGAAGATTTGGCGCGCTGC